>JBJMLU010000010.1:0-97815 GCA_045805145.1 Flavisolibacter sp. | reverse complement strand
GCAAGGTTGAAACCCATAGTAAGCATCGTACTATAGGCGTCATTGCGAGCGCAGCGCGGCAATCTCCTTGCAAGCGAAGCGAGCACCAGATCCTAAGACGGCCTCGTAGTACACTCACGAACAGTAAGGCGCTCCAAAACAATGAAACCAGGATCATTCATTAACATCATCGCAAAATTCAGAAGACGGGTCCAGCCCCACCAAAGGCGGGGGAACACAGCGCCTTCAGCATTTTCGAATAAAAGCACCAGGAACATAAGAAACTTAAACACAATAGTGAACTTCTACTAAGGAGAAAGACTGCATAACGCAATCCCGAGACAAGCTTTGAGTGACTGTTGTGCCGCGGCCCGGACGCGCATCCCGCCGTGTGCGGAATCCTTGAACTTTTTGCTCTACTTTTTCTTTCCAAGAGAAAAGTAGAAGAGAAAAAACCAACCATTAAGTAAGGACTGCCGTTAAGAATCACCCTGATAAAAAAATAATCAATAAAGAACGACTGCCTATAAAACACTTTCTTCAAAATATCCAATCAGAGAGGAATGACTGCCGTTGAACAATATTGGTTTCCCTTCGGGATCATTTCAAGAAAAACTTAAACAATGATTGCATTTTCAAACCGGGCCTCCATATTTGCAATGAAGATTAACTAAAGCTATAGTCTCCTCCCTTAATTAACTTAATGCAGCAAAGCTGTTTTTATTAAAAAGCCTTTGTCCCCGCCACTTGTTGTGAAGCCATATCGATCATGGCCGTAAGCTCAGAGATAAGCTTGTCTTCATTCCCTCCAAAACCAACTGACTTAAACCGGATGATCCCATTCTTGTCAATCACAAATTTTGTGGGAATGCCATCCACTTTGAACTGGTCCACTACCTTGCTGTCTTCATCCAGCAGTACGTGGAAACTGTATTTATTGTTGCTGACAAAATCAGCTGCGTTCTTCTTTTTGTTTTCAACATTCTCCCAGGTGTCTACAAAAACAAATTGAACATTGGGATCGTCCTTGTACCTGGATACCATTTTTTGCATGCTTGGAAATGAAGCCTTGCAGGGACCACACCAGGTAGCCCAGAAATCAATGATCACCACTTTACCTTTCAGACTCGAAGAATTTATCTGGTTGCCATCGAGGTCGAGAAGAGCAAATGATGGAGCTGTTTGATTCAGCATGGATTTGTGCAACTCGTCCAGCATTTTCAGGTAAGCTTCTTTTTCCAGTGAACTGATATAAGCATCGTAACCTTGTTCACTTCCTTTTTCAGTAGTGTAGATTTTTTTCAAAACATTTTTTACATCATTTCCTGCTTTGCCCTGTTTTACAAAATTCTCCATTTCCTTTTTCAATTGCTTTGCAGGAAGTGTTTTTTCTCCAACCAACGCATAAGTATTATTGTAGTTGACATCCTTGCCCTGACCAATATTCATGGTTGCATCTTTGGTGTAGGCAAAAGCATTTTTATAATCACCCATCCGGTAAAGCACCATGGCATAGGTGTCGGCATATTGTGCATAGGTGGATTTCCGGTTTTGCTCCCACTGTTTGGTAGTGAGATAAGGCGGTTTCTTTTCAGTTGGCTTGTTCATTTCAGCCCGGGCGTAGAGCGTTGCTTTGCGCGAAAATTCTTCGGCCCTTTTAAGGTCTGAATTCGTCTGCTGCATGTCCCAGGCTGCTTCGTTATAATAATTGGACAGCATGCTTGGGTTTTTCGTGTTTGCAGCATTGGCAGCTTTCTCAAATCCTTCCCAGTCCTTTTTTTTGTAATAGGCATTTACAACCTGCATCTTAAAATAATCAGAGTCTGCTTTAGCCGATGTCCAATTGGGATCCGTTTTGAGCCTGCGCAGAATTTCATCTGTCATGGCCTGTACTTTCGCAGGATCCTTTTCATTGTAATATTGTTGCATGTACTCTGATACCGTCCATTTTCCATTGGGAAATTTTTCTTTTTTGACAGCAGCGATTAGCTTTCCCTGCTCGGGTAACCGTGCGATGGCATACAGACTTTCGAGGGTCTGGTAGTCGTTCTCGGTTTTTAATCCGGACTTGATCAGTGATTCAATCTCTTTTTGAATACTGGCCTCTGCATCGGGCGTTTTCAATGAATTCATCAGGCGGACTGATTGAACCAGATAATTGTTACGGTTTTCAGGATATGCTTTTATTTCATTCCTGATCGCTTCAAGTGCTTTCTCATTATCGGCGTCAACTCCAACAGACCTTCCTGAGTATTGATAAAAACCCGAAAGAGCACTATAGGCACCACGCCCTGGCTTGCCATTTTCATTCAGCAGGATATAATATCCCTGGTTGAAATTATTGTCGAATTGCTTGTCGGCAGAAAATCCAAAATAGATCATGTTCGCTGCAGTGTCTGTCTGCACAGTACCTGTATACTTTCTTCCCTGCCGGGTAAGTTTGATTTCATCAGCCGCAATATTAATGGTCTGACCTTCGGCATTTCGCCCCAACATATAGAAACTCGCTTCAACAGGCTGTAAAGTCGAAGCAATACTTCCTGCCGGTTCATAGTTAATGGTAATGAGGTCTCCGGGTTTTGGGCTCTCAGGCGTATAGGAAAAGTTTTTCTGGCTTAATGCTCTGAAGGAGAGAAGTAAGAACAGAACTGCAAGTGATTTTCTGGAAAGCATATCTGGGATTTGACGAAAAGATAGGAAACAAATCATCTTCTACAAAAATTTGGTAGTGTCCCAGTTTGAGGGGAAAGAGACCCTTCATCCACTATACTGACTGTAAAATATGTGCTCCTCGGCATAACTTCGGGGCGGTTAAAAGAAACAACTAAAGACTTCAACCTTGACAACAGAAATTTTGTTTACCGAGCGCCAGCGTTTCAAACAAATCTGGTTGTGGGCCTTGCTCATTGGCGTCAATGGTTTTTTTATTTATGGATGGATAAGTCAGGTTTTGTTAGGGCAAACTTTTGGTGACAAGCCAATGAGCGACGGCCTTCTGACACTTGCGACTATAGCAACCTTTCTGCTTACAGTTTTATCGTTGGTTTTGCGGCTTGATACAGCCATTCAGCAGGACGGAATTTATTACCGGTTCTTACCTTTTCAATGGACCTATAGAAAAATTACCTGGGACAGAATTTCAAAAGCTTTTGTGCGGCAGTACCGTCCGATAATAGAATATGGTGGATGGGGCCTTCGGATTGGCCTCTTTGGTAAAGGAAAAGCTTTTAGTGTCTCAGGCAACACCGGACTACAAATAGTTTACGACAAGGGTAAAAAGTTTTTACTGGGAACACAGCGGCCAGAGGAAATGGAGCGGGTTTTAAAACAATTGGGACAACTGACAACAGAAGAAAATTAAACCACTGTTCAACTTACTACCCAGTGGCAAGCATCGCAATGCTCCGGATCATTGATCACAATGCCATGTGACAGACTCGATTTTTAAATATAACAATGACAAACCTTATTTACATATCACCCTTTTTTATCGTGGCAAATTTAAAAACTTCGGTTTCCTTTTATGTAGACAAGCTTGGATTTGACGTCAAACATATGAGTCTGGACAAGACTCCTTTTTTTGCCATCGTCGGTCGTGATCATATTTCTATTATGCTCAAGGAAATTTCCCCGGATATCAAACCCATTCCCAACGCTAAACGTCACCAATGGGCTCGCTGGGATGCATATATTTCAACTGCAGATCCAGATGCTTTGTTTGAAGAATACCGTTCAAGGAATGTATCTTTTAAGCAACCCATCCAAAATGATGGAGATAGTCTTCGTGGGTTTGAAATAAAAGATGCCGATGGATATGTCTTGTTTTTCGGACGACCTATCTCATAGGGTTAACCGTATTCAGTCACAAAAACCTACTTGAAAAGAAGAAACATTAAACTTTATTCAAGTAAACTGAAAGAACTTGTCAACTAAAGAATTTTACCCATCAAAAGTTTTTAGCTGGAACTGAGCCTTGGAATGGTAACTTGCAGAACCTTGCCATCATATTCAGGCATAATGGTTTACCATGAAGGTCACAACAAGTACCGTATCGGATATCTTATCTCACTTACGTCTTAATTTTCTTAACGACAATAATGCGCGCAAATATGAAGAACCATTCCGCTCGGAACTCTATAGTTCCGATCAAATGGACCGTCATGGCAAAGCGGTTGCACGATCGCACAAGCTCCAAAAACGCCACACGAATGAAAAGCTTCTGAAGCGCCTCGAGAGCAATGAAAAAACTTTATTGGAAGTCCGAAACCTTCTGGTAGAAAGTATTCGCTCTGGAAAAACCATCACACCGGCTTCAGAATGGTTGTTGGATAATTTTTACCTGATCGAAGAACAAGTAGTAATTGCAAGAAAACATTTACCAAAAGGATACAGTGAAGCACTGCCTTACTTGGCCGCAGGTGTTTCAGAAGGTCCGCCACGGGTATACGATATTGTTCTTGAAATTATTTCGCATAGCGATGGCCGGGTTGATGTATCCAGCTTATCGGGTTTTGTTGCCAACTACCAAACTGTATCTGTTCTTACTTTAGGCGAATTATGGGCCATACCCATTATGCTTCGTCTGGCGGTCATTGAAAACCTCAGAAGAATTGCAGGTAAAATAGCATTGGATGTAATTGATCAAAACCTTGCAGACCACTGGGCCGATAAAATGATCGCTACTGTAAAAGATAATCCGGCAAACCTAATCCTTGTGATTGCTGATATGGCACGCACAAAACCCATATTGGATAGCCATTTTGTGGCCTGCTTTACACGTAAACTTCAGGGTGGTGGGCCAGCACTAGCCTTGCCATTGAGCTGGATGGAACAGCAATTGTCGGCAACGGGAAACAACAGCGTTGACCTTGTTTTGCAGGAAAATCAAAAACAGGCTACCGACCAGGTTTCGGTGCGCAACAGTATCAGTACACTTCGATTAATTGGTTCGACGGACTGGCGTGAATTTGTGGAAACACTAAGCACAGTGGAGCAGGTGTTAAGGCAGGATAAAACAGGAACCTACCCCTTGATGGATTTTGCAACGCGGGACCGATACAGGCACGTTGTAGAAAGAATCTCCAAATCGTGCAGTCTTTCAGAAACAGAGGTGGCGGAAAAAGCAATTGAATTAGCCCGCCGAAATAAAAATGTCGACCCTGTTTCTGAAAAAAAGAACCATGTCGGATATTATTTAATTGGTGATGGTTTAAAAGAAACGGAGCACACATCCTGCATGCATGATACGCTGCGATTAAAATTAACCAGAGCCGCAGGCAAAGCACCGGTCTTCCTGTACATCTTTTCTATTTTCCTATTAGCTGGCTTGTTCACCGGGGGCTTGCAGTACATCATCAATACTCATACTGATTACAGCGCTAATATTTTAGTTGTTTTTGGATTGTGCCTTTTTTTGGGATGTCTTCAGCTAGCCACTTCTCTTGTCAATTGGGTCGCTACTATCTGGGTGACACCACACCTGCTTCCCCGAATGGATTTTTCAAAAGGCATTCCGTCGGAGTGTCGCAGCCTGGTGGTCATTCCTACTATGCTTTCAAGCGAAGCATACATAGACGATCTGATAGAAGGATTAGAGATAAGATATCTGGCCAACAGGGAAGCAAATGTTCATTACGGATTATTGACTGATTTTAAGGATGCGGATGCTGCTACCATTCCCGGAGATGAAAACCTGGTAGCACTGGTAAAAAAAAGAATTGAGGAGCTAAACGCAAAATATTCAGCTCCCGGGGTGGACACCTTCTGCCTTTTTCACCGTCCCAGAATGTGGAATAAACGGGAAAAAAAATGGATGGGTTATGAACGTAAGAGAGGAAAGCTGTCGGCTTTGAATGCATTTTTACGAAAACGGGGAGAAGATAATTTTTCATTGGTTGTAGGTGACCAACAGACACTCGCCAATGTAAAATATGTGATCACACTTGACTCCGATACGCAATTGCCAAGAGAATCCGTGCGGAAATTTATCGCAACAATGGCACATCCTTTAAACCATCCCCTATACGATGCCAATAAAAAAAGAGTGACCAGTGGTCATGGTATTTTGCAACCGCGTGTAGAGCCAAGCATTCCAAAAAGCGACACTTCAATTTACCTGAAAATGCAGGGAAGTTTGTCTGGAATAGATCCTTATACCCAGGTTTCATCGGATGTATATCAGGACATTTTTGGAGAGGGTTCTTTTATAGGAAAAGGAATCTATGATATTGACGCCTTTGAAACGGTATTGGATGGACTATTCCCTGAGAACAGGATATTGAGTCACGACCTTTTGGAAGGATGTTATTTGCGCTCCGGTTTGTTGAGTGATGTTTATTTGTATGAAGAGAGTCCCGCGCAATATAATGCTGATGTAAAGCGTCACCATCGCTGGATCCGGGGCGATTGGCAGATTGGGACCTGGATGCTTCCATTTGTCAGGGACGCCAAAGGGCGAATTAAAAAAAACAAGCTTTCCGGGTTATCGAGATGGAAAATATTTGATAACCTCAGAAGAAGCTGTACACCTATTGCACTGATCCTGCTTTTACTAATGGGATGGTTTGTAATGCCCTTTCCATCAGTTTGGACCGCAGTGGTTACTGTTATTGTTTTATTGCCCTTGATGGCGGCTGCAGGCTGGCAGTTGATCAATAAACCGGAAGATGTGGCTCTTGATGCCCACTTTGTTGAAGTAGGAATAACGATCAGAGACTTTTTGATCCGGTTTATTTTTGGCTTGGCCGTGCTTCCTTATGAGGCATACAACAATTTAGACGCAATCATACGCACCAACTGGCGCATGATCGTTTCCAAAAGGAAGTTATTGCAATGGACTCCATCCGCCGCATCAGGAGTTCGTGGCAATGATTTGCAGTCTGTGTTTGCAACAATGTGGATAGCACCGCTTCTGGGAGTTACCACTACTGGCTTATTGATTTACGTAAATGCTACGGCACTTTATTTTGCCAGCCCTATACTTGTATTGTGGTTGCTGGCACCTGCACTTGCATGGCGTATTAGCCAGCAGGAAACCGAAAAAAAACCGAACCTTTCGATTTCCCAGAATTTATTCCTTCACAAATCGGCCCGCAAAACCTGGTCTTATTTTGAAGACTTTGTAACGGAAAAAGAAAATTGGTTGCCGCCGGATAACTTTCAACAGGTTCCTTTACCCGTTATTGCACATCGTACATCACCCACCAACATGGGGCTTTCTTTGTTATCCAATCTTGCCGCTTCCGATTTTGGATACATTACAGTAAAAGAACTGGCGCAGAGATGCAAGGGTTCATTGCAGACGATGCGAAAGCTGGAACGGTTCAATGGACATTTCTATAACTGGTATGATACTTTGTCTTTGGCACCCTTATATCCCAGATATGTATCTACCGTCGATAGTGGCAATCTTATTGGCCACCTGCTCACATTAAAACAGGGGCTGTTGTCACAATCGGGTCAACCTGTATTTTCGAATAGGGTTTTTGAAAGCCTGCTTACAACAGTAAAAATAATCAGGGATTATCCGAATGGATATGATGTCAGGCAAATTGAAAAAATTGAAGAATCGTTACATGCTGCGGTTGATGAACATCCAAATTTATTGAGCAGTGTAAAAAAACACCTGGACCAATTGGGCCTTCTTATAAATGATCTAGTGGTCAGTGCTGCTTCTGATAGCGAATCGATGAAGTGGATCACGAAACTAGACCAACAATTAAAAAGTTTCCATGATGATCTGATACAACTGGTTCCATGGATCAATCTGTTGCCGGTTCCAAAAGGTTTCGAGAAAATGTTTGTCTTAGACGAAATTCCGTCTCTGCTTTCCATTGGGCAAATACCCCAGATGCTTTCCGAAGCCGTTGATTTTTATCGGGAAGAAAAGACCGATTTCGCAAGCACTGAATGGCTGGATCAAATCAGCAAATACATCGGAAATGAAAACGAGGAGGCGGTTCAACGCATTTCCATGCTGGAGCAACTGTCACAACAGTGCGAAGAGTTCAGCGAAGTGGAGTATAATTTTCTCTACGACAAATCAACCAGTCTTTTAAGGATTGGTTACAATGTTGAAGAACAAAGAAAGGACAACAGCTATTATGATTTGCTGGCTTCGGAAGCAAGACTTGGGATTTTTGTTGCGATCTCACAGGGAAAACTTCCGCAGGAAAGCTGGTTTGCGCTTGGACGTTTGCTCACCAATTCAGGAGGAGATCCCATCCTGCTTTCCTGGAGCGGTTCCATGTTTGAATACCTGATGCCGCAGTTGGTCATGCCTTCTTACGAAAACACTTTATTATATCAAACCAATAAAGCCACCGTAAAAAGACAAATAGAATATGCTCAGCAAAAAGAAACACCATGGGGCATTTCGGAGTCAGGATACAATACTGTGGATGCCAGTTCCAACTATCAATACAAAGCATTTGGAGTACCGGGCCTTGGCCTAAAACGTGGCCTTGAAGAAGATATGGTTATTGCTCCTTATGCCTCTATGCTTGCGCTCATGGTATCGCCAACTAAAGCCTGCGCCAATCTTCAATTATTATCCAATAAAGGTTTCGAAGGCGAGTATGGCTTTTTTGAAGCGATTGACTACACGCAAAGCCGTGTTCCAAGAGGAAGTAGCAACAGTATCGTGCGTTCATTCATGGTGCATCACCAGGGAATGAGCTTTCTATCGCTGGCTTACCTGTTGTTGGATAAACCAATGCAGCAAAGGTTTGAATCAGAACTTCGTTTCAACGCTACTCTATTACTGTTACAGGAACGCATTCCGAGAACGACCATTTTCTATGCCCATACTTCGGACATCTTCGAGACAAATACCCTGTCAACGGGTGTAGAGGTAAGAACCGTCACAACTCCCTATACCAGGTTACCCGAGATCCAGCTTTTAAGCAACGGCCATTACCAGACTATGATCAGCAATGCAGGTGGTGGTTATAGCCGCTGGAAAAATATCGCCGTTACGCGTTGGCGGGAGGATGCAACGAAAGATGATCGTGGTATATTTTGTTACATTAAAGATGTCAATAGCGGCAGGTTCTGGTCGAACACCCACCAGCCAACTTTGCAGGTACCAAAAAGCTATGAAGCGATATTTTCACAAGGGCACGTGGAGTTTCGCCGCAATGATTTTGGAATCGATACAAAAACAGAAATAGTTATTTCTCCGGAGGATGATGTTGAATTAAGAAGAATAAAAATCACCAACAAAACACTATCCACGAAAGTTCTGGAGCTTACAAGTTATACAGAGGTTGTCATGGCCAGCCAGGCCTCAGATGAAGCACATCCTGCCTTTAGCAATTTGTTTGTACAAACCCAAATCGTTCCCGAACACAATTCGATATTTTGTACCCGCCGTCCGCGTTCTGAAGAAGAAACACCACCCTGGATGTTTCATTTGATGTCTGTTCACGGCAGCGAGGTTCAGGCAGTTTCTTATGAAACTGATCGCCTGCAATTCATAGGCAGGGGTAGAACACTTCAACATCCGCAGGCAATGGTCGACGAGGTTCTCTCCGGAAAGGATGGATCCGTTCTTGATCCGATCCTGTCCATTCGTTATCGCATCATCATCAAAGCGAACCAGACTGCAACAATTGATCTTGCCTATGGTATTGCCGAAACCAGGGATGCCTGTCAAAGTTTGATGTTTAAATACCAGGATAAGTATTTAAAGAACCGGGCATTTGAATTATCGTGGACGCACAGCCAGGTATTGCTTCGCCAGATCAATGCCACCGAATCGGATGCACAATTGTATAACCGGCTCGCAGCGGCCATCATTTATGCCAATGCCGGTTTACGTGCCGATGCTGCTGTTATCCAAAACAATTATCGTGGCCAGTCGGGCCTCTGGAGTCATTCTATTTCCGGTGATCTGCCCATTGTGTTGTTGCATGTCTTTGATCAGGATAGTGTTGAAATGGTCAAACAATTGGTGCAGGCACATGCCTACTGGCGCTTACAAGGACTTGCCGTCGATCTTGTGATCTGGAATGAAGATCATGGTTCGTACCGACAGTTTTTCCAGGAGCAGATACTTGGATTGATTACTGCGGAAGCCAGCCGGCAGGGACAGGAAAAACTCGGTAATATTTATGTAAAATCAGCCGACCAGATTTCCTCGGAAGACCGTCTGCTATTTGAAAGTGTTGCCCGAATTATTCTTTCCGATAACAAAGGAAGCCTGCTGGAACAGGTTACCAGAAATGTGTCAGAAAAACCACTGGCTGCCTTACTGGAACCAAAAACAGTTTCAACGCGCATTGAACAAAAAGAACTGGCACTGCCCAATGATCTCTTGTTTTTCAACGGCACTGGCGGTTTCACCCAAAAAGGAGATGAATACAAGATCATCATCACAGAAAACAAGACAACTCCTGCACCGTGGGTGAATGTGATTGCGAACCCTTTATTAGGAACTGTAGTTTCCGAAAATGGTTCAGCGTACACCTGGGCAATCAATGCACATGAATACCGCATCACGCCATGGGGTAACGACCCGGTGAGTGATGCTGGTGGTGAAGCTTTTTATTTGCGTGATGAAGAAACAGGTAATTTCTGGTGCCCTTCTCCTTTCCCCAGAAATTCTCAGCTTCCTTTTGTAATAACGCATGGATTTGGCTATAGCATTTTTGAACATTTGGAAGAAGGTATTCAATCGGAGATGTGTGTTTTCGTTGATAAAGACCTTCCTGTAAAACTTGTTGTTCTTAAATTGAAAAATGAATCAGGCAGAGAACGTAAGTTTTCAGCAATAGGGTTCCTTGAAGTGATCTTAGGTGACGTCCGGTCAAAAACGAATTTGCACATTTTATCTGAACAAGATCCTGAAACTGGTGCCTTGCTCTTTCGAAATCGGTACAATGCTGCTTTTTCCGAACGTGTCAGCTTTTTCAAAGTAGAAGGTGGCTACAATTACAGTTACACGGCAGACCGCTCAGAATTTATTGGAAGAAACCGGCATCTAGACAACCCTCAGGCACTCTATCGAAAAAAACTCTCGGGAAGAATTGGCGCAGCCATGGATCCATGTGCAGCATTGCAGGTAAAATTCGATTTATTGGACGATGCCGAAAAGGAAATCGTTTTCTTCATAGGAAGTGAAGTCAATAGTCAGGAAGCAAAAGTTTTGCTTCAAAAATTTTCTGAAAAAAATTCGGTGGGACAGTCGTTCCAAAATGTAAAAGAATATTGGAAAGAAATTGTAGGCGCCGTACAGGTCTCCACACCTGACCGTTCATTAAATATCCTGACAAATGGCTGGCTGATCTATCAAACAATCGCGTGCCGGATGTTTGCCCGAAGTGGCTTTTATCAATCTGGCGGCGCTTTTGGTTTTAGAGACCAGTTGCAGGACTCACTGGCTTTGTTACACACAAAGCCAACAATGGCCAGGGAGCAGATCTTATTAAGTGCATCGAGGCAATTTAAGGAGGGCGACGTACAACACTGGTGGCATCCACCCGAGGGGAGGGGCGTGCGCACACGATGCTCGGATGATCTGCTTTGGTTGCCTTTTGCAGTTGCCCGATATATTTTTGCTACAGGCGATACAGATCTTTTACAAGTACCGGTTGGTTTCCTCGAAAGCCGCACTTTGCACGAAGGCGAAGACTCACTTTATGATCTGCCTGTAAGCTTAAATGCAACCGGCACTCTCTATGAACATTGCGTTCGCGCCATTCAATACAGCCTGCGCTTCGGCACGCACGGTTTGCCCCTCATCGGCGCAGGAGATTGGAACGATGGGATGGACCGGGTAGGTAATAAAGGCAAGGGTGAAAGCGTATGGCTTGCATTTTTTCTTTATGATGTCCTGAATAAATTTTCAATCGTTGCCATCAACAATGGTGACGTTTTGTTTGCACAGAGTTGCAAAAAAGCAGCAACAACACTTCAAGGCAATATTGAAAAATCAGCTTGGGATGGACAGTGGTATCGCCGCGCTTATTTTGACGATGGCACCCCTCTTGGCTCAAAAGAAAATGAAGAATGTCGCATTGATGCAATTGCACAGAGTTGGTCTGTATTGTCAGGTGCCGGTAACGAGGAAAGAAAAAAAGAAGCGATGGATTCCCTGGATAAATATCTTGTAAGAAGGGATCTGAAACTTATTCAGCTACTCGATCCGCCTTTTGATGTGAAAGGTCCTAATCCAGGTTACATAAAAGGATATGTTCCGGGTGTAAGAGAAAATGGCGGACAGTATTCACACGCAGCTATATGGTCTTTGATGGCTTTTGCGGCACTAAAAGACCGTGAAAAAGTTTGGGAGCTGTTTAGCATGATACAACCTTTAAACCATGCAAAGGACATTGACAGTATATCTATATACAAAGTAGAACCTTATGTAATGGCAGCGGATGTTTATGCCAATGAATCGCATAAAGGGAGAGGCGGGTGGACCTGGTACACAGGTTCTGCCGGCTGGATGTATCAGTTTATACTGGGCTCCTTGTTGGGTATTGAATTGCAAAATGATCAATTAATGTTCATGCCATGTTTCCCTTCCGATTGGCCTTCCGTTTCCATCAGATACAAGTATGGAAGTTCCACTTACTACATTACTGTTTTCCAGCTCAATGACAGTAAAGAATCTTTCTGGAAAGATGAAAAAGGTGAAGGAAAGGGAAATATGATACAACTGGTAGACGATGGTTGCGAACATAGAATTGAAGTTCACACAGTCCGCAACCAATCCGCTGAATAGTTATTTCACCAAGCCCCTGTTCTCATTAATTCGTTTTAAAAAAAGATCGAAAACCATTGCATGCGATTGCCCCTTGTATTTTTAGCACTATAATTTTTTGAAATCCACAGGTAACTAAGAGTGACAAACCTCTATGCAATCGGGCTTCATTAAAAGCCTATGACTATAGAAGATTTTGTTAGACTTGTGCCGGAACAAGCACTTATGAAAAGCGTAGCTTATACGAAACAGTTTTAATTTACAATAGTTATACTACTATTCTTTGCAGGGGTTTATACCAGGAATTTCAAACTGAAACATTGCAAAAAATTCTATCTGTACAATCTGGCAAAGCGTTTGCAGCGAGATATAAAACTGTCCAATGAAAATCAAAATTCTTTTTTTCTGTGCGGTCATGAGCGTCATTTCGGCACAAGCCCAGACTGTTCGTTTGCAAGGCGGAATTAATCTGGCCAATGTATCTGTAACCAATAACGGTAAGGTGGATGAAGCCAAAATGCTCTCCAGTTTCCAGGTGGGAATCATCGGTGATGCACACCTGGTTAGTTTACTTCACCTTCAGGCAGGACTCTTGTACACCGGAAAAGGAACGAAAACCCAGTCGGGAGATCCTGCAAGTTTGAATTATTCCAAAGCAACTACCAATCCGTTTTACATTGAACTACCGGTCAATTTTTTGGTCAAGGCACCGCTTGGTTCGGGCAACCACAGCTCCGAAAACAGTTTCTTCGTTGGGGCTGGTCCCTACCTGGCCGTAGGCATCAATGGTAAGATGACCAATGAAGGAAAGGTTGCCGGTGTTTCTTACAGCAATGAAAAGAATATCGAGTTCTCCAATGATGATCCCACCACATTAAACTATGATGAAGGTGCAGGATTCGGTATCATGAGACGTTTTGATTATGGCTTGAATGGAACTGTAGGCATTGAAGGAAAATCCCTGGTATTGTCTGCCAGCTATGGACTGGGTCTTGCCAAGCTGCAATCAGGAAGCAATAGTGCCGAAGATAATAACAACAAGCACCGCGTGCTTAGCTTTACGTTGGGATTTAAATTATAAGCACAAGACTGAATTTTTAGAAAAGGCCATTCTCCGGAGTGGCCTTTGTCGTGTTGCTGCGTGTCATCGTGTAATAAAATATGAGCAATAATACTTATGCACGCAAAAATTCCCTTCAAAATATAGCGTCGCGGCCCGGGGATACCTATTTTGTCCTTGCTAAAATTGATGTATGATCCATATTCAATCCAACCCGAGAAGGACCCGCAGTAAAAAAGAAGACAAGCAGATTCTTCAGGCAGTAGGACTATTTGTCTTCCTTGCGCTTTTTATCAGTTTTGTGATTGTGGTGGGAATGGTTCAATAGTATCGTTTGATACGCTCTCCCGTTTCCATATCTTCCTTCAGTTCTGTTTGTTGCTTTGGTTTGATGATCGCGATAAGGATACTAAATGCAATGGAGCTGAGAAGTACCATGTAAACTGCGATGTGTTTCACCGGGCAGATGCCGCCCCTGCACGCGGCAAGAATCATAAAATTTCGAAAGGCCCAGGCGATATTAAACACACTTACAAAAAAAGCCGTGCGAATACTCCAGGCGCGGTTGAACAGTAAAAATAAAATACAGAGTGCCGTAATGAATGCATGCAGGATACCCGGCTTTCCATAGTCGCTAATATCTGAGTGAAATCCGCTGATAACAATATTCCCTGGCTCAATGCTAACCCAGGGATAGAAACAGGAAATGATCAATACGACTGCCATCGCTAAAGCAATCCACCGGAATACTTGCATGCAGCGAAGATAAAGGGAAGTTGATAGTTGGTAGTTGGTGGTTGATAGGTAATGAGAGAGGGAGATGGGAGAGGACAGATGAGAGATGTGAGATGTGAGGAGCGAATTAACGCATAGAACGCGAGGAATGCAGTCTGAATTTTATAGAGATAATTCCTATTTCAATTTATGCTGATTGAAAAATTTTTGCTACTCCGAATGCAGCTGCTGCAGCCATCGCTCCAATGAGTGTCACACGCAGTGCTCCCCATAAAGGACTCACCCCGGTAATTCTACTCTTGAACCATCCAAAAAGAAACAGGCAAAGAAGCGTAACAACAATAGAATACCTCAGTCCTGTTGCCGGCGTGTCGCAAAAAAAATAAGGCGAGAGTGGAACTAGTCCTCCAACCACATAAGAGATACCAATATTGAATGCCGACTTCGTGGCTCGTTTTGGGTCGGGCTTGTCCAGGCCCAGCTCATATTTCATCATGAACTCTACCCATTTGTCCTTGTCGCGGGCCACTTCTTCAGCTGCCTTGTCCTGCAATTCTTCGCTGAGCCCGATGCCTGCAAAAAACTCTTTTGTTTCCTGGATCTCCCTGTGGCGCAGGTGATCCACTTCATAATACTCTCTTTTCATTTCGCTGGAATAGTGATCCTGCTCTGTTTTCCCGGCAAGATATCCTCCGAGCCCCATAGCAATGGAGCCTGCAGCGATTTCCGCAATTCCCGCTATCACAATGATGGCCGTTGAACTAACAGCTCCACTCAATCCGGCAGCCAGAGCGAAAGGAACTGTAAGACCATCGCTCATGCCAATGACGATATCCGTGATAACGGCGCTGCTGTTCAGATGTTCTTCGTGGTGGAGATGCGTTTCCATACTAGTGCTTGTTGATAGAGCCATTAATTATTCTAAGATCACTAAACTTTTCCGGATAATCTCAATGCATTCATCCAATTGCTCGGAGGTGATGACCAGGGGAGGAGCCAGGCGAATCTTGTCTCCATGCGTTGGCTTGGCAAGCAGTCCATGGTTTTTCAGTTCCATACAGAGTTCCCAGGCTGCTTCTTTTTTTGAATGACGAATGAAAATGGCATTGAGCAATCCCATCCCTCTCACGGTTTGTATGTGTGGACTATTCAAAGCTTTCAATTCTTTTCTAAAATAATTTCCCGAATTAAAAGCCTTGTTCGCAAGATCTTCTTCAACCAGCACATCAAGGGCTGCCATAGCTACTTTGCACCCAAGAGGATTGCCTCCATAAGTAGATCCATGTTCACCAGGCCGAATGGTCATCATCACTTCATTGTTGGAAAGAACCGCACTAACCGGAACTGTACCTCCACTCAAAGCCTTGCCCAGGATCAACACATCAGGATGCACTTCTTCATAGTCGCAGGCCAGCATTTTTCCGGTGCGGGCCAGGCCTGTCTGAATTTCGTCGGCCATGAAAAGCACATGGGCAGAACGGCACAATTGATAGGCCTTCTTCAAATAACCTGCATCAGGCACCACAACCCCTGCTTCACCTTGAATAGGTTCCATCAAAAACGCGGCAATTTCCTGATCCTTTAGCACAGATTCCAAAGCTGAAAGATCGTTGAACGGGATTGAAATAAATCCAGGCATGTAAGGGCCAAAATGATTTCTTGCTCCCGGATCTGAGCTAAAGGAGATGACCGTAGAAGTACGGCCATGGAAATTGTTTTCACAAACAATGATCTTCGCGGCACCGTCGGGAATTCCCTTTTTTTCATAACCCCAGCGTCGCGCGAGCTTGATGGCCGTTTCCACGGCTTCAACACCAGAGTTCATAGGCAACACTTTGTCGTATCCGAATAAACCGGTGATCTTTTCTGCGTATTCACCAAAAAGATCATGATGAAAAGCGCGGCTGGTAAGCGTTAGCTTTCTCGCCTGTTCTGTGAGTGCAGCAATGATCCTTGGATGACAATGTCCCTGGTTAACGGCCGAATAGCCACTCAGAAAATCGAAATATCTTTTTCCTTCCACATCCCAGACGAACACTCCTTCGCCTTTGTTGAGCACAACCGGAAGGGGGTGATAGTTGTGCGCGCTGTATTGTTCTTCCAGTTCAATATAATAGGTGGACGAATGCATCACACTTGTTGATGGGGGCATAAAATAGATTTAGGTTTGTAAAACAGAAAGAAGAAAAATGGAGTAGGGCTCCTTAGTGATTGAGCAGATCCAGATTTTGCTGGAGAAAAGAAATCAAATTCTTCATGGTCCTGCAAAAATAGAAAATTAAATGGCATATAAAATACCAGCTCAAACCAGGATTGGTCATGTGCACCTGAAAGTAGCCAATCTGGAAAAATCAATTGCCTTTTACCGCGACCTTCTTGGATTTGAGATCACGCAATATTATGGAAGCAGCGCAGTTTTTTTGTCAGCAGGCGGATACCATCATCATATCGGACTCAATACCTGGCAAAGCCTTGATGCGGATCCTGCGCCTGTTTATGCTGCAGGACTCTATCATCTTGCCATACTTTACCCTTCCAAAAAAGACCTTGCTATTGCAGTAAAAAGAATGGTTGATGCTCTTTATCCATTAACCGGAGCTTCCGATCATGGCGTATCACTGGCCATTTATCTCAATGATGTGGACCGCAATGGCGTGGAGTTGTATTGGGATCGTCCAAAAGAATTGTGGCCAGTAGATGAACAGGGAAAACTACATATGATCACAAGGGCCCTGGACCTGGAAGAATTATTTCTCGCGATTGATCATCAGGAACCTGAATAGATGACGCCCGTGGTAGGAGTTTCATACAATTCAATACGACTCAGAAGTGGCAGTTCGGGTTGGATCTGTTTCCAGATCCAGAGTGTAATGTTTTCTGCGGTTGGATTTTCCAAACCCCTGATATCATTGATCAATTTATGGTCCAATTGATCGATCACTTTTCCCACGCAGTCCTTCAGATCTTTAAAATCCATCAACCAGCCCAGGTGCGGATCGGGATCACCTGCAATGCACACCCTGAGACGGTAAGTATGGCCGTGCATGTTTTTGCACTTATGTCCTTCCGGAACATTTGGAAGATAGTGTGCAGAATCAAAAGAAAATTCTTTGTAGATCTCCATTCTGGCGCAAATGTAAAGCAAGATGAGAACTTAGACTTTCTTCACAAAAAAATGTCGGGGGAATTGAAACTGGGGCAATACATCGCGGTTAAATATTCCAAATACGGAAGATCCGCTTCCACTCATGGAAGCATAGATAGCGCCCTGCTGGTATAGCTCGTCGCGGATCTGTTGTATTTCCGGATGCAAGGGAAATACTATGTCTTCGAGCTCATTGTGCAGCTGTTCTTTCCATTGTTGAATGGGCTGTTGAATAATTTCTTTGAGCGAATTTCTTTTTTTTGATGGTTGGATTTTCGAAAAAACCTTTGCAGTAGAAACATGAATGCCAGGGTTCACCAGAATAATTTGATAAGAAGAAAGGTCCAGCATGATTTCTTCGAGCTTTTCTCCTCTTCCGGTTGCAAAACATGGCCTGTTCCTGATGAAGAAGGGACAATCGCTTCCCAGTTGCAAGGCATACTCCATCAGTTGTTCTTCGGGGCAATCCAGATGAAATTTTTTCTGGAGCAATATCAAAGTAAAAGAACCATCGGAGCTTCCGCCTCCCAGTCCTGCACCCAATGGAATGGTCTTGTGCAAATGGATCTTCACAGAAGGAAGACCGGGGTAATCTTTTTTAAGCAACTGCCATGCCTTGTAGCAAATATTGGTTTCGTGGGATACATCCATGGCCAGTCCTGAACTGGTTAGGCTGGTTTCTTTGTCCTGTATGATCTCGAGTACATCCTGAAAAGGCAAGGGATAAAAAATCGTTTCCAGATCGTGATAACCATCCGTTCTTTTTTGCAATACCTGCAACCCCAGGTTTATTTTACAATTCGGAAAAACGATCACTGATGAAGGGATTAATGGATCTCAATGAAGATAGAAATATTGATTGATGAACGCCACTGATTGATATGATATAATTCTACATCCCAAATCTGACTTCCTTAAACGAAGCCGTTTAAATCATACAATGCCAGATAAAATCCCGGGAATCAACGGTTCTTTTTGCGGGCATTGATTTCATCGCGAATGGCAATGGCGCGGATATAGTCTTCCTGTTCCAGCACTTCATTCAACAGTGTATGGAGGTCTTCGAGCGACAGGGCTTTGAGGTCGTCTTTCCCTCCGCCTTCTTCATCACCCGAAGTAACCGTGGGTGTTTTCTTTTTCTTTCCGCTGCCCGGATCTTCCATCAATATACCGGCACTCTCGAGGATGTGTTCGTAAGTGTACACTGGACAACCAAACCTCACGGCCAGCGCCAGTGCATCGGAAGTTCTGGAATCTATTTCAATGGTATCGTTATCAGAGGAGCAAACGAGTTTGGAATAAAATATACCTTCCTGGAGGTCGGAGATGATGATCTCGTGAAGTTCGATGTTGAATGCAGTCATGAAGTTTTTCATCAGGTCGTGTGTCAGGGGCCGGCTTGGCTGCATTTTTTCCAGCGCCACAGCGATCGCCTGGGCCTCAAAGCCTCCAATCACAATTGGCAATCTGCGCAATCCATTTACTTCGCCCAATACCACAGCATAGGAATGGGTTTGTGTGATGCTGTGTGACAGGGCCACGATTTCCAGTTCGATTTTCTTCATAACCTTAAATAGACAACGCTTAGCAACAATGTGTGCAAACGTACGATTTTAAGTCAAATAAAAATGCCTGACCCATTGTAGCAGAGTTGTGCTTTTCTGCTTATGAAATTCCCTTTAATTTCTTTACTGCCTGCGTAAATTTCGGAACGATTTCAAATGCATCACCCACAATTCCATAATCAGCGGCCTTGAAGAAGGGTGCTTCCGGATCCTTGTTGATTACAACAATCACTTTGCTTCTGTTTACTCCAGCCAAATGCTGAATGGCGCCGCTGATTCCAATGGCAATATATAAATTCGGCGCAATGGCAACTCCGGTTTGTCCTACGTGTTCATTGTGTGGACGCCAGTGTGCATCGGCAACAGGACGGCTGCAAGCCAATGCCGCATCTAAAGTATCTGCGAGTTGTTCCACCATCGCCCAATTCTCCGGTCCCTTCAGTCCTCTGCCTGCACTTACTACCACATCTGCTTCGGTCAGTGCTACCTTGCCCGATGTTTTTGTACTTGCCGTTGTTTTGAGTTTAGGTGCATCTACTTCTGATTTCACCTGAACCACTTCAGCCTTTCCTTCTAACTGAGAAACAGGAAATGCATTCACGTTTAAGGAGATCACTTTTATTTCTGTCTGAAACGAAACACTGGCGAATGCTTTACCTGAAAAAACATTTTTTCTTACGGTAAATCCATTGGTGGTCTCAGGAAGTGCTGTGGCGCCTGTTACCAGTCCGGCTTTCAAGCGAACTGCCACCCTTGGAGCCAGCGCTTTTCCACTTGAATTGTTGGAAAAAATAATTGTCTTTGCACCGGTTTGTTCCGCCAGTTGTGCAATCAGTTTGGCATACACCTGCGCATCAAGCTGCTTCAGGTTTTCGTGCACGACCTGGTGCACTTTTTTCACTCCATATTGTCCCAATGAAGAAAGATCTTCATTCACAGTGCCGAGCACAATGGCTTCTGCAGTGTCTCCTGTTTGTGCGGCAAGCTTTGCTCCGTAGCTAAGGGCTTCATGTGCCGACTTCTTGATATGTCCGTCGATATGATCAACAAAAATGATTACGCTCATGTCAATTGAATTGTGATTGATAATTTTACGGAGTTCAGATCGCTCTGGCTTCTTCATGAAGAAGACGAACCAACTCCTCTACATTGTCTGCTGATACCAGCTTCACACCTGCTTTTGATGGTGGTAGTCCGAAAGAAACAAATTTTGTCGTGGGCTGAATGGAAGCAGGTCCCACCACTTTCAAAGGTCTGGTACGAGCGGCCATGATTCCTCTCATATTGGGGATCCTTGCTTCAGCCACACCTTTCTGACAACTCACAACCAGTGGGAGCGGGGCTTCAACCGTTTCTTCGCCACCTTCAATTTCGCGCTTAACCGTAGCCGTTGTTCCTTTCACTTCAAAGCTGGTAGCTTGTGACACAAACGGAAGGTCCAGCAGTTCTGCAACCATGCCACCAACTGCGCCTCCATTATAATCAATGGTTTCTTTTCCGGTGAAGATCAGATCGTAACCACCCTGGCGCGCTATTTCTGCGATCTGCGCAGCTACCTGAAAACTTTCCAGCGGTTCGGTGTTGACGCGGATGGCTTCATCGCCACCCAGTGCCAGTGCCTTTCGGATAATGGGTTCAGTATCTGCACCGCCAACCGTGATCAGGTGGACAACCGTTGATGCATCGGCTTCTTTGAGTTCGACGGCACGCACCAGCGAGTACCATTCGTCGTATGGATTGATGATCCACTGAACGCCTGCCTCTGCAAATTTCGAGTTGTTATCTGTGAACGCTATTTTTGCCGTGGTGTCAGGCGTCTTACTGATACACACAAGTATTTTCATAAAGAATTTTTAAGATGATCCAGTTAGTTGTTTATGCAACTAAATGGCTGATGCAAATATAAGGCGCAAATATAACAGTGAATGGTCAATGGTGAAAGGTGAATGGGAGGGAGTGAATAGTGAATAGTCAATAGTGAATGGGGTGACGGAGCGTTTGTTTAAGGTAAGGGGAGTAAATCGAAGAATATTTATTATTTGAGCAGTTGAAAGAATTTCCTGGGATTTGAAATGGCTGATATTATTAAGAGACTGAAATGGAGAGAATTGAAAAACTGAAAGAGTTTTTAGTGGCGAATCCTGATGATAGCTTCTTAAGCCATGCACTGGCCCTGGAATACATCAAGGAAGGAAAAGATCTGGAGGCAAAACAATTGTTCGAAACTATATTGCAAAGAGACGAAAACTATATCGGCAGCTATTACCACCTGGGCAAACTCCTCGAAAAGTTGAACCAGCATCAACTGGCCATGCAGTGGTATGCGAAGGGTATGAGCAAAGCCAAATCCCTTGGCGACCAGCATGCCTACAACGAACTTATGTCTGCATATGAAGACCTTCTTGATTCATGAAAGGGCAGACAGCAAATACAATCTTCCAAAGCTTTCTGGAGTTTTTCCGTCAAAGAGAAATTCGCTCATCGTCTAACTTTCTCCTTGCTGTAAGTGGGGGACTGGATTCCACCGTACTCTGCGAGCTCTGTTACCGGTCTGGATTTGAATTTACAATGGCTCATTGCAATTTTGCTTTGCGTGGCGAAGAAAGTGAAGACGACGAGAAGTTTGTTAAAACGCTTGCAAAGAAATATGACCGGGAATTCCTCATTAAGAAATTCGATACGGAAGCCTATGCCAGCGCAAACAAACTCTCCATTCAGGAAGCAGCACGCAATCTGCGCTACAACTGGTTTGCAGAATTAAGAAAACAAAAGCAGTTTTCCTTTATTCTCCTTGCCCATCATGCGGATGACAACATTGAAACTTTGTTGATGAATTTTTTTCGGGGTACGGGTTTTCAGGGTTTAACCGGCATACCACCAGAAAATAGAGAATCAGGTTTACTGAGACCATTGATCGATGTTCGCAGGCAGGATATCCTCGATTATGCACTCAGTGCCGGACTAAGTTGGAGGGAAGATTCTTCAAACGCTTCATCCAAATACACACGTAATTATTTTCGCAACGAGCTGATTCCTGCACTCAACAAAGTCTATCCACAGGCAAATGAAAATCTTTTGGCCAACATCCGGAGATTTGAAAGCATCCATCAGCTCTATGAATATTCGGTGGAGGAGTTGAAGAAAAAAATAAGTGAGCAGGCCGAAAATGAACTAAGGATTCCCATTCGAAAGCTATTGAAATATCCGCTCGCGCTGGTATATGAAATCATCCGTGACTATGGTTTTGGTGAGAAGCAGGTAAATGAAGTCCTGGCTCTTACAAAAGCTTCGTCCGGCAAATTCATTGGCAATGACAAATACCGGATCATCAAACACCGCGATTGGCTGATCATCGCTACAAAAGAACATACAGCCACCACATTCATTATTGAAAAAGAGCAAAGTGAAATCAACTTTCCTGGCGGCAGCATCGAAATAAAATACTGGTGTCACGATAAATTCTCCTTGCAAAAAAAAGAGAACGTCGCGCAGCTCGACCTTCGCCATGTGGAGTTTCCTTTGCTTTTGCGCCGCTGGAAACCAGGAGATTATTTTTATCCACTGGGGATGCGCAAGAAAAAAAAGCTGGCCCGCTTCTTCATCGACATGAAGCTTTCCAAAAACAGGAAGGAGAACGTGTGGGTGATGGAATCCAATAAAAAAATTATCTGGGTAGTGGGCCTTCGCATCGACGACCGGTTTAAAATCACAGACAGCACAAAAGAGATCATCAGCCTCAGCTTGTCCAGCCCTTCTGCTGCAGATACAGGTGCACGCCGTTGAGAAATCCCTGGATGGCGTCATAGCCTGCTGCCCTCTCTGCAATAATGATGAACAATACACCATAGATCGCTCCCCAGAAGTGCGCAGAGTGGTTGATATTGCCTCCGCCACGTCGGTCCAGCCATACAGAAATTAACAGATAGAGCGGCCCGAAAATAAAACCTGGAATAATCGGAGGCAGAATAAAAAATCCTACTTCCACATAAGGCGCCACCATCAATCCCGCAAATACAACGGCACTAACAGCTCCCGAAGCACCAAGACTGCGGTATTGATAATTATCCCTGTTTTTAAAATAGGTAGGAAGCAGGCAAACAAGCAAGGAAGAAATGTACATGAAGAGATAAAACCATTTGCCATTATCACCAAAAATGATTTCAAAGTTTTTCTCCACGAAGTCGCCGAATAAATACAGTGAAAGCATGTTGAAAATAAGGTGACCCACATCTGCATGAATTAATCCGCAGCTAAAGAAACGGTACCATTGGTTTCTTTGTGAAACCGCAGGCGGATAAAAAATCAGGTCCTCAATAATTTTTTGATTGCTAAAACCGCCTATCGAAACCAGGGCCGTGACGATAATAATAATGATGGTAATGTTCAATTGCATATCCGTTCTACTTGTGGTGATATTTTTCGTTTTGTAAAATGGTACAGGCCCGGTACACTTGTTCGGACAGGATAAGTCTGACCAACTGGTGTGGAAAGGTGAGACGGGACAGAGACCAGCTTATTTTTGCTTTTTTTAGTACGGTTTCATCCAGACCAAAAGCGCCCCCAATGACAAAGACCAGGTTCCTGCTTCCTTCATTGGCCCTTTGCTGCAGAAAACCGGCCAGCTCCAGGGAACTGAATTCTTTTCCATTTTCATCGAGCACAATCAGATAATCATCCGCCTTCAGCCATTGCAGCACGATTTCTCCTTCACGTTTCTTCAAATCCATTTCAGAAAGCATCCCTGCATTTTTTGGGACCGGAATGATGGTCCAGTCAACTGGAAAATACCGTGAGATCCTTTTAGTAAAGTCGAGTACGCCTTCTTTGATGTAGGATTCATGCGCCTTGCCTATGGACCAGAAGGAGATCTTCATATCTTGCTGTGCTGCGAATATAGTTCGGCTAAATGATACGCCGTTGCAATCAACTATTGGGCTTCATTTTTAGCTTTTATTTATTACTCTACAAATTTGGTGGGCTATCCGTTTTGCCTTAGCTTCACCAAAATTTCAGAAACGGGTTCGCCATTCTGAAGCATTCCTTAAAAATTAACGACTGTGCTTGCTGTTGGATCTAACTCAAAGGCCAATGGAATATTTGTCGCAATTAGATAAGATCTTCCGGGAAAGTCCAATCGAAGAAGCACTTCAAACGCTTTCTGAATTATTTCCCGGGCGGGTCAAATTCTCCTCTTCATTGGGGCAGGAAGACCAGGTACTTACCGATATCATTGCGCGCAACAAAATCAGCATTCACATTTTCACCATCGATACAGGCCGTTTGTTCAATGAGGCCTATGAAACCCTGGAAAAAACGACAGCCCGCTACAAAATTCCCATTGACATTTATTTCCCTCAGACCGACGCTGTTCAAAATATGGTGCGGCAGCATGGCGTCAATCTATTTTATGAATCTGTTGAGAACCGTAAAGCCTGTTGCGAGATTCGAAAAGTAGAACCATTGAACCGTGCGTTGAAAGATACATCGGTGTGGATCACCGGACTGCGTTCGGCGCAAACAGATCTTCGCAAAAATATTCCTATGGTGGAATGGCTGCCCGATAAGGAGATCTATAAAGTGAATCCACTGCTGCACTGGTCCTTTGATGAAGTGCTGGATCATATTGCAAAATATTCGGTTCCCTACAATAGTTTACACGATAAAGGATTCATAAGTATTGGTTGTGCGCCTTGTACACGGGCCATTGAAGCGGGAGAAGATCCAAGAGCAGGCAGATGGTGGTGGGAGCTTTCACAAAAAGAATGCGGATTGCATCTGGTAAAATAAGAGCATGAGTCAGAAACATCATTCCATATTTCCAAGGGCTTTAGAAGACGAAGCGATCTATATCATGAGAGAAGTAGCGGCGCAGTTTGAAAAACCGGCCCTGCTTTTTTCTGGTGGGAAAGATTCAATCACACTGGTGCACCTGGCACGCAAGGCTTTTTATCCGGCCAGGGTTCCTTTTCCGATGCTGCATATTGATACGGGCCATAATTTTCCTGAGACCATTGAATTTCGCGACTGGCTGCAGCAGCACACAGGCATGCAGCTACTGGTTCGCTATGTTCAGGATTCCATCAACAAGGGCCGTGTCAAAGAAGAGACGGGAAAATATGCCAGCAGAAATATTTTGCAAACAGTAACCCTGCTTGATGCCATCGAAGAACTCAAGCTAGATGCCTGCATTGGCGGAGCCAGGAGAGACGAAGAAAAGGCAAGGGCCAAGGAAAGAATATTTTCCGTTCGCGATGATTTTGGACAATGGGATGCGAAGAAACAACGTCCCGAACTCTTCGACATGCTCAATGGAAAAATCAATGTGGGTGAAAATGTCCGCGTGTTTCCAATTTCCAACTGGACAGAGCTGGATGTTTGGAACTACATCCGTGAAGAGCAACTGGCACTTCCCTCCATTTATTATTCGCACAAAAGATCCATCATTGAAAGAGATGGACTATACTGGCCTCATTCCGAATTTTTAAATACTACGGAGGAAGAAATTCCTTTTGAAGCCACCGTGCGTTTCAGAACAGTGGGTGACATGACCTGTACAGCCGCCGTGTTATCTGATGCCGATCATATTGATACCATCATCCAGGAGATCAGGGAAGCTACTATTTCTGAAAGAGGCGCACGCATCGATGATAAACGTTCGGAAGCAGCGATGGAGCGCCGAAAGAAGGAAGGCTATTTTTAAATTTTTTTACCTAAATACTCTACCAAACAAGTAGACTAATAAAAAAATAAACAACCAACCCATCAAAAAAAGACAAGACGACTATTATGAGAAAGGAAGAAGGATTGACCAGGAAAAAATTGGGATTTGCATCAAGAAGAACAGGCTTTTTATTGTTCGTCCTCTTCTTCTTTGGTAAACTGGGAGCGCAGGAAACCATTGAAATCACCGGTCAGGTCACCGACCAGGAAAAAAAAGAACCGCTTGCAGGTGTTGCAGTAAGCATCAAGGGTACTGTATCAGGAACTATTACAAGCAACGAAGGTTCCTTTATTCTTCGAACCAAACAAAAGCTTCCATTTACCCTGGTATTCACTTCTGTGGGCTTTGCACCACGCGAAGTAGAAGTATCCAGCCTCGGTTCATCACTTCAGGTAGCATTGGCTACACAAACCGTTTTAGGAAATGAAGTAGTGATCACTGCTTCTCGGGTGGCTGAAAATATTTTGAAATCCCCGGTGGCCATTGAAAAACTCGATATCAGGGCCATCAAGGAAACACCAGCTCCCAGTTTTTATGATGCGCTGGAGAATGTAAAGGGTGTTCAAATGACCACATCATCGCTCACATTTAAGATACCAAATACAAGAGGATTCAACATTCCCAATAATTTCCGCTTCATGCAATTGGTGGACGGAGTGGACATGCAGGCAGCTACTCTTGGTGTTCCGCTCGGGAATGCCATTGGTCCAACTGAGCTCGATATACAAAGTGTGGAAATCACGCCCGGCGCGGCTTCTGCCCTGTATGGCATGAACGCGATCAATGGCATGGCAAACCTCATTACCAAAGATCCTTTTACCCAACAGGGTCTTAGTTTGTATCAGCGTACAGGCGTGAATCATGTGGATGGAAAGGATTACAGTCCAAGTCTTCTAACGGAGTCGGCTATACGATATGCAAAAGCGTTCAATAACAAATTTGCTTTCAAAGTGAATCTGGGTTATATGCAGGGCATTGACTGGCGCAGCGATACCCGCCTCGATCAGAATCCTAACAATCTGAAAAGTGCCAATCCCAATTTTCCCGCGCTGAATGGTGCAGCCAATGTAGCCTTTGACGGATGGAATAAATATGGAGATGACGCACTTGCGGGCAGCAATGTGGTTTCTCTGAGCGGGTTGACCATTGATGGAAAATCAAACCAGACACTTCGCGTGGCAAGAACCGGATATTGGGAGAAAGACCTCGTAAATCCGAAAGTCGACAACCTCAAATTTGATGCGGCATTGTTTTATCGCATAGGCGAAAAAATGGAACTTTCTTATGCCTACCGCGTTGGAAAATGGATGGAGTATTTCAAAGGGGAAACAAGATACAGCTGGATAATGTAGTGGTGCAAAATCACAAGCTGGAGCTCAAAGGAAATAATTTTGTGGTGCGCAGCTATGTGTCTATAGAAAATACAGGTGATTCTTATAATGTTAAGCCCCTCGCCGATAACATGGACTTGTACAGCGGTGGAGCTACTGATACAAAAACTGCAACCAGCTGGGGCACCAAATTTAAAAACGCACTCAGTTCTTACGCAGCTGCCAATGGCGGACTCAGTTCATCGAACCTGACTGCTGCTACGCAATATGCGCGCGATCAGGCGGACGCCAGTCGCGTGAAACCGGGCACGCCGGAGTTTGAGCAATTAAAAAACACCATCATCAAAATCAACAACTGGGATATCAAATCCAGTTCAATTCCCGATGCACCGGAGACTGGTGGTGCCGCGCTTGTTCAAAGAAGCCGCATGTATCATACAGAAGCACAGTGGGACCTCACGAGCAAAGTAAAAATTTTCAACCTCCTGGTGGGTGGTGACGCCCGTGTTTACGAGATCATTCCCGATGGAAATAATTTTGTGGATTTTTCGCGTCCCATCGACGAACGCAACAAAGCTTTGAAAGATGGCAGCTTTGGTAAAAATGTATACTATAAAAAGTTTGGAGCCTTTACTCAGGTCACCAAAACTTTTTTTGACGAGAAACTGAAGTTGTTCGGCTCCGTCCGTTATGACTACAATCCTGAATTCGATCCCAAGCTAACGCCTCGACTCGCTGCAGTATATACTTTGAACAAGATTCATAATTTTCGTTTTACCTATCAGCAGGGATATCGTTTCCCCGCATTGTTTGAGGCACTTTCTTATGTGAACAATGGAAGGGTGAAACGTGTGGGCAGCCTTCCTTATATCAATGAAGGATTGGGTTACCTGGAAAACAGTTATACGCAGGCATCTGTCATTAATTTCAATGCAGCAGTGTCGGCTCAGGGAAATACGGATGCAGCAGCCCTGGCCAACCGTAATTTATTGGTGGTGGCCAATTTACCTAATGCCCGTCCGGAACAGATCAACTCTTTCGAAGTAGGATACAAAAGCATTCTGTTTGACAACAAATTGATCGTAGATATTGACGCATACAGCAACCGCTATGAAGGATTTTTGGGACAGGTGCAGGTGTATGTTCCCAAAGGTGAAACAGTAGGTTCTGATGCAGCCGTGTTGGCGATGCTGGATCGCAATCGTGATGCCACTTCAGCCAGTACAACCACCGCTGCTAGCAAGGGACAGGATCGCTATCGCGTGTACACCAATGCCAGGAACAGTTATCACAACTTCGGATCGGCTCTTGGACTTACATACAATTTTTACAAGAGATATATTTTGGCGGGCAATCTCAATTTCAACAAGATGAAATCGAATACTTCAAATGATATCTTCGTAACCGGATTCAATACGCCCCAGTGGTCTACCAATATTTCTTTTGGAAACCGTGAGATAGTAAAAAATATTGGATTCAATATCGTATGGAGATGGCAAGATGCTTTCCTTTGGGAGAGCCCTCTCGTGACCGGCGGAGTGGATGCGTACAGCACTACAGATGCACAGGTCAGTTTTCAACTGCCCAAATGGAAATCGCACCTGAAGCTGGGAGCCTCCGATCTGTTCAACAAAAGATATATACAGTATGCAGGTGGCCCAACGATTGGTGCGATATATTACCTCGCGATTACTGTGGATGATATTTTAAATAAATAAAGAATTCGGAATTGAATCATAGTACAGAAAAACCCAAAAGGAATTTATGAAGGAGACGATTGCAATAGAACCGGTGTTGTTGCCTGTATCCATCAATGCCTCACAGGTGCAGTGGGGTATAGCGGGTGGCGGAGAACAGGCATATGAGAAACTGAGACTGGTACTCAAATATGGCCAGAAGATCTCTGTGACCGTGATGGCCGAGCTGATTGATGAAAGAATCAAAAAGCTTGCGGACAATCATCATGACCTGACGTTACTGGAGAAGGAATTTGATCCCTCCGATCTTGGTTCTATTGGTCTTCTGGTGGTGGCTACTGAAAATAAAATCCTTGACGAAAAAATTCAGTCGCAGGCACGCCAGAGAAATGTAATGGTCTATGTTCCTTCCGATCTTTCAATCAGCGATTTTGTATTGAACAAAACGGTTTTGCAAGGCCCTCCGCACAGCGAAAATGTAGCGGTAAAGAAAAACTGGCTGCAGAAAAATTCGGAGCAATCGTGGAAGAACCTGACCTCCAAATTGATCCTTGCTTTTTTATTGGTGGTTGTGGGTCATTTCCTCATTTCATACCTTCCTCTTCCCAGCATTCATGAAATATGGACAGGAGCAAAGCCTTATTTCAATTTCCAGTTGCTGTTTTTTGTTCTGGCAGGATTCCTGGCGCAGATGGTGGATGGTACACTTGGAATGGGCTATGGAGTTACTTCTGCTACCTGCCTCATGACTTTCGGGATCAGCCCCGTATCGGTGAGTGCCGCTATTCATACTTCAGAAATATTTACAACAGCTACATCGGGATACAGCCATTATAAATTTAAAAACGTCAACAAAAAAATGTTCCGCCACCTGGTGATACCGGGTTGTATCGGAGCAGTGCTGGGTGCAGTGATGCTGGTGTTCCTGGGAGAAAAATATGGTAAATGGCTCTTGCCTGTGATTGCAGTGTATGCCATGTTTCTTGGATTAAAAATTCTGGTAAAGGCTTTTCAAACGCAGCCAAGAAATAAAAAGATCAAACGCCTCGGCTGGCTTGCAGGCGCTGGTGGTTTCCTGGATTCTTTTGGCGGTGGAGGTTGGGGACCGATCGTGACCAGCAGTCTCATTGCAAAAGGACGTTCGCCAAGATATACGATCGGATCAGTGAACCTCGCAGAATTTTTTATTACGATGGCCAGTGCCGTCACATTTTTTATCACGGTTGGCGTGAGTCACTGGAACGTGGTGCTGGGTTTATTGATCGGCGGGGGTGTGGCTTCTCCCATTGCAGCGAAAATGGCGGGCAGGCTTCCACGCAAAACCATGATGATTGCTGTGGGCATCATGATCATGATCTGGTGTGTGCGGATGATCATCAAAAGTTTTTATTGAGAGTGGGTTAAATTTGAATATCGATTTCATCGGACTTATAAATTTTTATCATGGATATTTTAAGAATCGCGACTGCGGGAAGTGTGGATGACGGAAAGAGTACCCTGATTGGAAGACTGCTGTACGATACCAAATCCATCACCAGGGACAAGCTGGAAGCGGTGGAACTATCGAGCAGGAGAAAGGGGCTGGACTTTACGGATCTTTCGCTTCTTACCGACGGTCTTATTGCAGAAAGAGAACAAGGCATCACCATTGATGTGGCACACATTTATTTTTCGACTGAGAACAGAAAATACATCATTGCCGATACACCTGGACATATCGAGTATACCAGGAACATGATCACCGGTGCTTCCAATGCAGAAGCTTCCATAGTGTTGATCGATGCGCGCAATGGAGTGATTGAACAAACACGCAGGCATTTATTTATTTCTTCTTTGCTCAAGATTGAAACGGTTTTTGTTTGTGTGAATAAAATGGACCTGGTGAATTTTGATGAAGATGTGTTCCATTCCATCAGCAATGAAATAAGAGCGCTGGCGGCCAAGATTGGATTTGAGGGTAGCCTGCACTTTGTTCCCATTGCAGCCAAGCAGGGGGATAATGTGGTGCATGCTTCACGACAAATGCCCTGGTATGAAGGAAGAACCTTGCTTGATTACATGGAAGTGCTTCCTGTTCATAAAAAAGATGAATCATTGCCCTGCAGATTTGCCGTGCAATTTGTAATAAGGCCACATTCAGAAGAACATCATGATTTCAGGGCCTATGCCGGAAAATTAATCAGTGGAGTTTTGAGAGAAGGCGATGAAGTGATTGTGTTGCCCAGCTTGAAAAAAAGCAGGATAAAAAAAATTTACCGGTCACGTGCGGAAGTACCGGTTGCAAAAGCTGGAGACAGCATTTCTATCGAGCTGGAAGAAGACATTGACGTGAGCCGGGGAAATATGATCGTGCCGGTTGATTCATTTTATTTGCAGGCGCATGCTTTTTCTGCCACACTCAACTGGATGGATGAACAGCCACTCACCAATGGCAAAACCTTTTTGCTGCAGCATGGCGTGAATGTGGTGAAGGCAAAGATCACGGCGCTCAAAGGCAGGTTGGATATCGAGACCATGGAAGAACAAACCGAAGTACACCAGTTCCGGTTGAACGATATTGGCAGTGTGAGTTTGAAAACAGCTCGTCCCATCTTTGCAGACCTTTACAAGGAAAATCCACGAAATGGTGCCTTCATACTCATTGATGAATTCTCCAACAATACGGTGGCGGTGGGTTTTATTGACAGGATTTGAGGTTGGGGAAAGGTAATTAACCGCAGAGGGCGCAGAGAAGCGCAAAGAACCGCAGGGAAAGTTTTAGATCGAAACCCTTGCGATACTTTGCGCTTCTCTGCGCCCTCTGCGGTTAATCAGACTGTCTCAAACTACAAGTCGCCTCATAGCTAATATTTGGTCAGCTCTGGCTGTACTTGATCAATGTACGAGATGATTCCACCTTTAAGATTATATAGATTTTTCAGTCCGAATTTTTCTTCCAGTTCGCGAATGGCCTTTGCACTTCTGCCACCCATCTTGCAATGCACGACTACTTTTTTATTGCGATCAAACCTGTCAGCATTTGTTGCAACCGTTGAAAGAGGAATGAGTTCAGCACCGATGTTGACGATATCATATTCGTGCGGCTCTCGTACATCAATGAGCTGAAAGTCTTCTCCTCTCACTTGTAATTCATAGAGCTCTTGTGGTGTAATTTCCTTGATCGGTTTTTCTACAGCTCTCATTCCACAGAATTGTTCATAGTCGATCAGTTCCCTGATACTGGGGTTTTTTCCATTCAACGGATTATTGGGATCGGGCTTGATCTTGAATGTCCTGGTTTCAAAATTGAGCGCATCGAAAATAAAGAACCGTCCGCTTAAGGTTTCACCTACGCCCGTCAATACCTTGATCACTTCCAATGCCTGCAGGCTTCCGATGATGCCAGGCAATACACCCAATACTCCGCCTTCTGCGCAACTCGGCACCAGTCCCGGAGGAGGTGGAGTGGGATAAAGGTCACGGTAATTCGGACCGCGTTCACCCACTTCATTTACGTAATTGAATACAGACACCTGTCCTTCAAACTGAAATATGGAAGCATAAACATTTGGTTTGCCCAACAAAACGCAGGCATCGTTGACGAGATAGCGTGTGGGAAAATTATCGGTACCATCAGCCACTATATCATAGTCGCGTATGATGTCGAGCGCATTTGCTGAAGTCAGCTGTGCATTGTAAATTTTAAATTCGATATGCGGGTTGAGCGCTTCCAGCCGGCGTCTGGCCGCTTCTACCTTTGGTTGTCCAATTTCATTGACACCAAATAGAACCTGCCTTTGTAGATTGCTGTCGTCTACCACGTCGAAATCAATGATGCCCAATGTACCTATACCTGCTGCTGCCAGGTACAATAGAACCGGGCTGCCCAATCCTCCCGAGCCAATGACCAGAACCTTTGCTGCTTTTAATTTTTTTTGTGATTCAAGTCCAAATTCCGGGATGATGATATGCCTGTTGTAACGCGCGAGTTCAGCAGGAGAAAATTCGATCGGTCTGTTTTGCATGACTACATTTTTTATTGGTGACCTCCGGCAATGGCGGGGATAATACTAATGACTGTATCTTCCTTTACTGAGGTGTCTTCCTGCTGGAGATTGCGAATATCCTCTTCACCAACGAAGATGTTGATGAAGGATCGGATACGTCCGTGTTCGTCGAGCAGGTGTTTTTTTAAATCCGGAAAATTCAGTGTGAGTTCCTGCACCAGTTCCGAAATATTGCTTCCCGAAATATTGAGCCTGGCGGTATTGTTGGTGAATTTGCGAAGAGGCGTTGGAATAATAATCGTTGCCATTTTATTTGTTTTAATAAACGATGATGGTTTTATTGATCTGTTCTTCTTCAAATTGAAGCGAATCATTGAGTCTCCAGGAGCGTATGTCCTGAAAATCGTCGTCGACGATTGAGAGGATGATATAAGAAAAATAGGGCTGTGCAGCCAGGCGGTCCATTTCGGATGGAACAGCCGGATGATTGGGATGCGAATGATACACACCAAGTAATTGAAGCCCGCTTTTTTCGGCCATTAGTTCTGCATCCAGGTAATTGCGTGGAGAAATTTCAAACCGCCTTGTTTTGTCTCCTTGTTTTGAATTGTTCACGACAAGGATCCTTGTAATCAATCTTTCGTCTTTGTTTTCTCTGCCAAAGAAAAATCCGCAGCATTCCTCGGGGAAGGTCTGGAGCGCATCGGCTACCATCTCTTCAAATATGGTTTGTTCGATGATGATCATGGGATTATTTTTTTGATGACTTCACTGTATTTGTCTGCATTGTCGGGAAGGATAGTAACGATAATGCCGTTGTCAATTCTTTCAGACAGTTTCAGCGCACCAGCGAGGTTGGCGGCAGAAGATGGACTCAGCAAAACACCTTCTTCTCTGGCTGCTCTTTGCATCATCTCATATGATTCTTCCGTGCTCACTTCCATTGTTTCATCGGCGAGACTGGCATCATAAATGCCTGGAACGATGGCTGTTTCCAGGTGCTTCCATCCCTCGAGTCCATGCAGGGCGCTATCGGGTTGTAAAGACACGAGTTGAACGGAAGGCTTGAGCTCTTTTAATTTTCTTCCTGTTCCTACAAAGCTTCCGGTAGTCCCGAGCCCGCAAACAAAATGAGTGAGCTCAGGAAGGTCTGAAAAAATTTCCTGGGCTGTGGTGAGGTAGTGGGCTTTCCAGTTATTTTCATTCCGGTACTGATCGGCGTAAAAATATTTTTGAGGATATTTTTCTGCCAGCTCCCGGGCCAGGTGCTGTGCGCCATCGGTGCCTTCAAACCTGGAAGTATAGATGATGTCGGCACCCAATGATTGAAGAATTTCTTTCCGCTCCTTTGATGCATTTTCCGGAACACAAAGAGTGATCCGGATTCCCAGTACACGACCAATAGCCGCGTAAGCAATTCCCGTATTTCCACTGGTGGCGTCCAGCAAAATGTTGTGCTCATTCAGCGCGCCACTTTTGATAGCTGAAAGAATGATTTGATAAGCGGGTCGGCATTTAACGCTGCCTGAAAGTTGCTTCCATTCCTGTTTGGCCCACAGCTGTACCGCCTTGCGAGGCTCAAGATTTTTCATACGAACCAGTGGCGTGTGTCCTACCTGTTCGCCCAACTTCAATGCTCTTGATAGTAATGGTATGTCCAGATCTTGTGTGATCATGTACCTGAATTAAAAAAGCTCCACGGGGGTGGAGCTTCACTATAATTAAATAAAATTATACCGTCATCATCCACCATACGCATCATGCTGCTTACAACAACAAGTACAACAAAGAATATGGCAGAATTGTTTTTTCATTACCATCCAAAGATAAGAGCAGGAAAGGTCAATGCGCGCAAAAAGAAATGGTAAAATTTTTGAGAATTGCATCGATGATTCAGAAGGTGAATGGTGAATGGTGAGAGATGAATAGTGAATAGTGAATGGTGAATGGTGAATGGTGAATGGTGAATGGCTAACATCTAACAGCCAACAGCTAATGGGCAAATGAAATGGATGAAATTTTTGAATTGGCAGTTGGGCAACGTGAAGTGAAGTGATTTGTTGTGACGTGGGTTGATTTTGGTCATTAATCTTTGGAAATCACCGTATTTCCTGAAACCGGGGACCTTGGAGTTCTACTAGGATTTTATACCTGAGCGCATTGAAATAAACGCCGTATGTAAAAAAAATATAGGGGATAGCTGATGGAAAATGAAGGGATTGCTATTGGTATGTTGATTCCCTACAATGCATGAAACTCAGATAATTAGATGCATGTTTTCAACCCATTGTCCTTTGTTGGGGGTAGGCGTAGCTTTAACTCGATGTACAAGATTTGTGCGTCTCCTTAACACCAAACCTATGAGAAAATTTTACCTGACTAAACTTCTCCTTAGCACCACGGTGCTGGTTGCCTCAGGAATTTTTTCATTTGCTCAATGTCCTGTGGGGTCTTCAACCGCTACTGTCAACTGGGACAATCTCGATTACCTGACACAATCGGGAAACTATGCGGCTTTTGTTTCTACAGCCATGATGCAAACGCAGAAGTTCACCATGGGCGTCAATCGCCTGAGCATTAATTTTCCCGCAACCTTCACCACCGCTGGAGAAACCACCATCAATACCGCTGAAGCCGGATCTTACGGAACCGGTGCTGATGTAGAATACAACGGACTCGGTGCCATCACCATCACTTTTGATGCTGCTGTCAATAACCTTCAGTTCAGTCTCTACGACATCGACTCATCGCAGTCGGTCAGGATTTCTGCTACTGATGCTGCATCTGCAGCCTTGAATATTAACATGACTGCAGTAACTGCAGGCGTGCTCACCATCACAGGCAGTGGAACTACGGCACCCTCGGCTGGCGCAAATGCGACGGCTGTTTTAAACAACGATACCAGAGGTACGTTAAACGTTTCCATTGCAGGCAATAGCCCCGCAGGTACAGGAGGCGTGAAAAAAGTGATCATCAATATTGGTGGAACTTCTGGAAAGTTCTGGCTCTCCGATCTCACTGCCTGTGTACTTGGAAGTTTTCCTCTGAATTATTTTATCTCCCAAAAACCCTGGCAGGGACAACCGGGATATTATCTCGTTACTCCAGATAATAATTCTGTGTACCTGCTCAATCCATTGACCGGTGTAGCGCAATGGATGTTCACTGAGCCTGCTTCACCCTGGGTAAACTCAATTGCTTATGATCCGAACAACCATATCCTTTATTATGTGATGGACCACTCCTCTCCGGTAAGTACCAACAAATCGTTGAAGAAATATGATTTCAATACAGAAACAATCAGTACAATCATTCCTGACCTCACCACGCTTGGAATTCCTTTGTTCGACATCGTGGTAGAATCAGCAGGTGCTGCATTTTACAACGGATCGCTTTTCCTGGGCATAGAAGGAACTAACAGTACCAAGACTTCAGGCAGAAAATCCATCATCTGGAGAATTGACTTCGATGCATTACAGAATCCTGTTCAGGCTGCACAAGTGTTCGCGCAAACAACAGACGATGGTAAAGGATTGCTGATGCATGACTGGGGTGATTTCACCATCAAGGACGGCGTGCTCTTTGATTTCAATACTGGTAACAGTGGTACGACATCGCAGTTCATTCACTTCAACATGCAGTCGGGCAATACCACCATCTATGCCACCAATGGTAATCCTGCACCTATTCAGGCCGGACAAACCTGGGATGGAACCATCTACTGGACCGGAGGACAAGGATCAGAAACAGGACGTGTTGCCAAATATAATGAGAACGGAACGATTGGCACCAAGATCATTGCTACAGTTTCAGCCTGCTCGCCTGCATGGGTAGGCAGAGCCGGAGATGCCTCAGATCCATTCCGTCCGAAAAGCGATTTTGGGGATGCACCTGATTCTTATGATCCTGTTGCAGATGACAAGGCCACACATGAATATGATTGTAATCTTCGTCTCGGTGCCACCTTCGACCGTGAGTGGGATAAAACTTCTTCAGCCAATGCAACAGCTGATGGAAGTGATGAAGACGGAATTACTACAGTAACCATTCTTACCCGCGGCGTTGTAAATTATGCGCAGGATGTGCAGGTGTACAACAACACAGGTGCCAATGCCACATTAATTGGTTGGATCGATTACAATGGCAATGGAGTATTTGATCCTACGGAAGGAAAGGCGCTTACAATTCCATCCAGTGCGTCCACGCAAACAGTTACACTAGCATGGCTTGGAATTCCTGTGACTCTTGCTGTGGGCACGACCACTTTTATGCGTATCCGACTCACCTCATCAACCAATGGAATGACTGTGAATAATCCTACGCACTGGTTTGCCAATGGAGAGGTGGAAGATTATCCGGTGCATGTAGACAACGTACTGCCAATAAAGCTGTTCTCATTTACTGCTGCTCCTGATGGTAACAACAAAGTGTTGCTCACCTGGGCTTCTGGTAAAGAAGAAAATCTACGAGGTTATGAAATAGAACAAAGCGCTGATGGTGCTAACTGGCATTCCGTATCGTTTGTTGCTGCTTATTCCAATGAACAATCACTGAACAATTATCATGGGTATGACAACAATCCTTCCGCCGGAAAATCATATTACCGTTTGATGTTTGAATACACGGATGGTCACACTGAATACAGTGATACCAGGGTAGTGGAATGGAGGTCGAAAGACGTGTGGATGAAACTAAGTCCGAACCCGGTTCATGATCATGCAGTGTTGCAATTCAGTCTTGATCGCGCAGAGAATGTAACAATTTATTTGGTTGGTGCCAATGGATTGCGACTGATGCAGAAGACCATGGCAGCCAGCAAAGGTTATAACCAGCTTGGCCTGAACGATTGGAAGGGCATTACGCCGGGAGTGTATATTATTCAGGTGCTGACATCATCCGATGTATTGAGCACAAAACTGATCGTTGAATAGTAAAAGTTTTTTCGATACACTTTGGTTTTTTTTCTTGCAGTGCAAAAGAGGCGAAAGCCTCTTTTTGCATTGAGGAAGCCTGGATTTTTTTGAGATGAATGAAATATAACTTCCTGCTGCTCCTGGAAGAAATCGGTTTCGGGAATGATTTAGTAAAAAAACTTCCCTTTATTTTTACAGTGGTTTAAAAAAATCGACACCTTCCTTCATTCATAAAATCATCAGGCATGGACAGTTTTTCACTCAAAGACAAAGTGGTTGTTGTAACGGGGGGAACCGGCATACTCGGAAATTCGTTTGTAGAAGCCATTGTAGAAGCAGGTGGAAGTGTGGGAATCCTCGGCAGGAATGAATCGGTAGCCAATCAAAGGGCGCAATCAATCCATGCGCGTGGTGGTAAGGCGCTTGCCTTGGTAGCAGATGTGATGGATGAAAAGCAATTGAAATCAGCTGCGGACAAGGCCCTGGCTCATTTTGGAAGAATAGATGGATTGGTGAATGCAGCAGGCGGAAACATGCCTGAAGGCGTGCTGAATCCTGAGGATGACATCTTCAAGATGAATCTGGAGGGAATGAAAAAAGTAATGGAGATCAATCTGTGGGGTACACTGATTCCAACGCAGGTTTTTGGAGCAGCAATGGCGAAAAATGGAAAGGGAAGCATTGTCAATATTTCTTCCATGAACTCCAAACGCGCAATCACGAAAGTACTTGGTTACAATATAGGAAAAGCTGCAGTGGATTGTTATACGCAATGGTTTGCAGTGGAACTCGCGCGGCGCTATGGCGATGGCATTCGCATGAACGCCCTTGCTCCGGGATTCTTTCTCACCGAACAAAACAGAAACCTCCTCACCAGGCCTGAAGGCGGATACACCGAACGTGGTGAACTGGTGATCCGTCAGACTCCATTTAAAAGATTTGGCCACCCTGATGAATTAAAAGGCGCCATCGTATGGCTATTGAGTGATGCATCCCAGTTTGTAACAGGCGCGATGATCTGTGTGGACGGAGGGTTTTCTATATTTGGTGGAGTGTGATGGTGAATGGTGAATGGTGAATGGTGAATTGGGAATTGGGAATTGGGAATAGGGAAGTAGAGAGGGTGTAAATTGGGAATAGTGAATGAGGAATACAGGTTTGCTGGAAACTATTCATCTGTGGTTAGGAAATCATCTGCGCGATCTTTTAATCTTTTTAATCTGCGATATGAAACGATTATCAATTAGCTTGATATTTGCTCTCCTTGTTTTTGCATCCTTTGCTCCCAGCGATACACAGGATTGGAGCAAGCATCAGGCAAAAAAATGGTTTAAGAAAAGAGAATGGCTCGGAGGTTTGAAACTTCAACCGCACAAATCGGTGGATGTGCAGGAATTTGCCCGCCAGTATCAATACAATAAAAAATATTGGGACGAGGCTTTTGCTTTTCTCCGCGATCATGACCTTCAAAACCTGGCCAAAGGAAAATATCCCATTGATGGTGATGATGTATCAGCTTCTGTGACCGAAGCCGCCACCAAACCCTTTGACAGTACCCAATGGGAATCGCACCGCAAGTTTGTTGACCTGCAGTACGTGATCACAGGCGCAGAAAAAATTGGTGTTTGTCCCATTACCAAAGCAACTATCACCAGGCCTTATAATGAATCGAGGGATGCCGCGAATTATTCCGCCACCGGAAAAATTTATGATGCTGTTCCCGGTACTTTTTTCCTTTTCTTCCCTTCGGATGCACACCGGCCGAATATTTCACCGGGTGGAAATTTGGTCGACAAGAAAATAGTGATCAAAGTGAGGGCCATGCAATGAGAGGGAAGCAGATGGCTATTGGCTTATAGCTGTTGGCTGTTCGTGAGAGGTTATTAACCGCAGAGAAAGGTGGGCGCGGAGGTTTTCGCAGAGAGAAGGGTTTGTAGTTTACTAATTTGTTTACAAGCATAGTAGCTAGTCTTGCGTTCTCTGCGCTCTTTGCGTTTAAAAATCCACTCCCGCTTTAAAAGAATTTCAAAACCCTTTAAGGTTTCCAGCAAACTATTAGCACTTAAAAACCTGTAGTACCAACCGCCGCTAAATAAACGACAAACCCCTTTTACGCCGGCAATTTCCATCCATTATGATATTCTGCACTTACCAGTGCATTGGCACTGTTTTGTTCAAATTTATTTTTAGAAGCATTCCAGAAAATTTTTTCGCCGGTGCGGTGAGCGATGTTGCCCATGTGGGCATTGATCGCCACTCTTGCTCCGGCTTCAATAGGACAATGAAGGGTATCTTTTTTCCTCGACTTTAATGCTTCAACGAAATTTACAGTATGCTTGTCGAGTCCCCGGTCTACCGAAGGTTGCCATGCTACTGTTTCCATTTTCGGCTGATCCTTGTTTTTGTCGGGACGCACTTCCCATCCACTTCGGTTCAGTAGCAGTGTTCCATTCTCACCTATAAAAGCAATTCCGTGTTGCAATCCATAAAGACCCAGACCATTCGACATATTGTGTTCCCAGGTCATCTGGAAATTTCCAAAATCATAAATGGCGGTAAAGAGGTCCGGTGTTTCGCGTGCATCGCCGGGAAAAACAAATTTGCCTCCCTGGGCTACTACTGACTTAGGCAGATCCGCATTCATTCCCAGCAACACCATATCAATAAGATGAACGCCCCAGTCGGTCATCAGGCCTCCTGCATAATCCCAGAACCATCTGAATTCATAATGGAAACGGTTTTTATTGAATGGTCTTTTTTTCGCAGGCCCCAGCCACATGTTGTAGTCAACACCAGCAGGTACCGGTTCATCGGGAAGAACAGGCAGCGGTATTGTGCCGCCGCGGTACATCCAGGCCTTGGTGTCCGTTATTCTTCCCAGCTTTCCCGAGCGCACGAAAGCAATAGCGTCCTGAAAATGTTGCTGGCTGCGTTGCCATTGTCCTACCTGCACAATTTTATTGTTGTGTCTTGCTGCTTCTACCATTCTTTGAGCTTCGTAAATGGAATTGGCCACGGGCTTTTCAACAAATACATCTTTTCCGGCTGCACAGGCATCAGTCATCTGAAGACAATGCCAGTGGTCGGGGGTGCCTATGATGACAACATCAATGTCTTTGTTCTCCAATAATTTTCTGTAATCGGAATAGAAGGTTGGTTTGCTGTTGATCTTTTCCAATTCTGTTTTGCGCTGGTCGAGCACATTCTGATCTATATCACAAAGACCGATGCATTGCACTTCGGGTATCTTGAGCATGCTGCTCAAATCACTCCATCCCTGCCCACGGCAACCGATCAGGCCGACGTTTATTCTTTCTGCAGCTGATGTATTCTTCCTGATGCGTGCAAGAACTTCCATGGGAACAGCAGCCAGCACGCCCGATCCGAGGAGGGTGATTCCGGAAGTGCGCAAAAAATTTCTGCGATTTTGATTCATGGCTATTTTAATTGTATGTGATGAATATAAAAAGAATTTCGGAAGGCAAAACTCAAAGGATAAAAATTGAGAGACAAGAGAGAGTATTAACCGCAAAGAGCCTTTAGCATAATGAAGCGCAAAGTATATTTTTGATTTCCTAAACCAGCAATTGTTCTATTCGGATTTTATATTAGGAAATATAGAAGCCAAGGCAAGTAAGGATAATCGAATGAAGGACAAAAAACCTTTGCGCTTCATTGCGCTCTTTGCGTTCTTTGCGGTTATCTATGCCTCGAAAACGTTTTCGATCATTCATTACTTCAAAAATCCTTATCTTAAAAAATTATTTTAACAATCAAATGAACGCTGGCTGTATGAAGAAACAATTTCTTTTCTTTCTCCTGACTTCAACTATTTTATTTGCAAATGCACAGAATTCTTCCGCCTGGAAAGACCTGTTCAATGGCAGGGACCTCCAGGGCTGGAAACAGCTGAACGGAAAAGCAAAGTACAGTGTTCAGAATGGAGAGATCGTAGGCACTACCGTAATGGGTGAGCCGAATTCCTTTCTGGTTACAGAAAAGGATTATGGTGATTTTATTCTTGAATTCGAATTCAAAGTAGACAGCACCATGAATTCTGGCGTTCAGTTTCGTAGTGAAAGTAGTCCTGATTACAAAAACGGTCGTGTACATGGTTATCAATACGAGATCGATCCTTCCAAGAGAGGATGGTCGGGTGGCATTTATGATGAAGCCCGCCGCGATTGGCTCTATGCGCTGGATCTGAATCCGTCGGCAAAAACGGCATTCAAACAAGGTCAATGGAACAAGGCTCATATTGAGTGCATCGGAAATAATTTGCGCACCTGGCTCAATGGAATTCCAACGGCTTATGTCATTGACGATATGACGCCAAAAGGATTCATTGCGCTTCAGGTTCATGCCATCAATAAAAAAGAGGACGAAGGAAGACAGATCCGTTGGAGGCATATACGCATTCAAACCGATCATCTCAAGGCCTCTGCTTACAAGCCCATTTTTGTTGTGAATCTTTTGCCCAATAATTTGTCCGAGCCTGAAAAAATAAATGGCGTTTCCATGTTGTGGGATGGAAAGACTACCAGGGGGTGGAGGCGTGCCTACAGCAATAAATTTCCAGACACCAGTTGGGTGATCAAAGACGGCACCCTAAGTGTGGTGTCTTCTGGCAATGCCGAATCGGCCAACGGAGGAGACATCGTTACTGAAAAAGAATTCGGTTCCTTTATTTTGCAATTTGATTTCAAAGTATCTGAAGGTGCCAATAGTGGCGTAAAATATTTTGTTACCGAAAAAGAAAACAACAGTGGTTCTGCCATTGGACTCGAATACCAGATCCTGGATGATGCACACCATCCTGACGCGAAACTGGGAGTGGTGGGTAACCGCACCCTGGCTTCACTTTACGATCTCATTCCATCTTTGAGAGAACCCAGGGCCAGAAGACCAGTGGGTGAATGGAACCGCGGAATGATCGTTGTGTATCCGGACAACCGGGTAGAGCACTGGCTCAATGGATGGAAAGTGCTGGAATACCAGCGTGGCGCTCCCTATTTTTACGCACTTGTGGCCCGCAGCAAATTCGCCAACTGGCCTAACTTCGGTATGGCCGACAAAGGACATATTTTGTTGCAGGAACACGGAAGCGTGGTCTCTTTCAGAAGCATCAAGATTCAAGAGCTCAAATAGTTTATAGTTGATAGTTGGTAGTTGGTAGAAAAAAGAGAGATGTGATATGACCGAGGGCCAATAACGAGAGAAACAAAGACCGCAATTGCTGATTTCATAAAAACCAGTTCTTACCCAATTCCTAATTCCTAATTCCCAATTCCACTTAATACCTTAATACCCCAATACCTTAATACCTTAACAATGGCAAGTCGCAGAAAATTTATCGCTGATTCATCCAAAATAGTAGCCGGTGCCTACATCGGCGCCATGGGCTTTCCTGCAAAAAGTTATGGACGCATACTAGGCGCCAATGACCGCGTGCGTGTTGGCGTGGTAGGTTTTTCCGACCGGCACAGGAGTTCGCATATTCCAAGTTTCATGAATCATTACAAGGAACTGAATTTTGACGTGGTGGCTGTTTCCGATATCTGGAAAAAAAGAAGAGATGAGGGTGTGGCAATCTGGAAAGACAAGATGGGTCATGACATCACTGCTTGCAGAAACAATGAAGAACTGTATGACAAAAAACTTGCTGATGCCGTCTTTATCAGCACCGCCGATTTCCAACATGCACTTCACACCATTGAAGCGGTGAAGGCTGGTTGCGATGCTTATGTTGAAAAGCCATTTGCGGAAACCATGGAAGACAACCGCGCTGCACTCAAGGCAGTAAAAGCAACCGACCGCATTGTGCAAATTGGATCACAAAGAAGAAGCGGCGCCAATTATCATGCAGCGGATGATTTTATCAAGTCTGGAAAATTTGGTCCCATCACCATGGTGGAACTGACCTGGAATGTCAATCAACCAGGCAGATGGCGAAGACCCGCTCTGGTGGCTCAACTCAGGCAGGAAGACACAGACTGGAAGCGTTTTCTTTTGAATCGCCCACACGAAGATTTCGATCCGAGAAAATATCTTGAGTACCGTTTGTTCTGGCCCTATTCTTCCGGACTTCCCGGTCAGTGGATGAGCCACCAGATTGATACCGTGCATTGGTTTTCAGGATTGAAACATCCGCGCAGCGTGGTTGCCAATGGAGGCATTTACATGTGGAAGGATGGAAGGCGCAACTGGGACACCATTACTGCAGTATTCGACTATGGTCCGGAAAATGATCCTTCATCCGGATTCCAGGTAAGCTTTGCTTCGCGCATGCACAATGGTGATGAAAATCCTGCGGAGATTTATTATTCCAACGGAGGCGAACTCAATCTCAACACCAACAAAGTATCACCGAAGGGCGGGCTTACAAAAAGGTTTGCCGATGAAATGAATATGCAGCCCAATCTTCTTCCCGAGATGAGCCTGGCAAATGAAGAAAAAGTAGTGACGTCAGCCAATACGGGCGGCGACAAACTAACGTCCAACCATGTTCGCAACTGGATGGAATGTGTTCGCACACGCAAGCAGCCCAATGCCCCGGTGGATGCTGGATACAGTCATTCCATTGCCAACATTATGACCACAGCTTCGTCTCATACCGGAATGAAAGCAACATTTGATGAAAAGACGCAGGAAGTAATGGTAGGGGGCAAGGTATTTAAATACTAAGGCAAAAGGGAGAAGGCAAAAGATAAAAGTGGGGGTTTCACGCAAAGACGCAAAGGGTTGAAGGCGCCAATTCTCACTTCGTTCGAAGGGGATTTTTTCACTTCATTCGCACTGGCATAAAGTTTTGAGATTGTCTGACACTTCCTTTGCTAACTAAAGTTATTTTGAAACCGTGACTAAGATTATTTCAAGTGCATAGCTAAGTTTATTTCGAATGCGTGACCTGCGCAAGGATCGGAAAGGTAAGGTTGCGACCTGTAGTATAGGTTATAGTTTAGCCGTCATTGCGATCGAAGCAAAGCAATCCCCTTCGAACGAAGTGAGAATTGGCGCCTTCAACCCTTTGCGTCTTTGCGTGAAACTTTAAATGAACTACTTCTCCGTAGACTTCCTCTTGATCAATGTGGAATTAATGACAATATGTTCATTCGGAATATCGATGGTTTTTTTTTCGAGTGCTTTGAAGAGGGCAGAAGCAGCCCGCTCGCCGATTTCAAAGGCAGGCTGGGTGATGGTGGTGAGGGAAGGATTGAGCAGGGAAGCAGTTTCGAGGTTGGAGAAGCTGATGATCTTTATATTTTTTGGAATGGATAGCTTTAGTGCTGCACACGCTTTATAACTCAAGACCGCCAACCTTTCGAAACCGGAAAAAATGCCATCGGGTTTTATCTTCTTCATGGCTTCGATGATCAGCTGCTCGTCTTTTTCAGAATTATTGGTGCAGCTTACAATGAATTTTTTATCCGGCGCCATGCTGTTGTCCTTCAATGCCTGGATATAGCCGTCCATTCTTTTGACGCTGATCGAAAGTGTTTTGGAAGTTGTAAGGTGAAGAATTTTTTTACAGCCCTGTTCTATAAGATGCTTTGTAGCCTGGTATCCGCTTTCATAATCATTTGTCGTAACCTTTGTAGTGGCGCTTCCTTCATATATACGGTCGAAAAATACAACAGGAATTCCTTTTTCGCGCAGCTGGTCGAGGTGACTGCTTTCGCGAAGACCAGCAGAAAGTGACATCAGCAGTCCGTCTACTCTTCCACTTTGCAGGTGTTGGGTAAAGTCTACTTCCTTTTCGTGGTCTTCATGCGTCAGATAAATCAGTACATGGTAGCCATATTCCTGGGCTACCGATTCAATACCATTGATAGCCTGTGTAAAAAAATTATTGGCGATTTCCGGAAGGATCACAGCAATAGTCCGGCTCTTTTGTGTGCGCAGGCTGCTGGCAAGCGGATTGGGCTGGTAATTCAGTTCCCTGGCCAGGCTGAGAATCCTTTCCCTGGTCTTTGGATTGATATCATAGCTGTTGCGGAAAGCTTTAGAGACAGTAGAAACAGAAAGGTTCAGTTGCTCTGCCAGCTTTTTCAGATTGATAACATCCATAATTGAATTCCTTTGCCCGATCAAAATTACAGGATGGCCGAAAACGATTTCGACAACGTTTTCGTAAAAAAACCTGCATTTATTTTCTCAAGGTTGACAAAATTGATTCATCTTTCTGCTTTGATGCAGGACAATTTTAACTGAAGATAGGTGTTCATGCCAACAAGGGCCAATATTGGTGGTTCCTGATCCAATTCGAGAATACATGGATAAAATAATTCAAGAAAATCTTTTTCAGCTGGGAAGCGAAATTCCCTGGGAAAATGCCGGCGAAGGCCTTAGCAGGCAAGTACTCGGATATGATGGAAAACTCATGCTGGTAAAAATAAGATTTGACAAAGACGCCGTGGGTAATATTCACGAGCATCTGCATTCGCAAGCCAGCTATATTGAAAGCGGAGTCTTTGAACTGACCATCGGCAGCGAAAAGAAAATATTGAAAAAAGGAGACGGATATTATGTGCCGCCACATGTACTCCACGGTTGCAAATGCCTGGAGACAGGTGTGATTATTGACAGCTTCAGTCCGGCGAGAGAAGATTTTATTTAGACATTCAGAAAATTTTTATCGATCATTTTTCTCCATTCATTTTGCTGAAATTTTTTTCCTACATAATTCCATGAATGAGCGGCTTCCATACAGGATGCAGCAAACCATGCGCTGGTTTGGGCCCGATGATCCGGTTCGGTTGTCCGACCTCCGGCAGGCAGGGTGCTCGGGAGTTGTTACAGCCCTTCATCAGGTGCCCAATGGAGAAGTGTGGACCATCGAAGAAATAAAAAAGCGACAATCGCTCGTGAAGGAAGCGGGAATGATATGGTCTGTGGTGGAAAGTGTACCCGTGCATGAAGCCATCAAAACCCAGAGCAGCAATTTTGAATTATACATCCAAAATTATTGCCAGTCCATCCGCAATCTTTCTCGTTGTGGCATCAGGACCATCACCTATAATTTTATGCCCGTCCTCGACTGGACAAGGACTGACCTTGCTTACGCACTGGAAGACGGATCAAAAGCCTTGCGATTTGAAAAAGCGGCGTTTATAGCCTTTGATGTGCTGATGCTCCAGCGGAGCAATGCAGAAAAAGATTATACCGAAGAAGAAATGGCGCGTGCGGAAAAAAGATTTGCTGCAATGAGTACCGGGGAAAAAAATCAATTGCAGCGCAATATCATTGCCGGACTTCCAGGAAGCGAAGAAAGTTTTACCCTGGCTCAATTCCAAAAAGCGCTGGATGCTTATCATGGGATAGATGCAGAAAATCTTCGCGCTCACCTTATTTATTTTTTGAAGAAAATTATTCCGGTTGCCGAAGAGGAGGGCGTTGTGATGGCCATTCATCCTGATGATCCACCGTATTCCATTTTGGGCTTGCCGCGCATGGTATCCACTGCTGCTGATATTGATGCACTCATTCGCGCTGTTCCTTCCCTGCATAATGGAATTTGTTTTTGTACGGGATCGTTTGGTGTTCGCCCGGACAATAATCTTCCCGAAATGGTGAAGCGATTTGCTGACCGCATTCATTTCATTCATCTTCGGAGCACCAGAAGAAATGAGCTCGGTGATTTTTATGAAGACAATCACCTGGAGGGCGATGTGGACATGTATGCAGTGGTCTCTGAAATTGTGAAGATGATGCAGCAAAGAAAAACATCACTGCCTATGCGTCCCGATCACGGCCACCAGATGCTGGATGATCTGAATAAAAAAACCAATCCCGGTTATTCCGCCATCGGCCGACTGCGTGGTCTGGCTGAATTAAGAGGACTCGAATGGGGACTATTAGGGAAGATGACTGATGACAGATGAAGGATGAAGGAAGAGAAGAGCGAAGAGCGGAGGGACGGGTTGAAAGAAAAAAAAACAGAACTATAAACATTTAAGCTTTGACGATTGACGTCTGAGGACGGACGACTTAAAACTCCATTGCATGAATAGACTATTTCTGATCCTGGGCTGCCTGATGGCATTAAGTGCAGGGGCGCAACAAAAAACCATTTATCACAAAGGATGGATAGACTTTAATAAGAACGGTAAGATGGACCTGTTTGAAGATCCTTCACAGCCGGTGGACAAAAGAGTAGAAGACCTGTTGAGCCAAATGAACCTGGAAGAAAAATCCTGCCAGATGGCTACCCTCTATGGATACGGTCGTGTACTTAAAGATGAAATGCCTACGGCGGACTGGAAAAAAGAAATATGGAAAGATGGTATTGCCAATATTGACGAAGAACTCAATAGCCTTCCTTACAACAAGAAAGCCGAAAGCCAGTATTCTTATCCATTTAGCAAACATGCGGGAGCCATCAACACTGTTCAGAAATGGTTTGTGGAAGAAACGCGGCTAGGCATCCCCGTTGACTTTACCAATGAAGGGATTCATGGACTCACCCACGACAGAGCAACCTCCTTACCATCGCCTGTATCAATCGGTGCTACCTGGGACAGGGCCCTGGTGCGACGTGCCGGGGAAACAGTAGGAAGGGAAGCAAAAGCTCTTGGATATACCAATATTTATACACCCATTCTCGACCCGGCTCGTGATCAGCGCTGGGGACGGGTTGTGGAGTGTTACGGTGAAGACCCATTTCTGGTAGCAGAACTAGGAAAGCAGATGTGTCTTGGCGTTCAAAGCCAGGGTGTGGCTTCCACACTCAAACATTTTGCTGTGTACAGTGTTCCCAAAGGTGGCCGCGATGGCAATGCACGCACCGATCCGCATGTGGCTCCACGCGAAATGCAGCAGATCTATTTGTATCCATTCAGAAGGGTGATCCAGGAAGCGCATCCGCTGGGTGTGATGAGTAGTTATAATGACTGGAATGGTGAACCCATCACAGGGAGTCATTATTTTCTCACCGAGTTGTTGCGTCAGCAATTTGGTTTCAGGGGTTATGTGGTCTCCGACAGCAAGGCTGTAGAATTTCTTTCAGAAAAACATCATGTGGCAGCCGATTTCAAAGATGGTACACGCGAAGCAGTGGAAGCAGGACTCAATGTATGGACCAATTTCAGAATGCCCGAAGTGTATATCAACAATGTCCGTGACCTGGTAAAGGAAGGTAGGCTGTCTATTGCCACAGTTGATGACCGGGTGAGGGATGTGCTGCGTGTAAAATTTCTTCTTGGTTTATTTGACCAGCCTTACGTGGCCGACATCAGGCTCGCAGACAAAATTGTACATACAGCGCAAGATGATTCCATGGAACTGCAAATGAACCGGGAGTCTATGGTGCTTTTGAAAAATTCAAATGGATTTCTTCCACTCAACAGAGATCGTGTAAAAAATATTCTTGTCACAGGTCCGCTTGCCAACAATGCCAGCTATGCTGTTAGCCGTTATGGACCCAATAATAATCCGCTGACTACAGTGCTGGATGGATTGAAGGCAGTAACAGGAACTGGATTGAATATTGTTTATGAAAAAGGTTGTAATGTGGTCAATCCGGGTTGGCCGGAAACGGAGATCATTCCTTCACCTCTCAGTGCTGGAGAAAAAGACAGCATCGACCGCGCCGTTGCTGCTGCAAAAAATGCCGACGTAGTGATTGCCGTGTTGGGCGAAGATGAAACTACAGTTGGTGAAAGTCTGTCACGCACTTCACTGGATCTTCCAGGAAGACAGGAGCAGTTATTAGAAGCACTTTATGCTACGGGTAAACCGGTGATTCTGGTTCTCATCACCGGTCAGCCGCTCACCATTAACTGGGCCGATCGTTATCTGCCTGCTATTTTGCTTGGAGGATTTCCTGGTCCTTCTGGAGGAAGAGCCATTGCCGAAACATTGTTTGGACAAAATAATCCCGGTGGCCGTCTCTCCCTTACTTATCCAAAGACCACGGGCCAGATTGAATTTAATTTTCCTTTCAAGCCCGGTTCACAGGCAAGTCAATCCACCTCACCAGACCCGAACGGTGCCGGCAGAACAAGTGTGAATGGACCTCTGTACCCATTTGGATTTGGCTTGAGTTATACAAAATTTAGTTACAGTAATCTGGTGGTGCCCGAATCATCTCCATCCAGAGCAGACATAGAAGTATCGATGGATGTCACCAATACGGGTAGTGTAAAAGGCGATGAAGTGGTTCAACTCTATTTGAGAGATCTTCTAAGCAGCGTTACCACCTATGAATCGCAGCTACGTGGCTTTGAAAGAGTAAGCCTGCAACCTGGTGAAACGAAAACCATAAAATTTATTCTTCATCCCGACGACCTGGCGCTGCTGGACAAGAATATGAATTGGACGGTGGAGCCGGGACAATTTGAGATCATGATTGGAAGTTCTTCTGTTGATATTAAATTAAAGAAACAATTTACCGTGAAGTAGGAGAGATAATAGTTGATAGTTGGTAGTTGGTAGTAGGATTTTTTGGATTTGCTGGATTTTTTTTAAACGCAAAGAACGCAAAGTATCGCGGAGGGTTGCAAAGGTTTGTTTCTCTCTTTGCGGAACTTTGCACTTCTCTGCGCTCTTTGCGGTTACATCTTATTATTGAAATCAATAATGATAAATTCATTGACACCTGTTCTGCCTTAAACAAGTTGGGCAATGTCAAAATAGCTTACTACAATGATAATTCAGGAAAACAGGAGAGAATAAAAAATAATTTACTTGCAAGCACTCTTCCAAATCTAAGGGCAAATATTGGCTAAGACCACTCCATTGTATAACTAAAAATTGGATTGCTATATGGATAAGAACACCACTGGTGCCTTACCGGCATGGACTACTAAGTGCCGGGCAATTTTTCTGTTACTCATTAGTTTTTCTTTCGTTCTAAATCTCTCGGCTCAGTCTCCGGTACATGTGGGCGGCACAGTCAAAGACAACAAGGGCAATCCTGTCGCCGGCGTAACAGTTGCGGTGAAAGGATCAACAATAGGAACCACAACGGACGCAAATGGAACTTTTACCATAAATGTTCCTTCATCACAATCCGTACTCACCTTCAGCTATGTAGGTTATCTCACCAAAGAGCAAATTGTAGGCAATCAACAGCTGATTGACATTACTCTTGCTGATAAACAAAATGACCTGGATGAAGTAGTGGTGATTGGTTATGGCCAAACACAAAAAAAGCGGGACGTGGGAGGCGCTATTTCTTCTGTAAACAGCAAACAAATCCAGGAACGCCAGCCAATCAATTTATTTGATGCACTTCAGGGACAGGCAGCCGGTGTGCTCATTATGAATGATAACGGTGAACCCGGAGCTACCGGTTCGATTCAGATCCGTGGTGCGAACACATTTACCGCAGAAGGAAATACACCGTTGTATGTTGTGGACGGAGTGATCACCGACAATGCAGCAGCTATCAATCCCGCAGATATCGAAAGAGTGGAGATCCTTAAGGACGCTGCTTCTGCTTCCATCTATGGCGCACGTTCGGCAGCAGGTGTGATCCTGATCACAACGAAAAAAGGTAAGGAAGGAAAATCAAGGCTGGATGTTCAATATTCTAAAATCTATGGATGGCTGTCTCATAAAATACAGGCGGCGAATGCTTCCGAACTTCGCTACTATAGAAAAATCCAAAATGGAAACCTCAATGGTTCCAGCGGAAGTTTTACTGATTCACTAAATCCTTCCTTTAATTCAGACAACGACTATCAGGCCTTACTTCTGGGCAATCGCGGCGATCGCGACGACATTAAAATGAGTGTAAGCGGGGGACAGAAAGCCCTTACGTATTATGGAAGTCTTAATTATATCAATGATCAGGGTATTGCTCTGAACACCTGGAACAAATCCGTTCAATCACGCATCAATACAGAGTTCCAGGCTTCATCCAAATTCAAATACACCACGAATCTTTCTTTTTACTGGTCGTTCGGAAATTTCACGAGCATCAATAATTCGCTGCGTCCTGTTTTCGATCGCGCGTCCTATTTACGCGTCTACAATCCTGATGGAACACTAACCAGTTATTTAAATTCAAAAAGAAATCCTGTAGCCAATGCGCTTCTCGAGGACAATACAAGAGAAACGCTCAAGGCACAAATGAACCACCAGATCGACTACCAGATCACAAGGGATTTAAAATTTACTACCAGCTTTAATGCGCAGCTCACCAGCTTCCAGGGATTTTATTTCCAACCCAGATTCCTCGACGACAACGGCAATGAAAATTTTGCGCGCAATGATCTCGACAAAACCTTCTACTGGTTGCTTCAGGGATTCCTGAACTACAATAGGAAATTAGGAGATCATAGTATCACAGCCCTGCTGGGTGCGGAAAAAGACCGTCAGAAAGAAGATGACTCTCACCTCGAAGGAAAAAATTTTGTGATTGAAAATACCCACTACATCAAGGGAGCTTTCATGGACAATCTTACTAAGCAAACCATGTCAGGTTCGGCTGTATCAACTGCTTCTGCTTTTGCCAGGATCAATTACGGTTTTAAAGATCGTTATATTCTTCAGGCAACCTATCGCAGGGACGCTTCATCAAGATTCGGTCCGGACAGCAGGATTGGTAATTTCTTTTCGGGTTCTGCAGTCTGGCGTTTCACCGATGAACAATTCATGCGCTGGACAACAGGACTTATCAATGACGGCAAGCTTCGTTTCAGTTGGGGTCAAACAGGAAATGACCGCGTGGGAAATTATGACTATTTGCAATTGATGACACAAGGCAACAACAGTTACAATGGCGTTGCCGGCGCTTCACTCAGCACCACCTTTGGCAACCGCGATCTGCAGTGGGAAGCAACGGAACAGAAAAACCTGGGACTGGATCTTTCGATGCTGCACGGAAGAATTTCATTTGTTGCCGACTATTACATCAAGACCACGCACGACCTTTTGTATGCAAAACCACTTGCAGGAGAAACAGGTTTCAACACCGTGAAAGTAAATATCGGCACCATCGAAACCAGGGGACTCGAATTCCAGGCCAATGCAACGGTATTCACGTCCAAGAATTTTACCTGGAATTTTGGAGGGAATATTGCTTTTGAAAGAGGAACGATCAAGAGCCTCGAAGGTGGACAGCCTTTTATCACCGGAAGATGGTACATACAGGAAGGTGGAAGGATCGGAGATTTTTACGGATGGAAACGCCTTGGCATTTACGCTTCCGATGCACACAATGCCTACGATACCCTGGGCAACAAACTCACGCCGGTAGGACTGAATGTTGTTTACGGAACTACACCAAGAAATTCCACCGTAACTGTAACGGGGTATGATCTCAATGGAAAACCGTATACGGGTCCTGTAGTGCGCAAAACAGGAAATGGATTGGTGCTTTTGGGTGGAGATGCAGAGTGGGAAGACATCAACAACGACGGTGTGATTGATGACCGTGACAGGCAGGTGATTGGAAACGCGCAACCTGATTTTTATTTCGGTATCGTCAACACCTTTACTTTCAAGAACTGGAGCCTGAACGTGATTGTGAACGGAACCATTGGCGGACAGGTGTACAATAGTTTCAAACAGGGATTAACCAACAACAGTTCTTCTAACGGTCCTGCGCTGCCTGAAGCAATTTATGGAGCCTGGGTAAGACAGGGACAAGAAGGCGCGACTTATCCTTATTTCCCTGATAAGGATACCAGAGGCAGTCAAAGAGGAAGTGGAAATAGTTTCTTCCTTGAAGATGCATCTTTCATTCGCCTAACCAGTGCAAGACTGGCCTATCGTTTTCCAACAAGACTTTCGCGAAAAGCATTTCTCAATGATGCCGGAGTGTATGTATATGGAACCAATATCCTTACCTGGACCAATTATACCGGCTATGATCCTGAATTCAGTTCCACCAATGCGCTGCAGGTGGGTGATGATAATGGAAGATATCCAAAAAGAAGGGAATTCGGAATGGGTCTAAACATTCAATTCTAACAACTATGAACATGAAAAAAATTCTTGCTTATTCTTTTATATGCTCACTGCTTGTTGTTTCATCCTGTAAGAAGCTGGTGAACGAAGAGCCGCTTTCTGATGGAACACTCGATCAATTTTTCAAAACTAAATATGATGCAGACGCAGCTATTGCCGGCATGTATGGCGCGTTTCAACAAACCATGATCGGTGAATCGCAATTCAATAACCGCGTGAACTGGTGGGGTGATGCCCGTTCGGATAATATGATGAATGGAACACCCAACAGCAGTTCCAATGAAGTGCACTTCAATAACCTGACTCCCAACAATAATTACGCCGATTGGAGTCCGCTTTATACCGTGATTGGAAGGGCGAATCTGAATATTGCGAAGATGCCGGAGATCAACAATTATGCAAAGGCAGCGGAGCAAATCAGTAGCAGCACACTGAATAGTTACATGGCGCAGTGTTATGCCATGCGGGCGCTCTGTTATTTTTATATTCTCAGACTCTGGGGCGATGCACCCATTCGCACAGAACCTTTTTTGAATCTGAACGACAATCCGCAGGCATCACGTGATCCCAAAACAAAGGTGCGTGACCAGATCGTCGCAGACCTGCAAAAAGCTTACGACCTCACAACAAAGGGAGCCACTCCATCGGTTTGGTACATTGGAGAAGGCGCTATTTGCGCTATGATGGCTGACGTGTACATGTGGAGAAGCAACGATGGCGCTATCGTCCCTGATTATGCCAATGCTATTGTATGGATCAAGAATTTGTTTAAAGCAAAAGCGCCAACAGGTAAAACCTATAATGGAACACAGACCGCGAACTCGAGTGGGCTGTCACCAGACCTGGTTCCTACATCTGATTGGAAGACGATCTTCACCAATCCTGCTGCCAACATTGAAACCATTTTCAATATTCACTGGGATGTAGCTGCAAATGGTTGTCCCTGCATGGCAGGTGTTTCCAGCACGGTAAACAACACACCAATCAAAACAGATAGTTCCACTTATCGGGCAACTACTTCCTGGCTTCGTGCGGGCCTTGACATCAGAGCCAAGCAAACCATCGATTCTGCGAAGAGCGATAATTTCGACCGGATTATTAAATGGTATGGTCCCAGTGGTTATACCAATCCAAAGTCTACTTATCTCACACGCGCACAATCGGATGCTATTGTGGGTACAGACAAGCCTGTATATTTCCCGGTTTATCGTCTTGCAGACATGTTTTTGTTGTATGCAGAAGCATTAAATAAAACAGGCGACAAAGTCACTGCACTCAAGTATCTGAATTTTGTTCATCAGCGTGCTGCTCTAGCTGCCTACACGGCAACCCAACTCTCGGCGGAATCACAAATGGAAGATGCCATTCTGCAGGAAAGAAAATGGGAGCTCTTTGATGAAGGAAAGCGCTGGTTCGACCTTTGCCGCACCGATCATGTATACACCGTGATGGATCCCATCCTGAGGGCAAGACAGGCGCTTGCCGGAGCTTCGCAAGCGGGATGGGGAACAGACAAGGGAAGATATCTGTGGCCACTGCACCGGAATGTTTTAAATGCCAACCCCAACCTCGTACAAAATCCTCCATACTCTGATTAATATTTGTTTGCAGACAATTCGTGTAACATGAAAAAGCTTTCCATACATCATTTCATCTTTGTCATCAGCGGAGCAATTCTGATGTCGGGATGTTACAAGCTCCAGAAAGATTATCAATATCAACCTTCGGTATTGGATCCGCATATCAATATGTCGGCTAAAGACTATTTGTTGCTGCGTGGTACCAATGGCGCCAATAACGACACCGTGTTTAAATGGATGCAGCTCGGAATTGAATATGCCGGCATTGATCTGAGTGAATATGAAAAACCCAATCGCACTTATATTTTCTTGCACAACAATGCCATCAGAACTGTTTCCTCGGGAAACGTTTCCTCAGGTTTTTTTTATGATTATCCGGCAGTGGTGAAAGATTCAACGGGAAGCCCCATCAAATCGAAGTTGAATCCCAGTCTGGATTCCATGAAGGCAGCCAATAGCTGGAGTGACTATCCGAAGGAGTTGGTCAAAAATTATTTTCTTTACCTTATTCTGCAAGGTGATTATGGTTTTGAAAATCTAAGCGTGAACAATACGTCAATTCAAACGCTTTTGCCTCCGGGAACAGTAGCCAGTGTTCACGATTCAAGGCTTGGTTGGGTGGTTACGCGCACGACTCCCAATCCCGATGCAGCTTCCGCGGCCAATATCAATTTTAGTTCTACAGGTGGCAGCGGTTTTGATCCGGAAGGAAAGATCAATCTCAAGCTGGTCAACAATCAGAATGCACCCATTAATGTCAATGACCGGGCTGATGACCGCTCGGCGGGTTATTTTGCCACCAATGGGCAGATTCATGTGTACGACAAAACGATTCATCCATTCAGGTACAGTTATTAATAAGATCATTTGAAAATTACGCATACACAGCGTCTCTCACGAGGATTCAACAAAGAACTGGCTTCTGCCGGTTCTTTTGTTATCATATTCCAAACCATTCGAAATACCATGAGAAGAGCAGGACTTCTGTTCCTGTTCTTCTTTTTTCTGATTCAATTGCAGGCACAGGAAAAAGAGCAGGCACTCAAACTTTGGTACAACAGTCCCGCAACATTCTGGCAGGAAGCCCTTCCCCTGGGAAATGCAAAAACCGGCGCGATGGTTTTTGGCGGTGTTGCAACAGAACACTATCAACTTAATGACAACACGCTTTGGTCGGGATTTCCCGATGCAGGCAATAATCCAAATGGTCCCACAGTACTTCCAAAAGTTCGCGAACAAATTTTTGCCGGCAATTACGACAGTGCCACGTCGCTCTGGAAAAAAATGCAGGGTCCCTATTCTGCCCGCTACCTGCCCCTTGCTGACCTCTGGCTCGATTTCCCGGTGTATGATACGGCTACCACAAATTATTACCGCGACCTGGACCTAAACATTGCGACTATCCATGTCCGTTACAACACGGTTGCTTCATTTCAGCGGGAGAGTTTTATCAGTCACACCGATCGTGTGCTGGTCATCAGGATCAGTGCAGACAAAAAAGGAATGGTGAATTTCCATGCCCGGATGGACAGCAAGCTCAAATTTAAAATCAACGCCGTTTCAGATAATTATCTCGTGTTAAGGGGTAAGGCACCCAAATATGTAGCCAACCGTGAATCAGAACCAAGGCAAATTGAATACGATGATTGGAAGGGAGAAGGAATGAATTTCGAAGTCCATCTGAAGATCCTTGCAAAAAATGGAACGGTAAGAAAAATGAAAGAGCAGCTCGTAGTGAGTGATGCCGACGAGGTCACGATCATTCTTTCAGAAGCCACCAGCTTCAATGGATTTGACAAATCGCCAGGCTTTAAAGGAAAGGATCCTTCCATCGAAGCAAAAACCAATCTTCAAAAAGCCCTGACGAAATCGTATGAGCAGTTGAAGAAGGATCACATCGCAGATTACCAGTCTTTATTTCAACGAGTGCGTTTTCACCTGGAGAATGAAGCTGCATTTCAGGATCAGCCAACCGATCAAGGTTTAAAAAATTTTTCCACACAGCATGACAATGGCCTTGTAGTTCTTTATTATCAGTTTGGAAGATACCTGATGATCTCTTCTTCACGTCCCGGCTCGCGTCCTACCAATCTTCAAGGCATCTGGAACGACCAGGTGCAACCGCCCTGGGGAAGCAATTATACCACGAACATCAATACCGAAATGAATTACTGGCCTGCGGAGAACACCAATCTTTCCGAATGTCATCTTCCTTTATTTGATTTTATGAAAGAGCTGGCGGTGAATGGTGCCAACACCGCGAGGATCAATTATGATATTCATTCGGGCTGGGTAGTGCACCATAATTCAGACCTCTGGGCCAAGACTTCTCCTCCCGGTGGTTGGGATCAGGATCCCAAAGGACTGCCGCGGTGGTCGGCATGGCCCATGGCAGGCATATGGCTCTCTACACATTTATGGGAGCACTACAGGTACACCGGCGATAAAAAATTTTTGAAAGAAACAGCTTACCCTTTGATGCGTGGTGCAGCTGAATTCATGCTTCACTGGCTCATCAACGATCCGAAGACGGGATATCTTGTCACCAATCCTTCTACGTCTCCTGAAAACACGGTAAAGATCAATGGAAAGGAATATCAATTGAGTATGGCCTCCACTATGGACATGTCGCTCATTCGGGAATTGTTTACCGATTTGATCAGGGCCATCAATGAGCTGAAACTTTATCCTGAATTCAGGAATGAACTGGAGCGCGCAAAAGAAAAATTATATCCTTATCATATTGGACACAACGGGCAAATCCAGGAATGGTTCAATGACTGGGATGATCCCAACGACAAGCACCGTCATATCTCGCAGCTCTTTGGTCTCTTCCCCGGAACACAGATCAATTTGGAAACTACACCCGAACTGGCAGCAGCAGCAAAAGAATCGCTCATCGAACGTGGAGACGTGAGCACAGGTTGGTCGATGGCCTGGAAGATCAACTGGTGGGCAAGACTGCATGATGCGGAGCATGCTTATAAAATTCTGAGTTCGGCATTTAACTATATCGATCCCTCGGGTAAACACGAAACCATGGGTGGTGGTGGCACTTATGCCAATCTTTTTGATGCACATCCTCCTTTTCAAATCGATGGAAATTTTGGAGCAACGGCAGGCATTACTGAAATGCTTTTGCAAAGTCATGAAGGCTCGATCGAATTATTGCCGGCTCTTCCTGCTGCCTGGAAAAATGGATGGATCAAAGGAATCAAGGCGCGCGGAAATTTTACCGTGGACATCGAATGGAAAGAAGGGACACTATCCAAAGCAGTTATTCATTCAGTGATCGGAGGAGTGTGCAGGGTGGAAGCTTATTCACCAATAAAACTTGTGGAAGCAACTCCGGCGGCAATAGGCCCTGATAATGCACTGCTTCGACCTTATGGAGAAACGCCGTACATAAAAAACCCTTCTGCCAAATTGCAGGAGCTTCCGCAGAAAAAAAAATATTCTTTGCTTCTGAACACCGTGAAGGGGAAGAGCTATACCATAGTTGCTGAGGAGTAAATTACAGGAAGCTGCGAGCTGTGAGCTGGGAGTGGATTTGAAAGATTTAAATGATGACTTAGTGCATTTGTTGCAGGCATCAATAAATTAGAAGTGATATGAAAAGAATTGTTGTTTTGATCTGCTTTTTGATGATGGCCTGTTCTTCTTCCAAAAAATCATCCCAGGTTACAGTGACCTCTTTCCATGATGACGTAGAAAATACTTTGCGCCACCAGGTTCTGGAAGAGGCTGCGCGGGCCATGCAGGAGGAACCGGTGACAGTGACTGCGCAATCTTCAACAAGAAGCGCCGGAGGCAAGCATGATTTTTTTTCGGAAGGAGATTATTGGTGGCCTAATCCAAAGAGCGCAGACAGTCCCTACATCCAGCGTGATGGTCTCACCAATCCGGATAATTTTGTGGCCCACCGTCTGGCCATGATCCGCTTCAGCAGAATTGTAGGCGCACTGGCTTCGGCATATTTAATTACAGGTGATCAAAAATATGTGGTGCAGGCGATGAAACATTGCAAGGCCTGGTTTTCTGATACGGCTACACGCATGAACCCCAATCTACAGTTTGCACAGGCCATCAAAGGCAGATTCACGGGCAGAGGCATTGGTATCATCGACACCATTCAGCTCATGGAAGTAGTGCAAGGCCTGGAATCCATGTCGGCAGCGAGTTCCATGGACCCGAAAGAACTGGAAGCAGTGCGGAGCTGGTTTGAAGAATATCTGCACTGGCTCACCACGCATCCTTATGGAAAAGACGAAATGAACGCCAGGAACAATCATGGCACTTGCTGGGTGATGCAGGTGGCCTGCTTTGCAAAATTTGCGGGCAACCAAAACCTGATGGAATTTTGCCGCGAGCGGTACCAGAAAGTATTGTTACCCGATCAGATGGCAGACAATGGAAGCTTTCCACAGGAGCTGAGAAGAACCAAACCATATGGATATTCGCTTTTCAACCTGGATGCGATGAGCACCATTTGCCAGATTCTTTCAACGCCTGAAAATGATCTATGGAGTTATCAGACCTCCGACGGACGATCTATTAAGAAAGGGATTGAATTCATGTATCCTTTTATTGAAGATAAAAGCAAATGGCCCTATGCTCATGATGTGATGTACTGGGACAACTGGCCGGTAGCGCAACCGTCGATGGTGTTTGGTGCACTGGCTTATGCCAATTCAAACTGGCTGCAAACCTGGAAAAGACTGGATCATGCACCTTCAGTAGAAGAAGTGATCCGGAATCTACCTGTGCGTCATCCGCTGATCTGGTTGACAACATCGGAGAAAAAAAATTCTTCTAAATGAAAAAAATAAGATTAAACGCAAAGAACGCAGAGAAGCGCAGAGGGCCGCAAGGGAAATTCCTTTGCGTTTCATTCTTCCCCCTTCAAAAAATTTATTCCTTTTTTTCGTTAAACACAAACTCATGAACCGGTTGGAAAAATATCTTTTCTCTATTCTTGTCAGCCTTTGCAGTTTTGTTTTCTGTTGTGCTCAAACGGCAGGAGATGAAGAAAAGGAAATGTCCAGCCAGGGACGCAGCCGCGACCAACAGGCGATTGATGAAGCGATCAATGGCTGGTGGACAGCTTCGATGAAAACGCATGATCAGCGCATACAGTGGTGGCGCGATGCAAGGTTTGGAATGTTTCTTCACTGGGGTGTGTATTCGAAAGCAGGAGGAGAGTGGAAGGGGAAAAGAGTGAATGGTTATGCCGAGCACCTGATGCGCAAGGAAAAAATTTCAAGGGCAGAATACCTGGAGTTGGCACATAGCTTCAATCCGGAAAAATTTAATGCAGAAGAATGGGTGAAGCAGGCAAAGCGAGCTGGAATGAAATACATGATCATCACATCCAAGCATCATGATGGATTTGCCATGTATCCTTCACAGGTTTCCGATTTCAACATTCATGCACAAACGCCCTTTCAGCGAGATCCCATGGCCGAACTCTCTGCTGCCTGCAAAAAATATGGACTCAGGTTCGGCTTTTATTATTCTCATGCTTTCGATTGGGAACACCCTGATGCTCCGGGTAATGACTGGGAATACAAAAATCCAGGAGGTGATCTGAATCTTTATGGAGGAAGGGATTGGTATGATCTACATCCGGAACTATTGACGAAAGCGCAGCGATATGTGGATGAAAAAGCCATTCCGCAGATCCGCGAACTTATTGCCCGCTATCATCCGGACATACTCTGGTTTGACACGCCACAGAAATTACCGCTCTCGGAAAATATCCGGATCCTCAAAGCCATTCGTGAAGCCGATCCCAATGTGGTCGTCAACGGGCGGCTCGTACGATTTGCTTCTTCGAATTTTGGCGACTATAAAAACACGGCTGATCGTCCTGCAGAATTCTATCCGGTAACAGGCGATTGGGAAGCTATTCCCACCACGAACGAATCTTATGGTTATTCAAAATTTGACAGCACGCACAAACCTGCTTCCCACTTCATTCGGCTTCTTGCCAGTGCTGCATCGAGAGGTGGAAACTTATTGCTGAATATAGGTCCGAAAGGAGACGGAACATCTGACGAGAGAGATGTAAGGATTCTCAATGGAATTGGTGCATGGATAGCGCACAACCAGGAAAGCATTTATGGAACTACTGCATCCGGACTGCCGCTTCAAAGCTGGGGAGTGACCACCAGAAAAGGAAACAAGATCTATCTACACGTGTTCGAATGGCCCAAAGACGGAAGATTATTTGTTGGGGGAATACGTTCTTTAGTGAGCCGGGCATATTTGCTCATGGATCCTTCACATTCGTTTAAAGTGCAGAAGCTGGTGTCAAAAGATCTGGTCATTGCCCTTCCTAAAAAAGCACCAGACAGTATTAATACGGTCATCGTTCTTGAAACGACCGACAAGCTGCAGGCCGACTCTATACGGTTCATCGCTCCCAATTCAACAATCAACCGCTTGCTTGCATATGATGCCATCCAACAAGGAAAACGTTTTGAATTTGCAGACGGGAAGAAAGATCATTATTATGTAGAAGGATGGAAATCGAAAGACCAGAGTCTGACATGGGATTTCAGAACGATCAGCGATCAGGATTTCCGCATCCTGGTCAAATATCTTTCGCCTGATGCACATAGTGGAGGTCAATATGCTATCTCAATCGATGGACATTATTCAGAATACCCTGTACTAACCAACCAGAAAAATGAAATCACTGCTCGTGATGCTGGTCTCATTCATCTATCACCAGGCATCCATCATCTGCAAATCACAGCTGTAAAAATAAATGGGCAGGAATTGATGAAACTCTTCGAGATCCAGCTGATTGCTGTAAAAGACAATCCTACTCAAAAAGACAATATTATTTCTGATGCCGAACAGCAAACGATGCTGATGCTCTCGGAAATTCCCAAAGCAAAGGTGATGAATGCAGGTGCGTCGAGTGCTACGCCAGGCAGTGGAAATTCAGAACTGGTTTCTCCACGCACACTTGACAGTGGGCAACTAAAATTGGTTTCATCGCGGGACTGGACCAGTGGATTTTTCCCCGGAGAGCTTTGGTTCCTTTATGCAGCAACAGGAAAAGAGCAGTGGAAAAAAGAAGCTGGCAAGTTTACCGCCAACATGGAAAGGGAAAAGACCAATGGGGGAACGCACGACATGGGCTTTAAGATCTACTGCAGCTTCGGTACTGGCTATCGTCTCACACATGATCCGCATTACCGTGATGTGATCATTCAGTCGGCGCGTACCTTGTCCACCCGTTTCAATCCGGTCACTGGTGTGATTAAATCATGGGACAACCGCAAATGGGAAAATCCGGTGATCATTGACAACATGATGAACCTGGAACTTCTTTTTGAGGCAACCAGACTCTCAGGCGACTCATCTTTTTATAAAATTGCGGTGAGTCATGCAAAGACCACAATGAAAAATCATTACCGCTCGGATTATAGTTCCTATCACGTAGTGGATTATGACAGCACAACGGGACGGGTGATTGCCAGAGTAACACACCAGGGATATAGTGATGAATCAGCATGGGCGAGGGGACAGGCATGGGGACTTTATGGTTTCACCATGTGTTATAGGGAAACAAAGGACAGGGCATTTCTGCAACAGGCAGAACACATTGCTGATTTTTTATTGAACCATCCCAATCTTCCCAGGGACATGGTCCCTTACTGGGATTTCAACGCACCCAATATACCAAACGAGCCCAGAGATGCTTCAGCTGCGGCCATAATGGCTTCTGCTCTTTATGAGTTGAGCAACTACAGCACAAAAGGAAAAACCTATCGCCAGAAAGCAGACCAGATCCTGCAAAACCTGACACGATATTATCGTTCACCCTTAGGAGAAAATAAGGGATTCATCCTGCTTCACAGCACCGGATCAAAGCCCTCCAACAGTGAAGTGGACGTGCCGATTGACTATGGGGATTATTATTATCTTGAAGCTGTTCTTAGGAAGACGGGGGTGCTGAGGTATTAGGGTATTAAGGTGGAATTAGGAATTGGGAATTTGGAATTTGGAATTAGGTTGAGAACTGGTTTCAATGAAATTATCAATACTGTTGATCTTTTAATTAATCCCCGCCCGAACGTACTGTTCGGTATGGGCGGGCGTGAAATCTGTGATGACATATTTAACCGCAAGGGGCGCAAAGAACGAAGAGGAGCGCAAAGTTGCGCAAACAGAGAAACCAACCTTTGCGACCCTCCGCGCTCCTCTTCGTTCTTTGCGGTTACATTTTCTGCTAAAACGCAAATGAAACTTTCAAATTCTACAATATGAAAAATCTGATAACTATTTTTCTTTCCCTGGTTTTGTTGGACGCTGCTCAGAGGGTTTACGCGGCCACCATTACTGTTTCTTCCATCGCCGATCTGCAGGCGGCCATTGCACGATCTGTGCCGGGTGATGTGATCATTCTATCAAAAGGGATCTATTCCACGGGTGCAGATATCACAATTGACAAAAAGGGAACAGCCGGCAAACCCATTACCATCGAAGGTCAGGGACTGGGGGAAACAGAGCTCACAGGAGCCGGTGGATTCAGCATTGTAAGTCCAGCAGAATACATCATCATCAAAGGATTTCGTTTCACTCACCTTTGTTCCAAAGCAAGAACAGGAAGCGGCACTCGTTTTTGCCAGTGGACACACAATATTTTCCAGAACTCAGGGGAAGGCGAATACCTCACCATTGCCGGAGATGATCATCAAATAGACTACAATACATTTCAATCAAAAAATACACTCGGAAGATTCCTTGCCATCAGGGGAACAGGAAACCAGATCGCGCAAAGACTCTGGATCCATCATAATTATTTTTACGATTTCAAACGACAACAGGGAAACGGAGCAGAAACATTGCAGTTTGGCCTGAGTGGATACAGTCTTTCTTCCAGCAATAGCGTTGTTGAATACAATCTCTTTGAACAGTGCGATGGAGAAAATGAACTCATCTCCGTCAAAGCTTCTTCTGTTATACTTCGATATAATACCATCCGCGATTGTCCCGCGCAGTTTACCCTCCGCCATGGAAATCGTTGCCTTGTCTATGGAAATTATTTTTTCAATACTCCGGGTCTCCGCATATTTGGTGATGATCACGTGGTGTTCAGCAATTATTTTGAACACTGCAATCCCGCCATCACGGTGGGCAATGGCGATGGTGAAGTAGCAGACGGTGCTGCACTCACTTCTCACGACCGTCCAGACCGGGTAATCATTGTCTACAATACGCTGGTGAATAATGTGGCGAATATTATTCAACAGGGAAGAAAAGATGGACTGGGCGCAACCCACATCAGCTTTGCCAATAATCTGATACAGGGCGGCGGGAAGGCTGCTGCATTATCCGGTCCGTACACTGATGGTATTTGGTTGAACAATATCCTGTATGTGGTTGCTGATGCAGGCGATATTCCGTCTTCAGGATACAAAACACTTGCACCCATGCTGTCCCGTGATGCGATGGGAACTTTTCATTTGCAAAAAGGAAGTCCGCTCATTGACGCAGGCAAAGGCTCCTTTCCGCAGGTAACTGTTGACATGGACGGCCAGTCAAGAAAAGGATTGATGGATATTGGCGCAGATGAACTGTCGAATGATGCGGCCATATCTCACATGCTCGGCACCAATGAAGTGGGATATCTGGCCACAGAAAAATAAATCAATCCAATGGCGGCTAAGAATGATAATATTCCACCGGGTCAAAATGATTGAATAACTGGATAATCTCAGGGACTCATGTTTGCTTATTTATTGCTTAGTTGCATCCAGCTCTGAATTAAAATAGCTATATGAAAAAATTATTCACCACTTTTTTGCTTTTTACACTAACACTATCGGCACTTGCCCAGGACACCAGCCGGGACAACAGGATGAAATGGTGGCGGGATGCCCGCTTTGGCATGTTCATTCACTGGGGTGTTTATTCAGTACCGGCCGGTACGTACAAAGGACAAAAGATCAACCGCATTGGAGAATGGATCATGAACCGCGGAAAAATTCCGGTAGCCGAATATCAGCAGTATGCAAAAGAATTTAATCCGGTGCTATACAATCCTGATGAATGGGTGCGCATGGCTAAAGATGCCGGAATGAAATACATCGTGATTACGGCCAAACACCATGACGGGTTTGCGATGTTCAAATCTAAAGCCAGCAAATGGAATATTGCTGACGCAACGCCTTATGGAAAGGATGTATTAAAGCCGCTGGCAGCCGCCTGCAAAAAATATGGAATCAAACTTGGATTTTATTATTCGCAGGCGCAGGACTGGAATAACCCGGGAGGTGCCGCTGCACGCAAACCTGCAAGTGAAGGATGGGCCAATCCCGATTCATCAAAAATTGATGCCTATACGGCCGCACACAATGGCCATTGGGATCCGGCACAGGAAACGAAGACCATGTCGCAATACATCGATGAAGTAGCCGTGCCTCAGGTTCATGAGCTGTTAACCAATTATGGTGACGTAGCGGTTCTTTGGTGGGACACACCTACAGGTATGACCGATGAATATGCAGAAAAATTAAAATCGCAATTGAAGTTGCAGCCTATGATCATCACCAACGACCGGTTGAAGCGACCTGATTACCCTGGCGACTACAAAACTCCGGAACAACGCATTCCCAATCTTAGTGAGCTCGATGGAAAAGACTGGGAGACCTGCATGACCATGAATGAAACCTGGGGTTATAAATCTTACGCGAACAACTGGAAGAGTGTAGAGACGCTCATTCACAATCTCATTGACATTGCGTCGAAGGGCGGCAACTATCTGTTGAATGTAGGTCCAAAAGCTGATGGAACATTTCCGCAGGAAAGCATCGATATCCTGAAGGGAATTGGAGAATGGATGAAAGTGAACAGCGAATCCATTTATGGAACTACTGCCAGTCCATTTGCTCCCGTGGCCTGGGGACGCGTGACTAAAAAAGAAGAAAATGGAAATACGGTCTTATACCTTCATGTGTTTGACTGGCCAAAGGATGGAAAGATCATGACGCCTGCTTTTTCCAACCAACTCGTATCTGTAAAATTGTTGGGAAGCACTGAAAAGATCAAAGCCAAACAGGAGAACGGAGCTGTAGAAATTAAATTACCAGATTCGGCACCGAATAAAATTGCTTCAGTGGTCCGACTGGAAGTAAAAGGTACAATTGCTCCTCAAAAAACGGTCGCAAAAATGTAGTAAAGGATTCCCTGATTCTTCGTCATCAATAATTTCCAGGATCATATTCAAACATGCATATGGCTTGTTTCAAAAAGATATTTTCAATTCTTTTTTTCTGTTTTACTATTTCGGTTGGCAATGCCCAGGATAGCCTCTCAAAATATATTCTGACTCCCAAGGCAGGTCCTGCACCGCGCATCAATGGACCAAAGGTTTTTGGTGCGCGGCCAGGTCATCCTATTATTTTTACAATTCCCGCTACAGGAACCAGACCTATCAATTTTTCAGCTGACCATCTTCCCGATGGCGTGAAGCTGGATACCAGGAACGGAAGGCTTTCGGGGGCGATTTCCAAACCCGGCGAATATCTGATCACACTTCATGCGAAAAACAAAGAAGGAGAAGCCAGTCGGGCTTTTAAAATTGTAGTTGGAGAAACCATTGTACTCACTCCGCCTATGGGATGGAACAGCTGGAATATTTATGCCAGCAAGGTGACGCAGGAATTGGTATTGGCCAATGCCAAAGCCATGGCCTCATCGGGCTTGATCAATCATGGATGGAGCTACATGAATATCGATGATGTATGGCAGGGTAAAAGAGGAGGCGAATTCGGTGGTATTCTTCCCGACTCCAGTACATTTCCGGACATGCAGGCACTTGTTGATGAAATTCATGCAATGGGTTTGAAAGCGGGTATTTATTCTACGCCCTGGGTGGAATCGTACGGACATCATATTGGCGGTTCGTCTACCAATGCAGAAGGAATCTTTGCGCGCACCACAGAAAACATTCCAAGAAATAAAAAGCAGTTGCCCTATGCCATCGGTCCATATGTATTTTGGGACAAAGATGTGAAACAATGGGCGAGATGGGGATTTGATTATCTGAAATACGACTGGAATCCAAATGAAGTTCCGGAAACCAGGGCCATGTATGATCTTCTGCGCAACAGTGGACGTGATATTGTTCTTAGTCTTTCGAACAGTACACCTTTTACTTCGATCGCGGAGCTTTCCAAAATTGCAAATGCCTGGAGAACCGGTGGTGACATCCGTGACAACTGGAAAAGTCTGAAGAGCCGTTTGCTCACGCAGGATAAGTGGGCGCCTTATGCTTCACCTGGCCATTGGAATGATCCGGACATGATGATCGTAGGATGGGTTGGATGGGGAAAGGGTCCTCGTCCCACGATGCTTACGCCGGACGAACAATATTCGCATATGAGTGCCTGGTGCCTTCAATCGGTACCATTATTATTAGGTTGCGATCTCACCAAACTGGATGATTTTACATTGAGCCTGCTCACCAATGACGAAGTGATTGACGTCAACCAGGATGCGTTGGGCAAACAAGCTACCGTTGTCAGTCATACAGACTCCTGTGGTGTGCTGGCAAAAGAGCTGGAGGATGGAAGCAGGGCAGCAGGACTATTCAATATAACGGACAGCATCACACGAAAACTCACCGTCAAATGGTCCGACCTGGGCATCAGTGGCAAATACATCGTTCGGGATCTCTGGCGCCAAAAAGATCTGGGTGTTTTTAAAGATGAATTCTCTGCTGATGTTCCTCCTCATGGAGTAGTGATGATCCGTTTGAGAAAAGCGAGAACGTGAATGGTCAATCGTGAATGGTGAATGGTTGGTCGTGATCCAAAATAAATTTATAGAGGATATTTGGTGAAAAGAAAGGCTGGGTTAATCTGAGAAAAGAAAAATATGAAAAAACTGTGCTTGATTCTTTTCACATTTGTAATGGTTTTTCAGGTCATCGAAACAGAAGGGCAGACATTAAGCGATGCATTGAAGCCTGCGGTGAAGAAAGGAGGGTTTAAACGCGAAGGTTATATTCTCTGGTGTCCTACGGTGATCAAAGTGGGAAAGACCTACCATATGTTCGCCTCCTCCTGGCCGGAACAGTACGGGCTGGGTGGGTGGACAAAATATTCAGAGATCATTCGTGCTACTTCCGAAAATTTATATGGTCCTTATACATTTCGGGAAGAGGTGATAAAAAAAAGAGAAGGCTTTTGGGATAATGACCGGGCGCACAATCCGAAAATTGTAAAAGCAGGAAATAAATTCGTGCTCTACTATATTTCCTCTGCTAATGAAACTGGCTATGCCTGGGCAGATTCCATAACGGGTCCCTGGACAAGATGTGACAGTACGGCCATGCCCTTCTCCAATCCGGCACCCCTGGTTAGAAAAAACGGATCGGTATATGTGTTCGGAAGAAAAGCGGTAGGCAATATTCGTATTGCACAGGCCTATGAAGCCAGTTCTTTTCATTCCACTTATCATTTGTTGAATGAAGGAAAAAACCTTTTGCCTGATTCCAATCAACTGGAAGACCCCACCATCTGGTGGGCTTCCGGGCAATATAATGTGGTCCTGAGCGATTTTAATGGCGGTGTTACCGGCGTGAAAAAGAATGGTGCGCAGTATTATTCAACTGATGGCATTCATTACTATCCTGCAAGCAAGGAATCGATCTATACCAAAACCGTAACCTATGACGATGGGAGCTCCCAAACATTTCGAAGAAGGGAAAGGCCTTTTGTGTATGTGGACGAAAATGGAAAAGTGAAAGCCCTGTTCACAGCCTGCCTCGTTCACAATGAAGACGGATCGGAAAAATCGTGGATCGAGGTGCAGCCGGTAAAGGATTATGTGCCGCCCCGTTTTAAGAAATGATTGGAGAACAGTTAAAAGTTAAAAGTTGATAGTTGATAGTTGATAGTTCAAAGTTAAAAGTTGAGAGTTGAGAGTTGGTGGTCGGGAATAACGAATACAATTATGCGAATACTACTTACAATCTCATTTGTTTTTTTTATCATTTCCTTTGTTTCGTTCCGGAAGGATAAGAAATGGGAATCGCGTTTTGTTACGGTAAATAAAAATGGAAAGCTTCAATATATTCCTGATGAAAAGGGAAATATTCTTCCTGATTTTAGCAGGGTAGGTTATCGTGAGGGAAATGTTCCTCTTCCCCATATTGCTGTTGTAAAAACTGTGGAGCCTTCGGAGAATGCGGAAGAAAAAATTCAGTCGGCCATTGATGAAGTCTCCAAACGCAGTCCTGACCCAAATGGTTTTCGCGGTGCCATTCTTCTGAAAAAAGGCAGCTATTTAATTCCGGCAAGTATCCATATTGATGTAAGTGGAATTGTTCTGCGTGGCGAAGGCATGGATACCAGGTTGGTTGCTTCCGGAAAGGTTCAGCGTTCCCTGATCCGTGTTAGTGGAAAGGGAGCGATCAAAGAAATTTCCAGCACACGCACCAAGATCACCGATCCATATGTACCTGTGGGCACACACTCGTTTTCTGTTTCTTCCACCGATGGTTTCAAAACTGGCGACAACATCATCGTGTATCGGCCCGGCACGGAGCAATGGATAAAAGATCTGAAGATGGACCAGATCGAAGCCCGTGGCGGCACCAAACAATGGCAACCTTCTGAATATAATTTCAAGTTTGAAAGAAAGATCACCAAGATCGAAGCCAATAAGGTCTTTATTGACAATCCCATTGTTCTGGCGATGGAACCAAAATATGGGCAGCCAGAAATTTATAAATACAATTTCGAAGGAAGGATCAGCAATGTAGGGATCGAGAATCTCTATTGCGAATCGGAATATGAAAGTGATACGGCCGAAAATCATGGATGGGACGCGATCCATTTCGACAAGATTGAGAATGGCTGGGTGCGAAATGTAACCTCCCGCTATTTTGGTTATAGTTGCGTCAACCTCGATGATGATGCGCGTAACATTACTGTAGACAGCTGCAATTGCCTCGATGCAAAATCCATCATCACCGGTGGGCGCCGTTATTCATTTAACAACACGGGCCAGATGAACCTGTTCATGAACTGTCATGCTACCGAAGGCCGGCATGATTATGTAACGGGTGCAAGGGTTCGCGGGCCCAATGTTTTTTATAACTGCACGGCAAAGAATACACATGCTGATATTGGTCCCCACCATCGCTGGGCCATGGGTACCCTGTATGATAATATTGTTACCGACGGAGAGATCAATATCCAGGACCGCGGCAATTGGGGAAGCGGACATGGATGGAGCGGCGTGAACCAGATTCTTTGGAATTGTACGGCCAAAAGAGTTGCGGTGCAAAGTCCGTACGTGAATGGAAAAAATTATTGCATCGGATTGCAGGGAGAAAAATATGGGGGAAGGTTGAAAGGAAGACCTGATGGAGAATGGGAAGGGAAGGATAGAAAAGGCCTTCAACCTGTTTCATTGTATAAAGCGCAACTGGAGGAGAGAGGAAAATAAGTCTGGAGTCGGGAGTCGGGAGTCGGGAGTCGGTGAACTACAGGGCTGTTAGTATTACTGTACTTTGAAGGATTGCTCTCTTGGCTCACAGTTTTCAAACTTGTCTTTGATTGAGGTAAGTGAATTAGCCCTCGGGTTTTTAAAGAAACCAGTAGTACTCGTTGAAGTTTAGATGTCTTTGCGAGCTCCCTACCAACGAGAAACGAGAAGTAAAGACTGCATCATAGGCAACCGACTCCCGACTCCGAACTCCCGACTCTGGACTCCATTATATAACCATCACATAAATATTCGACAATGAAAAAGCTTCTGCTTACAGTAACATGTCTCGGCACACTCTTTCAACTACCTGTATTTGGCCAGGCGAATACAGAAGAATTGGTGCGCAGAGTGGCGGATCATATCGTTCAAACCACTTCCTTTCAGTTTGTCAACAGCAAGACCGGAGCGCGTTTTGCCAGTACGAAAGGCGTGGACACTTCCGTGAATGTAAAAGCAGAAAGCCGCTATAACAAATGGCAGTATGTAAATGGCGTTCTCACGGTAGGGATGATTCGTCTCAGCGAAGTATTGCATGATCCGAAATATGCCGACTACTCGCGCAGGAATTTCAGCTTCATCTTCGATAACCTGGGATATTTTAAACAACAATTTGATGCCGGTACGCAAAATATTGAATATCGTCCGGTATTCCGGATCGGTTCTCTTGATGACTGCGGCTCCATGTCGGCCGGACTGCTGGATGTATATGCATTTGACAAAAGAAAGGACTATCTCGATTACCTGAATCGTGTGGGAGACTATATTATCAACAAACAGGTGAAATTTCCTGACGGTACGCTGGCCCGCAACAATCCCAGAAAGATGACCCTCTGGGCGGACGACCTTTATATGAGCGTGCCCTATCTCGCTCGTATGGGTAAGCTCACAGGAGATAAAAACTATTTTGATTTTGCCATCAAACAGGTGGAAGACTTCAACCATTATATTTATGATTCCACCACGGGACTTTATTTTCATACCTACTTCAACGATACCGACATGAATGGTGTGGCACGTTGGGGAAGGTGCAATGGATGGGTAGCATTGGCGCAGGTGGAGTTGCTCAACAATCTTCCGGCCAATCATCCCAAACGCGCAGAGCTGACACGTTATTTACTTCGTCAGATCGTTGGATTTTCGCGCTACCAGGACAGCACCGGACTATGGCACCAGCTTCTTGATAAGCCCGATTCTTATCTGGAATCATCGGTAACGGCTATGTTTGTATATGCTGTGGCCAAATCGGTCAATGAAGGATGGATCAATCCGCGCTTCATCACCATTGCTCAAAAAGGTTGGGAAGCCCTTTCCAAAAAAGTTACGGTGGATGGAGAAATTCCCGATATCTGCGTGGGCACTTCCGTAGAAGAAGACATTAATTTTTACTACAACCGTCCTCGTGAGCTCAATGATACACATGGTCTCGGCGCTTTTCTCATGGCCGGCACGGAGATGATTCGTGCGAAAGATAAATTGATAGATATGAGTAAGAGCAGGTAAACATTGAGCTGTATTCGAGCCAGAATAGTTGAATCATTTGCTAATGACATAAAATGAGACAGACCGATTTATAATTCAATTGCATTGCTGCAAATAAACTGAAAACAGATTGCCTGCTATGAATATTCGCTGGTCCGTTTTTCTTTTTCTTCTATTTTGTTGTTTTTATAAAACTGTATCCGCTTCAGACAGCACGACGCTCAAAAGTCCGGACGGAAAATTATCGATTTCCTTCTTTCAGCAGCAAGTAGAATTCAGGTGCGTTGTTTATCTGCAGGGAAAACCTGTACTTCAACCTTCTCCCATTAACTTCTCGATCGACGGCACCTCCCTGACCACAAATATTCAAATCATTTCTGTTGATCCCTACACGATCAATGAAACTTATCCCGTTTTCGGTGCTCATACAACGGCCGTCAACAAATGCAAGGGTTTAAAGATCTCAGTTCGATCGGGAGATTTCAACTGGCAACTGGATGTTCGCGCATTTAATGACGGCATTGCTTATCGGCAATTGGTGAGCGTGCAGAATGAAGAATTCTTCCCTGAGGAAACCACTGTATTCCAGCTACCCGAAGAAAGCTCTATCTGGTATCATGATCTTGAAATGCATTATGAAGGCGTTCATGTAAAAAAGAAGATCAGTGAAGTACCGGAAGGAAGTTGGATGGCGCCCCCTACAGTTTTCAAATTGCCGCAAGGAATCTATGCCTGTCTCACGGAAGCCGATCTTTTGGGATATCCGGGCATGGCTTTTCAATGCAATGGAAAGAATGGACTGGTGCTTCGGCTGGCACAGGATCAACCTACTTCTTATCCATATCGTTTGCGGTACAGTGCTGAGGATACATCCAGGTTGAAACAACAACCCGGCTTTCACAAGCAGGTCACTACGCCCTGGCGCGTGTTGCTGGTTGCAAAGGATCTAAATACGCTGGTGAACAGCGACATCATCATCAACCTCAATCCACCTCCTGATCCAACAGTTTTTCCAAAGGGAATTCATTCGGAGTGGATCAAACCGGGAAGAGCCGTTTGGAAATACCTCAATGGCGGGGGAGACGGAACACCCGAAGTGATGAAACATTTCACAGATGCAGCAGCGGCACTCGGATTTGAACATAATATTCTCGAAGGGTTTTGGACCCGCTGGTCAGATGGACAGTTGAAAGAGCTCGTGGATTATTCCCGGGCAAAGGGCGTGGGCATCTGGCTATGGAAACATTCCAAAACTTTGCGCAGTGTTGATTCAAGAGATTCTTTTTTCCGAAAATGCAGAGAGCTGGGAATTGCTGGAGCAAAAATTGATTTCTTTGACAGTGAAGCAAAAGAAGTGATCGATCTTTACGACAGTATTCTTCATGATGCTGCACGCTATCATGTGCTGCTGGATTTTCATGGAGCCAATAAACCCACTGGACTGATGCGCACTTATCCCAATTCACTGGTGTATGAAGCGGTAAAAGGAATGGAAGCCAGCAAACTTGCTGATCGGGCTACGCACGAAACCACCATTCCATTTACGAGATTCCTTGCAGGTCCGGCCGAATACACGGTGGTGCATTTTGGAGACCGAAGAAAAAATACTACCTGGGCACACCAGATCGCCAGTGCAGCCATACTCAGTGCTCCGATGCTTACCTATGCTGCGAATCCGGATACACTGCTGATGAATCCTGCCGTCAACATCATCAAAGCCATTCCTTCTACCTGGGATGAAACAAAAGTGCTTGCGCCTTCTGAGATTGGTGAGCTGGCAATTTATGCACGTAGAAAAGGAAATACCTGGTTCCTTGCTGTGATGAATGGCCCGACACCCCGCAAGGTGAGCATACCTCTGTCATTTCTGAACGGAACTTACAATACGGAACTGGCAATGGATGGAGCAGGCAATGATGCTTCTGTGATTGTAGAAAGAAAAAATTATTCATCCAAAGATGTGCTGGATCTGAACCTGATTTCCGGTGGAGGATTTATTGCCAAATTTTCAAAATGAACGCGATGAGAACTATTCTGATTTTATGTGTGCTCAACATTTCACTCATTACTGAAGCCAGGGCACAAAAAGTATTTTTCAATGTAAAAGAATTGGGTGCCAAAGGTGATGGTGTCACAAGTGATACAAAATCCATCAATAAGGCAATTGAAGATGCAGCTGCTGCAGGTGGGGGAACGATTTATTTTCCCGCAGGGAATTATTTGTCGGGTTCCATTCACCTCAAAAGCAATATTTGTTTGTTTATAGAGCAGGGCGCCACGCTCGTTGCCTCTCCCGACTCGAATGAATTTGACAAACCGGAACCCAGTGCCAACGATACGTACCAGGATTATGGTCACAGTCACTGGCACAACAGCTTTATCTGGGGAGAAAAATTGCATGATGTATCCATCATAGGCACTGGATTGATCTGGGGAAAGGGATTGGTCCGTAGCGGAAGAAATGGTGACATGAAACCCAATAAGTCTATAGCCCTCATTAACTGTCGCAACGTGACCATCAAGGATATTTCTATTCTTCATGGTGGATGGTTTGCCATTCTTGCTACGGGCGTCGACAATTTCACGCTGGATAATCTGAAAGTAGATACGAATCGCGATGGATTCGATATTGATTGCTGCAAGAATGTGCGTGTCTCCAATTGCACGGTCAATTCGCCTTTTGATGATGGCATTTGTTTGAAAAGTACTTTCGGACTCGGATATGCAAAGCCCACCGAGAATGTTACTATTACTAATTGCCAGGTGAGTGGTTATGATGAAGGAACCCTTCTTGACGGAACTTTTCGCCGCGAGTATAAACGCTATTCGGACAGTTCGGCAACAGGTCGTATCAAATTCGGTACCGAGTCCAATGGTGGGTTTAAAAACATCACCATCAGCAACTGCGTGTTTGAATATTGTCGCGGTTTGGCTTTGGAGACGGTTGATGGAGCTTTGCTCGAAGATGTGACCATTTCCAACATCACCATGCGCGATATCCTCAATGCGCCCATTTTCATTCGCCTCGGCGCAAGAATGCGCGGCCCGGATACCATTTCTGTTGGCAAATGCAGAAGGATCATTATTCAAAATGTGGTGGCCTGGAATGTAGATGCAAGACAGGGAGCTATCATCAGCGGATTGCCTGGTCATGAGATTGAAGACCTTCAGTTGAGTAATATCCGGATCTATTACAAGGGAGGCGGATCAAAGGATTCGATCAACCGTGTAGTGCCCGAATATGAAAAAGATTATCCAGAACCTGGAAGATGGAGGGTCATGCCTTCGTATGGATTCTTCATCCGGCATGTACGCAATCTCAAGATGCACGATATCCAGGTCAACTTCATTCAAGACGAACCAAGGCCTGCATTTATTCTCGATGATGTAAGCCGCGCAGTGCTCTATGATATCCAGGCGCAAAAACTGCCTGGCAGTTCCACCATGCTGTTGAAGAATGTATCCGGGCTGAATATTTATCACATGGATAATATGAAAGACAGCTTTTGGAAAACTGTGGAAAGCAAGAGATTTTAATGGTGAATGGTGAATGGTGAATGGTCAATGGTGAATGGTGAATAGTAAATAGTGAATAGTGAATAGTGAATGTCTGAGAGCTAACAGCTAACAGCTATCGGCTATTAGCTTTTGGCTATTAGCTTTTGGCTTTTGGCTTTTTTTGTGAAGCAATACGATAATCCAATAACTTCAGGAAACTAATTGACTAAAGAAATCAGCATGAAATTCATTTTCCTACTTGCCCTATTCTTTGTAACGGCTGCTTCTGCTCAGAATAGCGGTTTTCGTTTTGTGGACCATCCTGAACAAAAACAGGTAAACCTGGAATGGAACGGAAAGCTGCTGACGGCCTATTGTTATTACGATTCCGTACGCAAGCCCTTTCTTTTTCCGCTCAATACAGTGGATGGCATTACCATAACGAGAGGATATCCTGTGGAGCCGCGCCCCGGTGAACGCACCGATCATCCCCATCATACCGGTATGTGGCTCAATTATGAATCGGTGAATGGACTGGACTTCTGGAACAATTCCACGGCCATTGCACCAGAAAAAAGAAATGGATATGGAAGCATCAAACACACTGGTATTCTTGCAAAAAAAACATCTGATAAAGGAGCTGTGCTCGTCACCACGGCCGACTGGGTTCATCCGGATGGACATGTGCTAATGAAAGAACAGACAGTTTATGTGTTCACCGTGAAGAACAACGATTTTAATATTGAACGAGTGACCACCCTCACGGCACAAAATGAAGACGTAGTTTTTAAGGACGCCAAAGACGGTCTCTTCGCAATTCGTGTAGCCCGCGAATTGGAAATGCCCTCCACGCAGGAAGATGTGTTTTTGGATATTCATGGCAATAAGACTACCGTGAAGCAAATGAGCAATGAAGGGGTTACGGGCATGTACTACAATGATGCAGGTGTAAAAGGAGATTCTGTGTGGAGTACCAAGGGCCGGTGGTGTATGCTCCAGGGCGTGAAGCAAGGAAAGAAAATAACCATTGGCATCTTTGACCATCCGCATAACCCGGGATATCCCACTTATTGGCATGCGCGAGGCTATGGCCTCTTCGCTGCAAATCCATTGGGAAGAAAAATATTCAGCAATGGAAAAGAAGAACTTAATTATACCCTGCATCCGCACGCGTCCGTTACATTCCGCTATAAGGTCATGATTGCCTCGGACAGAGAAGTGAGCGCGCAGGAAATGAACCAGAAGGCCGATGCTTTTGCAAAAGAAAAATAAACCCCTAAATCTTTTCAATCGTTAATATCACTCCCGAATAAGTTTGTGATAGTGTAATGGGAAGTCCATCCTCCATTAATGTTTTTCCTGAATAGATTCCAATTGTTTTGTTGGATTCAAATGAATAGATTCTGTACTTGTATTGTTCATTCAGGCAAGGAACACGGAAACGACGACTGCTGTCAGGAGAATTGTTCCGGAAAAAAAACATCAGGCCGCCTTGTTTTTCCGGATTGATCCTAAAGCATCCATCCCAGTTGCTGAACCCTGGTCGTTCAAAAACATCATACAATTGATAATAGCGCGAGTACTTGTATTTCGCTTCTATTTTTTTTAAATAATCATTCCACCTCCGGTAAAATTTCATCTGATTGCCAGGCACGCTCCTTGGATCACCAACATAGACCAGCGATGATGCTGCCAGTGAATAATAAACGTATTGGTAATTAGAAAAATTAAGAGACTGATTACCGATCAATAGTGTGGAAGGAGGCAGTACTCGTGAACGATCAAAGGCCATCTGGCGGATAGAAATTGGACCATCAGGAGGCGATTGTTGAAAATTGGTAAGCCAATCATAGTCTGCATGCTCCAAAAGCGCATAGTCGGCAAGGTTATAACGGCCCCACACTTCAAAAGTGCAGTCGATCAAGAGTTGCGGGAACTCACGGTGAAGATCATCCATCAGTTGCATCATGCATTCATAGGTTTCCCAATAAGAAGAAGAACGGTCCTGATAAATTTTGGAAGGATTGGAATCGTAATCACCTGTTCTTTCCGGATCATGCACGTAGGCAGAACTGATCATAGAAAGGTCAAACTTCACGTACGAAAGATTCAGTTGATGAATATAAGAACGAACAATTGAACGCAGGTGATCATAATAAGGTGAGGCCAGCGACATGGTGACCAGTGCGTCCGACCATGCTGGTCCATCCTTGGACACACTCATGTCGTGCAGGTTGGCCGGCTTTCCATTTTTATCTTTTACCAGCCATTCGGGATGTGCCATTGCTACCTGGCTTTTCAGATTCACTGATGCAGCCGGAAACCAAAGTCCCACGCGCATGCCTCTGGCCCTGATGGTATCGGCCAGCGCTTTCATTCCCGAAGGAAATTTCGAGCTGTCCTCCAGGAAATCACCTGAATAACGATACCACCCTGCATCGATCACAAAAAGATCAGTCCCGGTATTTTGAAGATGACCGGCACATTGTTTTAACAGATTTTCATTGATGTTGTCCAGGAAAGGCAGCCAGGTATCGAAAAGAACAAGTGGTGGAGATGATTTCTGGAAAAGATGAATACCCAGGTAATTGTTCAGAAAAACTTTATAGTCATTTTCAAAACCATACTGCCAGCGGTTTGAATGAAAAACATAAATAAATGTTTTCGGACTTTTAAATTCTGCACCGGGACCAAGCTGTTTTTTAAAAGGAAAATTTTCTTCATGATGTCGCATTCCCATCTGGATGCATCCATGAATGCGTGTATAGATCTCAGTGTTCTTCAACACGCCGGGCGCTTCATTTCCGAGGACTGCGCCTTCGGAGGCTGCCCGGTTGTACAAAACAATAGCCGCATCGTTATAATCGCCCTTGTATGGAATTCTATTGAGATTGGTGCCATAGGCAGAATACACTTCATTATCGAACTTGTTTATAACCTGGAAACGCAGCTTTTCAACATCCAGATCCGTTAAAGAAACAGCTGACCTGCTTTCATTGACAACGACCAGTTGTTTTCGGATCAATGGAAGATCTTTATAGATTTCATAGACCAGCCGGATATAAATTTTTTCAAAGGGAGTGGACAGGCGGATTGATAATCGTTGCGTGTCGTGATCCTGAAAAAAAATATGATCCAGGTAGCGGCAATTCTTCCCTTCAATCAGACTGTCATTGATGCTGATTGCAAATTCTTCGGTACCGGGATTAATATAATTCTGCCCGGTTTTTTTATTGAGAAAAGAAGTGGAATAAATCCCTGCAGAATCTTTCCTGAAATAGATCTTGCGGGATATGGACTGATTTTCTATAACCAGCGAATCTTTTTGCGCTGGGCAAGAAAAACAGGCTAACAAAATTGCAAGGCAGAGAATAAGCCGGTGGTTTAATGCCGGTTGGGCCAAAGTTCTGGTTGACGTAAGGATCAAGGAATTCTGTGAATTCATTAAAGACATTTCTATTTTGTAAATTAGGGAACAAAACCTGACTGTGCACCATTCCTTTTTTCGGACTGTTAGCTGGCTTATGCTCATTTTTTTCTTTTGTCCCAATGCAAAAGGGCAGGAAGGAGGCTCTCCGTCTGTATTATTTGGATCTGACTCTGTACTTGAACTGCGTTTTACCGGAAATGTCCGCGACTTATTCAATGATCGCTCCGACAAGATGCAGTACCACTCTCTGGTTCTTTCGTACAACACTGAACAGGGCATGGTCTCTTTTCCCATCAAGGCTAAAACGCGTGGACACTTCCGGCGCACATCAGGCAGTTGCGACTATCCTCCCATTCTTTTGAATTTCACTTCATCAAAAAACCAGTCCACATTATTTGATCATCAAACCAAATTGAAGCTGGTTTGTCCCTGTCGCGGCGAAAATTATGTAATCCGCGAATATTTGGTCTATCGTTTATACAACCTTCTCACTTCCGAGAGCTACAGGGCAAGACTGGTTCATGTAGTGTTCCGGGATAGCATAAAGAAAAAGGAAACTGCTTTTCATGGTTTTCTCCTTGAGGAAGACGAGGAGATGGCAAAAAGAAATCACACGCGCCTGTTGAAGACGACCAACTGGGCTTCGGAAAATACCGATACCTCGAGCTTTTTGAAAATGGTGGTTTTTCAATATTTAATTGGCAATACCGACTGGTCGGTTCCTTATCTGCACAACATCCGGCTCATTTCAAAAGATTCCCTTCTTCCTCCCTCCGTAGTTCCTTATGATTTTGATCATGCGGGCATTGTGGATGCTCCCTATGCGCTGCCCCCCGAAGAGTTAGGACTCCAGTCTGTTCAGGAGCGGCGTTTTCGCGGGTATTGCATTGATGCCAAAGCGTTCGATGAGGTGGTGGAGACTTTTAACCGGCTGAAAAAGGATTTATACAACGTCTATCTAAACTGTCCGCTCCTGGACGCGCACTATCTTTCTTCCACCATCCGCTACATGGAACAATTCTACACCACCATCAATGACCGCCGACGCCTGCACCAGGCATTCAGTTTCCCCTGCTACAATAGCAACATCATCATTAAAGGGATGGACAAACAGAGATAGCGGGAGGAAGAGGGTGAATGGTGAGGTGGTGAATGGTGAATAGTGAATGGTGAATGTGGTCGTTTATACAATAGCAGATTTATGGATGAAGGGAATGCGTAGTGGAGTTCTATAATTCGATTAGTCTTTTCTCTACTTCAAAGTACTTCTATCTTTCAACTATCCTTCCACATCCGTCTCGAAGCTCTATACTCACTGCTCACAGCTTTTCTCATCATTGCGAGCAGCGCCGAGCAATCTCATATCACGGATTATACGGGTTAAATATGGATTTCACAGAAGTGTGTTATAATTTGATTAGAGATTAAGTTCTCGTCCCGAGTCTTAATGAAAGACTGGAAAGTGTAGTAAACGTTTTACTGGAACGTTTAGTTCGGGTTTTGGTTTGAGACGTCATTGCGAGCGGAGCGAAGCAATCTCTTTTAATGATTCAACTGAAAGTTTTGTTTATGTAATTGAGCCTGCTTGTAGTTTATAAAATACCCAGCTGAATAGAATTACCAAAAGCACAAGGGAGTGACACAACAGAAGCTGAAGATAGAGCCTCAGCTGATTTAATTATTTCTCAAAAAATTTATTGCTCGTATTTCAGGAAAGCTACAAAGGGAGCCCTCTTCAATCACTCGTTGGCGAGGACGCCAACAGAGCAGCCAAGGCCTTGCTAGAGCAAAATGATTTGAAAGCATATCTGAAGTGCACAAAAGGTTTTGGCTTATTAAATGAATATTTGCCAAGCTGCAAATCTCCATTCAACTTCTGTTGTGTCACTCCCTTCAACGTCTGGTAATTCTATTCAGCAGCGCACCAAGCCAAAAAAAAGCAGGCATCATTACACAAACAAAACTTTCAGCTGAATCAGTAAATGAGATTGCTTCGCTCCGCTCACAATGACGTCCTAAAGCAATAGTCGAACTGCAGGTATCAACCCTTATTTTTAAGATGTGAGAGGAAAGATCGCAGTGGACTCTATCAAATTTGAGAATTACTGCGTGATCCCTTCATCCAAGAATCCGCGATTCAGAGTGCTTCGCTTCGGTGGCAATGATGAGAAAAGCTGTGAGCTGTGAGTAGAGAGCTTCGAGACGGATGTCGGAGAGTACAGGACTGTAGGTTGGAAGTAAAAAACGACTAATCGAATTATAAAACTCCTCTACGCAATCCCCTTTATCATAAATCTGCTATTATATAAACGACCACATTCACTATTCACCATTCACCATTCACCCTCCTCATTCACCTCATTTATTTTCCTAGAAAGCAAGTGACGGTCGGTTGAATTCTTTGCGAGGTCGCGGGCTTTTTGAAAATGTTGGATCGCTTTTTCCTTATCCAGGTCGCGGTACAGTTCACCGAGCAGGGTAAAATAAAAGTGATTGTTACGCAGTTCCAGTTTTTCTGCCGCGGCGATGGCTTCCTCTTTTCCATTGGCTTTGTAGAGGGCATAGGTTCGATTGAGGGCAGCCACAGGCGAATATTCCAGTTGTAATAGCTGATTATAGAGCAATAGAATATTTTCCCATTTTTCTTGGGTATCGGCTTTTTGGGTATGCCAGTAGGCAATGGCTGCTTCCAGATGATATTTACTCAGCTTATTTCCCGTTGATGCAAGATGTAAGTAGAAAATGCCTTTAGCAACCAGGTTCTGGTTCCAAAGTGATTCATCCTGGTCTTCATACAGGATGATTTCTCCCTGGGAATTTGTCCTCGCTTCAAACCTTGACGCGTGAAAACACATGAGAGAAAGCAGGGCGTTGACTTCCGGTTTGTTGGTCAATTCATATTCGGTTAGTTGGGTTGTTAGCCGCATGGCCTCCAGGCAGAAGTCTTTACGAAGAATAATGTCCTGGCTTTCGGAATAATAGCCTTCGCTGAAAAGAAGATAAAGCGTTCTTAAAACAGTATCCAAACGATTATTTATTTCCCGGGCAAGTGGAAGGTCCATGGATATTTTTTCTGATCTAAGTTTTTCCCTGGCCCTTGAAAGACGTTTGTTAATGGTTTCTTTGGTGGTGAGAAAGGCAGTTGCAATTTCCTCAATTCCAAATCCACAAAGTATGCGCAGGGAAAGTCCAATCTGTGCTTCGGGTGGAATGGAAGGATGACAAAGTGCAAAAAGCATTTGCAGCTGGCTGTCCTCCATATTTTTTTCTGAGAGGTCAATATCAATTTCTTCTTCCTTTTCCTGCAACTGGCTGATCTGCCTGGCGATTTTTGAAGAAAACAATTGATGTCGTGTGAGGTAATTTTTTGTTTTATTTTTCGCTACCTGGTAAAGCCAGGCTGCCGGATTTTCCGGTACTCCTTTATAGCTCCAGGTCTGAAGGGCCAGCAGAAAAGTTTCTCCTGCAATATCTTCTGCAATTTCCATGTGCTCCAGACTGAATATCCGGCACAGTACAGAAACAATCTTGCGAAATTCCGTCCGGAACAAATGCGGAATGAGATCTTGATGTTCCATCAGCAAAGATTGTTGATTGTTAACTATTGCCAACTATGCCGGCAAATCGCAGAAACAGTAATTAGTCATCGCCCCTCAGTCTTCAGAAGAAAATTGTAACCGCAGGGAACGCAGAGGACGCAAAGTTTTCGCAGAGAAAGTTTAACAGGTTACACGGATAAAATTGGATTTCACAAATTGATTAAGGGATTAACTCTATTGAAGATTTCATAGTAACCTTGTTCCCTACCTAATTCCCAATTCCCAATTCCTAATTCCTAATTCCTAATTCCTAATTCCTAATTCCTAATTCCTAATTCCACCTTAATACCCCAATACCCCAATACCTTAATCTCTACTTCCTCCACCACCTTTGGCCATTTTTCTCACTTCAACGCTGTTGCCATCGCCTTGCAATACGGGAGAACCCTTGGCGAATTCCACTGCTTCTTCTACCGTATCTGCTTTTACAATGATATAGCCGCCGATGGTTTCCTTTATATCGCCAAAGGGTCCATTGGTGACCACATTGTTGTGCCAAACCACTTTACTATCGTCAAAGGGAAGGCCGAAGCCGCCTCCGAATTTGTTCTGTGCAGCAATGCCGCCAATCCAGTCCATGGTTTGTTTCATCCATACCTGCATTTGCTCGGGCGATGCAATTTTGCTTCCGTCTTCATGCCTGAAGATCAACATAAATTCTTCCATAATTCAAGTTTTAAATGTTAGTGATTATTGTATCAATAACAAACGAGGAGAAAGAAATAGGACAACTCCCATAAAACATTTCCGAATTATTTTATAAACCCCATCTCCAGGTATTCACCATTGACCATCCGCATCCAAATCCATACTCACTTTCACTATTCACCATTCACCATCCGCATCGATATTCACTATTGACTATTCACTATTCACTATTCACCATTGACCATTGACCATTCACCATTCACCATCCCGCCGTCACCCCCTGTACAGAACATTCAGCAGTGCATCATTTCCATTCTGCTGAATAGTTTTAGCCTGTTTCAGATAATCACCCTCCGGATAATGCTGCGAAGCCTGCAACAGAAGCGGGTAAAACTCATTCTTGTTGTAAGGTCCAATCTGCTGATAGGTCCATTTCTTTTCTCCAAGCGCATAGGGTGCAAGCCAGTCTACTGCATTGCGTAGCCCAACGCCTTTTGATGTAGTAAAATGCCAGAGGTCAGTTCCGGTTGTTTCGGCCAGCTTCGCCACCGAAAACCACGCTTGTGTATTAAAAGTGCTATAGCCCAGACCATTGGTTCGCTCCAATTCCAGAGGAAATTTTCCTTCAACGGTGAGCTGACTATCGAGAAGCTTTTTACTTTCCTGTACCAATTCTTTTGCTTTGTTTTGATCACCGGTGAACAATGCAAAATCGATGGCCTGTGCATAGTACCAGGAGCCGTGATTGTTCTTCGCTGCATGTTCATCCCGTCCATTTTTGCTTGTGAGCAGCCAATCGAGATAATCACGGTACCAGTGTTCCATTGATTGCTGGTCTCTGAAAGTCCAGGAAGCAGCGCCATTCAGCAGTCCCACAGCATCTGCAATTCCCATTAGAGAACGGGTTTCAATTATTCCGATGCCCCTTCCATTGGTGATTCCGGGAATGCCTTGTCCATAATTCAGGTTCGGATTCATCAGGGTTGTTGGATTATAAAACCAGTAATGCAAGAGGTATGAAGCTTTCTCTGCATATTTTTCATCGCCTGTAAAATACCAGGCAAGTGAAAGCGTGCGTACTGCAGAAGACAATTCGTCGAGATGCTGATGATCCGTAATTTTTTTGATCTCCGGATTGTGTTGTCCATCCCTGCGGATATAAGGAAGACCATTGGGCTTGCTGCTGTCGTACCAGAAGTAAGGAGCCTGGCTCATATAATCATGCTTGTCTCCGCTAACGGGAGTAAAAGATTTGTCCATTACAGATACGGGTTTCATATCAAGTAAGCCATCGGCCTGGGTTTTCAACTGGCTCACCATCTGCGAAACCTCTGTGTCCTTTGCTTTCCATTTTGTTTTCAGATCCGCGAGTTTTTTTCCATCCATGATCAATACTCTCGGTGCCATCGCAGATCCATTTGCGGAAACCAGATGATAAGCAACAATTTTTTTGGCGTTGAATGTAGGCACATACACAATTTTTTTAGCCTGATCATAACCGATATCTGCTGTATTCATTTTTTGGTCATGACTATCGAGCAGGGTTTCAAATTTTCCGTTCGCATACACATAGTAGATATATCCGGCCCAGGCAGTCGCAATGAAATCGCCATTGCCCACAGGTTCAATTCCATCAATTGACTGAGGGAGCTCCACAATCGTGGTGAGTTGTTTGTTGCGATCGGCTCTGATCAGTTTTTTTCCACCGCCAATGATCAGATCTTCTCCCATGCATTTGAGTCCATTTACGCCATTGATGTTTTCCAAGTACAGAGAAGGTTTGTCCTTTTCGATTCGCCAAACTTTTGCTGTTTTGGAATCCGAAACATAGACAATGCCCTTGTCTGACACGGTAATATCATTGAGTCCACTGGCGCCTTCAATAGCGATCTTTTTTTCTACTTTTCCTTTTGCAATATCAATCACCACTACTTCACTGATATCAGCAGCATACAAATGATTGCCAAATTTTCCCAAACCCTTCGGTGCATTCAATCCGGTGACCCAGTTGGGACGATAATTTTTTCCATTTGTTCCCAATTGAGCTACGCCACCTTTTCCATCAGCATCCCATCCTCCTCCGTCAATAAGTGATACATACAAAAGATCTTTACTCACAGGCAGCACTGATTCGGGGATGGCTACAACCGTATCCGTTTCCCATAATTTTTGCAACTGGTGACCTTGTGCGAGGAGTAGCAAAGGAAGGTTCAGGAGAAGAAGCAGGAAAGTTTTTTTCATGATGATAAGTTTGATATCCGAATAGTGAAAGCTAAGATTTTCAGAGAAGCTCTGGTTTTCCTCTGTGGAAATTCTTTAAAATAAAATTATTGATTCTTTGTGCCGGTCAGTTCACGGAAGTAAATTCTTTCTGGTAAGTGAGCGGACTCTTACCTGTGATCAATTTAAAATATTTATGAAAGCTGGTAAAATTATTAAAGCCGCTGTCGTAGCAAAGCCTTTTGATGCACTGGTTGTTTTCAATCAGTAGTTTGCAGGCATGTCCCACCCTGAGCTCAATAAGGAACTGCGAATAAGTTTTTCGGGTGCGCGATTTAAAATACCTGCAAAAAGAATTGGGACTGATGTTGGCTACTTCTGCAATTTCTTCGAGCTGGATCTTGCGCTTAAAATTTTTGATGGAATATTCGTAAATCGCATTGATCCGGTCGCTTTCAACTTCCACCAGATCAGGTTTGAAGCCTATGGAAGAAAGCATGACCAGGCTCTTACAGTTGCCAATGGCAGAAAGAGCTTCCATCAACAGGATGATGCGTTGCGGACCATTTGCGCTTTGGAGATCTTCCAAAAGTTCTGCTACTCTCTGCCTCGTTTTTCCGGTGATCTGAAGTCCGCGTTTGGCTTTTTCCAACACGGTCCGGATATTATTGTTCTCGGGAAGATGAAGGAATTGTTCACCCCAGAAATTTTCATTGAAATGCGACACACGGATGTCGGCAATGGCCTTTGTGTTTTCTTCAAAATACACATCATCAAAACGCCAGTAGTGTGGAAGGTTGGAACCTACCAGCACCACATCTCCTGCTTTGAAACGCTTGATGCTGTCACCAATGAACTGAGTGCCTTCACCCTTTTTAAAATGGATCAGCTCCACTTCATTGTGATAATGCCATCGGTTATTTACATGTGGAACAAGATCGCGTCTTACACTAAAAGACCTGTCGGGGCCTTTCGATACCTTGAGTAGTTGGGGTCTCATTCAACTCAATTGACTTAATAAGGGTGAATTTGGATGGATTGATGCCAAATTAGCTTATTTTTTATTCCGGCAAAAAATATTTTAGTTCTAAGTTCAAAGTCAGGAGTTCGGAGTCAAGAGTTCAAAGTCAAAAGTTCAAAGTCGGGAGTTCTGAGTCAGGAGTTGGGAGTTGGGAGTCGGGAGTGAGGAGTTCGGGGTCAGGAGTCTGGAGTCTGGAGTCTGGAGTCTATAATTGAGTAGCATCTTATACTATAAAATCCTTTTAATCCTTTTAATCAATCTGTGAAATCCAATCTTAATCCATGAAATCCGTGATGTCAAAATAGTTGAATGGAAGGGCAATCCGGGGGAATAGAAGAAGGACCTTTCATTCTTTATTTGTTTAAGCCGACAAAACCCATCGTCGTACATTGTTGGTAGCAATCAGAGGAACTAAGGGTTGTCATTTCCGCTATATGAATCAGAACCGTAATTATACACTGCCGATCATTCTTGTAACCTCACTGTTTTTTCTCTGGGGGCTTGCTTATGGGCTCCTGGACGTGTTGAACAAACATTTTCAGGTAACACTCAATATTACCAAGCAAAGATCCACGCTGCTGCAAGCCGCTTATTTCGGTGCTTATTTTCTGCTGGCACTTCCCGCAGGATTATTCATGCAGCGTGCAGGATATCGAAAAGGAATTATTACAGGACTATTTCTTGCTGCAACGGGAGCGTTTCTTTTTTATCCTGCCGCCCAAAATGCCAGCTTTCCTTTTTTTCTCCTGGCTGCATTCGTCATGGCAAGTGGACTTACTTTCCTTGAAACTGCTGCCAATCCTTACATGACTGTGTTGGGAAATCCAAAAACTTCTGAATTCCGGCTCAATCTTTCTCAAAGTTTCAATGGCGTTGGCTCGGTCCTGGGCCCAAGAATCGGAGGTGCGCTTTTTTTTGGAACTCTTTCAAGTACAGATGCAAAACTAGCTTCTGTAAAGTTGGTGTATATCGCCATTGCGGCCTTGATGCTCATTGTTGCCCTATTGTTCATTAAAACGCCCATGCCCGAAGTAAAGGAAGAAGAACTGGTAGTCGATAATAAAACACATACTGGCCGAACACTTTTTCAGCACGGTCATTTTGTTTGGGCAGTGATTGCGCAATTTTTTTACGTAGCGGCGCAGGTGGGCATTGCTGCCTTATTCATTAATTATTGCACGGAAAAAAATCTTGGCATCAGCAACGAACGTGCGGCCTATCTTTTATCTGGGAGCCTTTTGCTCTTTACCATCGGTCGTTTCGCTGGTACTGCTCTGATGCGCATCATTGCTCCCAACAAACTTCTCGCGCTTTTTGCCCTCGCCAATATTATTCTCTGTGTTTTTGTAGTGTGGTCTGCTGGAATGATATCGATCTATGCACTCATGGCTATCTTCTTTTTTGAATCCATCATGTTCCCTACCATATTTGCGCTGGGCGTAAAGAACCTCGGTATCTATACAAAAAGAGGCGCTTCTTTTATCATCATGTCCATTGTTGGTGGCGCACTGGTGCCTTATGTCATGGGATCCATTGCACAGGCCAGGTCAACTCCCGTTTCCTACCTGGTGCCGATGGTCTGTTTCGTTGTCGTGTTTCTATTTGCCCTCACCGGCTATAAAACAAAATCAAATTATGACCAGGAGATACTGCCTGACCTTAGCACTCAAGAACGATCCGGAGTTAATCCGGCAATATGAAGAGCACCATAAAAATGTGTGGCCGGAGATCTTGACTTCGATCAGAAGTGCGGGCATCAAAAACATGGAGATCTTTCGTTTTCAGGACCGGCTGTTCATGATCATGGAAGTAAATGAAAATTTTGATTTTGAAAAAAAAGCCGCTGCAGACAACAGCAACGAAAAAGTGCAGCAATGGGAACAACTGATGTGGAAATACCAGCAGCCACTTCCCGGAACCAGGTCTGGAGAAAAATGGATGCTGATGAAAAAGATTTTTGAACTAAATGAATCCTGATTATGAAGCCTTCAAATGGGACGGCTGCTTTTTTGAAAATACATCCTGCCGATAATGTACTTGTGGCTTTGAAAGATCTTGCATCCGGAACACCAATCTCCATCGGTAACAAAGAACTGATTCTGAAACAGGATATTCTTGCCAAACATAAATTTTTTATCAGCGACATGAATGCAGGCGACGACGTGATCATGTATGGCACTCTGGTAGGTAAGTTACAATCGGATGTCCCGATGGGCGGACTGATGACCACCAGCAATACAAGTCATGCCGCTGGAAGCTATGCCTATCGCGGCTTTCATTATAGCTGGCAAAACCCAGACATTACGAAATTCAGGAACCGGAGTTTTTTGGGGTATCATCGAAGCAACGGAACTGTGGGCACTGCCAACTACTGGCTTTTCATACCCATGGTGTTTTGTGAAAACCGGAATCTCGACATCATCAAAAATGCATTGCACCGCGAACTGGGTTACATGGTTTCGGACAAGTATCACCGTTTTACCAGGCAACTGCTTCGTGCTTATGAAGAAGGAAAGGATGTCGATTCTATATTACTGGGTCCTTCCTCCGAGGGAAAAGAGCGCTATTTCAAAAATGTAGATGGCATCAAATTTCTCAACCATACCGGTGGTTGTGGAGGCACGCGTCAGGATTCAGCTACGCTGGGTGCCTTGCTCGCGTCGTATGCCGATCATCCGAATGTGGGTGGAGTAACTGTTCTTAGTCTGGGCTGCCAGCATTTGCAGACAGATGATTTTCTTTCCGACCTTAAAAAAAGAAATCCTGCATTTGATAAGCCGCTCTTTGTTTTTGACCAGCAGAACTGCGGAACCGAAGAAGAACTGGTAACCGCATGCATTCGCAAAACATTTCAAGGACTGGTGCAAATCAATCAGCAAAAAAGAAAACCTTCACCTCTCAGCGCGATGACCATAGGAGTGAAATGCGGAGGCAGCGATGGATTCAGTGGCATATCGGCCAATCCCGCCGTAGGTTATGCTTCCGATCTGCTCGTGGCTTTAGGAGGAAAAGTTTTGCTGGCAGAATTCCCCGAGCTTTGCGGCGCAGAGCAAGACCTGATTGATCGTTGTGTGAACCAATCCATCGCCGATAAATTTATTCATCTCATGGAGTCTTATAATGAGCTGGCAAAAAAAACCGGTTCCGGATTTCACATGAATCCCTCTCCTGGAAATATCAGGGATGGATTGATTACTGATGCCATCAAATCAACTGGCGCTGCACGCAAAGGTGGAACTTCACCGGTAGTGGATGTGCTGGATTATACCGAGCCTGTTACTAAACCAGGTTTGAGCCTTGTATGCACACCAGGTAATGACGTGGAAGCCACAACGGGAAAAGCAGCAGCAGGAGCCACACTTATTTTGTTTACAACAGGACTGGGAACACCCACAGGAAATCCGGTGGCACCAACCATCAAGATTGCCACCAATTCAAAACTCGCGGAGCGGATGAATGATATCATCGATATTGATACCGGTGCCATCATCAGTGGAGAAAAAACCATTGCAGAAATGGGCGAAGAGATCCTGGAGTATTGCATCCGTGCTGCCAGTGGAGAAATTACGCCAAAGGCGGTGCTCCTCGGACAGGATGATTTTATTCCTTGGAAACGAGGCGTGAGTTTATAAGAAGACGAAATTAGAACAGACTCAAATTAAATAAGGAAGGATGATGTTTTCACTGGAAGGAAAATCGGCTGTCGTGACCGGAAGCGGAAGTGGAATTGGAAAAGCCGTGGCAAAAATTTTTGCAGAGCAGGGAGCTGCTGTGCACCTGGTTGACCTGAACCAGGAAGGCATTCAGACCACACTATCGGAGATCACTGAAAAAAAAGGAAAGGCATTTCCACAGCCCTGCGATGTTACCGTCCAGAAAAAACTAAAAGAAGTATTTGACAACATTGGAAAGATCGATATCCTGGTCAACAGCGCAGGCGTATCGCATGTAGGAAATCTGGAACAAACGACTGAAGCCGATTTCGACCGTTTGTACCAGGTGAATGTAAAAGGCGTGTACAACTCTTTGTACGCAGCCGTTCCGTTGATGAAAAAACAAGGCTCGGGTGTTATTCTCAACCTGGCTTCCGTGGCAAATAATGTTGGAATTCCGGATCGCTTTGCTTATTCGATGAGCAAGGGCGCCGTCTATGCGATGACACTTTCCGTTGCCCGCGATTATATTCATCAGGGCATCCGGTGCAATTGTATTTCTCCGGCCAGAGTGCATACTCCCTTTGTGGACGGATTCATTAAAAAAAATTATCCGGGAAAGGAACAGGAAACCTTTGAAAAACTTTCGAAGACCCAGCCCATCGGACGGATGGCGAAGCCGGAGGAAATTGCTTTTATTGTTCTCTATCTCTGTTCGGATGAAGCGTCATTTATCACCGGTTGCGACTACCCGATAGACGGAGGATTCATCAAGCTCAATAATTAATCAACATGAAGCTGATAAGGTTTGGAAAAACAGGCGAAGAAAAAACAGGCGTGATCACCGAAGGAAACTATTTTGATACTTCTGGGTTTGGTGAAGACTATGATGAAAAATTTTTTGAAAATGACGGGCTGAAAAGACTTGGATCATTTCTGGGAAAAAACAAAAACCAGCTTCCCAAACTTGAAAGCAGTATCAGACTCGGATCTCCGGTGGCCCGGCCTTCCAAGATCATTTGCGTCGGACTCAATTATGCTGATCATGCCCGGGAAACCAGGGCCAATATTCCAACAGAGCCGATCATATTTTTTAAATCCACGACTGCTTTATGCGGACCCAATGATGATGTGATCATTCCTAAAAACTCGAAGAAGTCGGACTGGGAAGTGGAATTGGCTGTAGTCATTGGAAAAAAGGCTTCTTATGTGGAAGAATCTGAGGCTATGAATTATGTTGCGGGATACTGCCTGCACAATGATTTGAGCGAACGCGAATTCCAACTGGAGAGAAACGGGCAGTGGGTGAAAGGAAAAAGTGCGGACACATTTGCGCCGCTCGGCCCCTTCCTTGCTACACCCGACGAAATGAAAGACCTCAATAATCTCAGGCTGTGGCTGAAGTTAAATGGAAAGATGATGCAGGATGGAACCACGGCCAATCTTATATTCAAAGTTCCTTTTCTCCTTTCTTATGTAAGTCAGTTTATGACCCTGTTGCCGGGGGATATTATTTCCACGGGCACACCGGCAGGAGTGGGACTGGGCATGAATCCTCAGCTCTATTTAAAACCCGGCGATGTCATGGAGCTTGGCATCGAAGGACTGGGCCAGTCGCGTCAAAACGTTAAAGCCTATGCGAAAGATTGACGCGCACCAGCATTTCTGGAAATTTGATCCGGTGCGCGATAGCTGGATCACCGAACAGATGCCGGAGATCCGCAGGGATTTTCTTCCCCAGGACCTGAAGCCCATTTTGCAAAAAAATGGTTTCGATGGATGCATTACCGTGCAGTCGGATCAATCGGAGCTGGAAAATGCTTTTCAGTTGGCCAATGCTGAATCAAATGATTTTATCAAAGGAGTAATAGGGTGGGTGGACCTTCAATCGGATCGTGTCGGTGCAAGGCTATCATTTTACAAACAATTTCCAAAGCTCAAAGGCTTTCGACATATTCTGCAGGGAGAAGCGAGGAGAGATTTGATGTTGAAGCCTGCATTTAAAAAAGGAATCGGACTGTTGGCAAAGCATGGATTTACCTACGACATTCTTATTTATCCCGACCAGCTGCCCTATGCAATTGAGTTGGTTCGCGATTTTCCGGACCAGCCATTTGTGCTGGATCATTTGTGCAAGCCCTATATCAAGTTTAAAAAGATAGGCAAGTGGAAAGAACACATGGAGTCGATTGCGCAGTGCGAAAATGTATCCTGCAAACTCTCAGGACTTGTTACCGAAGCAGACCTTGATCAGTGGAAGAAAGAAGATTTCACACCTTATCTGGACGTCGTGCTGGATGCATTTGGAACAGATCGCCTCTTGTTTGGATCTGATTGGCCGGTTTGCCTATTGGCTGGTTCTTATGAAGAAGTGCTTGACATCATTGAGTCTTATTTTCATTCTTTTTCAAAAACTGAAAAGGAAAACATATTCGGTGGCAACGCGATTGAATTTTATCAACTAAAATAATTTCATGGACCTTGGATTAAAAGACCGGATCGTTGTGGTGAGCGGAGGTGCCAAAGGCATTGGAGAAGGGATTGTGCGGCTGCTTGCGAAAGAAGGCGCTCACCCGGTGATCATCGGAAGAAACAGCGAAGACAATGAACGATTGGTGAAAGAACTCCGTTCGCAAGGCGCTCAGGTTGATCACACCGTAGCGGAACTTACAGGCCCAATCGAATGTGAGAAAGCGATCAGAGAGATCTCAAACCGGTTTGGAAGAATTGACGGATTGGTCAATAATGCGGGCGTGAATGATGGCGTTGGATTGGAGAAAGGCAACTATGAATCTTTTATACGAAGCCTGCACCGAAACCTTATTCATTATTATCTTCTCGCTCATCACGCACTTCCTTTTCTTATAAAGTCAAAAGGAGTCATCGTAAACATCAGCTCCAAAACAGCAGAAACGGGACAGGGGTCAACCTCGGCCTATGCTGCATCCAATGGTGGCCGCAACGCATTGACCCGGGAATGGGCTGTAGAACTTTTAAAATACGGCATCCGGGTGAATGCGGTGGTAGTAGCAGAATGTTTTACGCCGCTGTATGAAAAATGGATCCAGACGCTTCCCAATCCGGAGGAAAAGCTCCGTGAGATCAATTCCAAAATTCCATTCGGTAATCGAATGACCACTCCAGAAGAAATTGCCAACATGGTTGTCTTCCTTTTATCCGAACGTTCCAGTCATACCACGGGACAAATGATTCATGTGGATGGTGGGTATGTCCATTTGGACCGGGCTTTGGTGAACGCGTAGGGGCGAAGGTTCAGCGGTGAGGTTTCACGCAAAGACGCAAAGGGATGGAAGACGCAAAGGATTTTTTTTAAATGTAAGGGTAGGGTTTTTTAAATGTGGAGGAGAGAGTTTTTTAAATGTGGAGGAGAGAGTTTTTTAAACGCAAAGGACGCAGGGGGCGCAAGGAGAGAGACGCAAAGGTGTTCGCTTCGCTCACGGAAATTATTTTCTAAAGGCGGTCAGCGTGTGCTGTATAAGATGACTAGAATGCCTCATAGCATTTATCCGTTTTTATATTTAAGAAGTTTATGAAACCAGCTGCAATGGTGCTTTCAGCAGGGCATCTCATAAATGAACTATACTATCGAATCCAAAAATCAATTCAACCTACTTTAATTAATTAACTATAAGCAGTACGCTCACAATTAAAAACAGTACGCCCCAAACCAAAAGAATAAAATCAACCACCTCCCTGCGTCTCTCTCCTTGCGCTCCCTGCGTCCTTTGCGTTTAAAAAACTCTCTCCTCCACATTTAAAAAAAACCTACCCTCCGCATTTAAAAAAAATCCCTTTGCGCCTTCGCTTCTTGGCGTCCCCGCCTACCGGCAGGCAGGTTTGCGTGAAACCTTACCACTAAACCTTCACTCCACCAGGAAATCATTCACGTCTTTCCAGATCTTCTCCTGAACAGGGATTCCTTTTTCGAGGTTTTCTTTTCTGGTGCGCAAGGTGTTTTCGCCGGGATAGGCAATGGCATCGCCCTCTTCCGACAGGGCACTGGTTTTTGTATAAGAAAGAATTTCGCTGATCAGCCTTTCGTTCCAGTCAGGCTGGTGAATGGCAATAAATAACTGGCTGATGCCGGTCTCTCTTTCCTGTTCCGTAATTTTTTTCACCGAGTTGCCCTCTGTGAGCGATGTAAGCAATACGTCGAGCACAAGCGACAATCCCGAGCCCTTCCAGAATCCAACAGGCAGTACCCGATGTGAGCGATAGATCAGGGAAGGATCCTGACTGAGCTTTCCATTTTCATCATAACCACCGGGCACGGGCAATTTTTTTTTGTTCAAACTATATTCCTGCAAGGCACCATAAGAAAATTGCGACACTGCCATATCTAATACTACATGACCGCGAGCATGTGGAACCGCAATCACCAGCGGATTATTTCCCAATCTTGGTTCCTTTCCTCCCCATGGTGGCATGTTGGCAATGGTGTTGGTGGTGCAAATTCCCACGCATCCTGTATCTGCTGCCTGCCAGCCATAGGTTCCGCCACGCATCCAGTGATTGGTGTTTTTGAATGTCACCATACCCATTCCGTTTTTGCGCGATATCCCGATGGCCCTTTCCATTGCGAAGTGGGCATTGTACATACCCGGACCTAATTTTCCATCCCAGTGTTCAATCACTCCATTGGTGGAAACCAGTTCGGGTTCTGCATCATGGTGTATCCATCCTTCTTTTACCATTTTTACAAATACGGGAAAACGGTTCAGTCCATGCGAATACACACCATCCCTGCTGTTCTCCGCAAAAATGTGCGCACAAACAGATGCTTTGGATTCACTAAAGGAACAGCTCCTTAGCACGAGATAAAAAACATCTTTTAATTCTTCAAAGGAAATACGCATGGGAAATGATTGAAGGGGACAAAGCTAATGGTGAATGGTGAATGGTGAATGGTGAATGGTGAATGGTGAAAGGGGTCGTTTACAGGAGGGTAGGTGGCGAAAAGACGGAGAAGACTAACCGCGAGACCTGTTCCGACAAAGCGGGAGGAGGCAGGGAACGTAAAGAGCGGCAAATTAAATTGGTTCCTTTTTGCACCTCCCTCCTTGCGCTCCTCTGCGCTCTTTGCGGTTATTTCTCTTCACTGTCAACTATCAACTATCAACTCCCGCACAAGCGGGACAAATACTTATTACTATTAAATTCCTTCATGGAAATCATGAATAGGTTTCAGCAAGTTCATAGGGAAGGAAAGTTAAGTTTGGATAAAATTTTTATGCAAACGACTGCAAGTACAATAACGGAGGATCTTATGCTGCAATATCCCATTGGTGTTTTTGAACGGCCAAAGTCAGTGGGTAGGAAAGAAGTGGAATCCTGGATAGAAGAGCTGGAGAAAACGCCCGACAGACTATGGGAAATGATCTGGCTAATGACTCCGGAACAGTTGCAAACTCCCTACCGTCCCGGCGGATGGACCGTATTGCAACTTGTTCATCATTTGTCGGACTCTCATATGAACGGATACATCCGGCTCAAACTCGCGCTCACGGAAGACAATCCACTGGTAAGACCATACCGGCAGGAAAAATGGGCGGAGCTGCCGGATGGAACAACCGTTGATCTTCGGGACTCGCTCAATATTCTGAGATCAGTTCATGCCAAATGGGTAAGACTGCTGCGCACACTAAATGAGGAACAATTAGAAAGAACTTACCGTCATCCCGAATGGGAAGAAGAACTGAAAATTTCAGACCTGATTGCCAACTATGCCTGGCATTCGCGTCATCATCTGAGACAGATTGAAAATCTCAGGCAAAGCAAGGGCTGGTAAATTCGGAAAAATGTTTTCAGGCGGTAAAAGCTCTTTGTGCGCGGCATGGTAGCATCAATTCAATATGATAATTTTAGATGGATGATTTGATATGGATTAAAAAAACGAATATGGAGATTCGCCATCTGAAGATGATCAGTGAAGTGGCCCGGCAGGGAAGTCTCACCCGTGCTGCAGAAAAACTTTTCCTTTCCCAATCGGCATTGAGCCACCAGTTAAAAGACATTGAAGATTTTTTTGAGACCCAGATCTTTATCCGTCAGAAAAAGCAGATGCTTCTGACGCAAACCGGTAAGATTATTCTGGAGGCCGGAGAAAAAATAATTTCGGAGCTGGAGCAAACCAGGAAACAGATTCATTATCTGAAAGAAAAAAATGCAGGCGAGATCAGGCTCAGTACCGAATGCTATACTTCCTATCACTGGCTCTCGGGTTTTCTTTCCGAGTTCAAAGAAATATTTCCGCAGGTAGATATCCTGATCAATCCCGATGCCACGTACAATTCGGTTGGCTGCCTGCTGGAAAATAAAATCGACATCGGCATTGTTGCAGACAAGAACAATCCAAGGCTGCAATACACGACGCTTTTTAAAGACGAATTTCTGGCTATTGTGCCCAACTACCATCCCTGGACCCGGTTGAAATCGGTCGAAATAAACAAGTTCCAGGAAGTAGCCTATATCATGTACACCATTCCGAAAGAACAAAGCACTGTGTACAAAAAAATATTTTCCCATTCCGAACCTCGCAAGCTGTATAAGATATCTCTTACAGAAGCCATTATACAAATGGTGAAGGCCGGCATGGGCGTGGCGGTACTGCCGCACTGGATCGTACGGCCTCACGTAGAGAATGGAGAACTCTCCTGCGTGCGCATTACCCGTTCAGGGATCAGGCGTATCTGGTATGCAGCCGTTTTAAAGAACCGTGACGTGCCTGCATATATGCAGGTCTTCATCCGAAACCTCGCCAGACACTTAAAATCAACTGATACACTTTCGATGATGAAAATGACCCGGGCCTGAGTGAAAGTTGGTGGTTGGTAGTTGATAGAATTAAGGTATTAAGTGGAATTGCCTCCTTCGTTAGCGCTACGGGGGCCGAAGAGGAATTTGGAATTGGGAATTAGGGAGAGAGCGGATTTCTATGAAATCATCAATCAGGGTAATTTTTTTAATCAATCCCCGCCCGAACGTACCGTTCGGTACGGGCAGGTGTGAAATCCGTGATATAGAAATCATTGTAATTAGGTGGTATGAATGAAACTGATGATGATCATGAAAATTATGAGCAAAAATAATGGTTGGCAGAAGCTAGATTTGTTTTGTTAAACCATCTGTTATGAATTCGATGCAAATACATTCTGGTAACGGCCTGATTCAGGAAAAAGCGGCACTTTACGGCAACCATCATGCGGACGAATGGATGATTCAAAAAAATGAGACAAAGAAAAAAAGGATCGTCGTAAAAAAAGGAAGTGCATTTGTGGTGTTAAATATCCGGTCCATAGCTATTTTTTATTTTGACAGAGTGGGCTATGCGCTTGATTTTTCCGGGAATAAACACCAGCTGCGCCAAAACCTTTCCTCGGTGGAAGAACATCTCG
>JBJMLU010000009.1:0-28963 GCA_045805145.1 Flavisolibacter sp. | reverse complement strand
TGGATGAAGTCAACAGAAGTAGATTTTTTCAACAGGTGCAAAATGGCTTTCAAGTCCCCTTCTTCATCGTCTTTTATTTTCGTTCCGTCTTCCCTCGCCACTTCAAGCAGCAAATTTTTTTGTTTGCTCAATCGCTCCAGCTCAATGGCCATTTGTTTGGGAGAAAGAACCATATCAACGGCTCCTTCGGATACAGCCGAACGGGGCATACTTTGGAATTGAGCCGAGTCGTCCTGGGCGAAACTAATTCCACCTACCGATTTAATGGCCCTGAGTCCAAGAGTGCCATCGCTTGCTGTTCCCGAAAGTATAATACCAATGACGCCTTTGTCGTGATTTTGAGAAACGGAAATAAAAAAATGGTCGATCGGCATGCGCGCATAGCCGTCTTCCTTTCGAGCATTGAGTATCAGATCACCGTTCTGTAAACCCATTTCTTTGTTGGGAGGAATGATGTAAACGGAATTGGGCTCCAGCGGCATCAGATTTTTCGCTTCAACCACATTCATCTTTGTAACCCGCGAAATGATCTCGGTAAGTTTGCTGGGAAAATTCGGATCAAGGTGTTGCACATACACGAAGGCCATTCCCGTATCGGGTGCAACATGTTTAAAAAGTTCGGTAATGGCCTCCACACCTCCTGCCGATGCGCCAATGGCTACGATGGGAAAGTCTTTTGATATATTTTGGGCGGCATCAGCCTTTTCATTCATGTGAGCTGTTCTTGGAATTCCGGATAAAAATAAGGAAACTATGCAGACCGGTAATAAACAGAAGTCTTAAAACGGTCTCGATAGTTTTTGCCTGAAAAGTTTTATCTTTTACCTATCATCCACATCCTGAAAACCAAAAAAACGATTTTTCTTTTTTCTCTTATGTGAATAAGATTGAAAATTGCGAAATGACCGAATCCTTATCTTGCCGGACACCCAGGCGAATCGCCAGATTCACGACCCACCATGAAACACCAACGGTCAACTGTGATTGTGCATCCTTAAAGAAATGAATTTGATCGAAGCGAAGACCATACCTTCCCTGAAGGCAGAGACGCAGGAACAAAGAACTGCCTGTATATTCCTGGAATCACATTTATATTGTTTCACCGGGAAATGGACCTGGGATCTGCAAACAGAAGCCGTTTTCTGCAGCGACGTCATGTTTGCCGCCGGCGGGTATTATCAATTCAGCGCCACTTCCTGTCTCATTCATCCCGAAGACATACCAGACATCAGGAGGCTGATTGAACTTGGCCAGAATAAAAAACCTGTAAACCTTCAGTTCCGTGTCATCACCTCTCATGGACTTCTGACCACAATTCGTGGAGAGGGAATCATGCAATACTCGGAAGATGAAAACTTTTTCGAAAATTTTCTCGACCGTCCCATTGCTGACTATATCGAGGAAAAAAGAAAACAATACCGTCATAGCGCAGAACGGCAGCAGCTGCTGGCATATCAGTACGCAGAAAGGATTTCGCAAAGCGGCATCTGGCATATCAACAAGTCTACCCACGAAACTTTTTATTCCGATGGGATTTATATCATTCATGGTTTGCCGGTTCAGAGCCTGAACGCGCACTTCCATACTTTCTCTCCCTTCATTCATCCCGACGACCGCGAAATCGTGAGTTCCTGCCTTGAAAAAAGTTATAACGAAGAAGTGCCGGTGCACCTCGAATACCGCCTTCTTCTGGGTCATCACAACGTTCGATATGTAACGCATACCACACGATGGACCTTTAGCGAAAAAGGGGAGATGGTGATGATCAGTGCCATGAACGATGTTACGGAACAAAAAACTTCCGAACAGGAAGCTTTGGAAATTGAAAGCGAAGGAAGAGTTCTGGAACAGATGCTTCGCCTTGCCGACTCCATGGTGCGTATGGCCAACTGGAGAATGAATTTGTTGACAAGAAGGATCTGGTATTCGGAAGAAATCTTTCGCATCTATGGATTGAAGGGAAGAAACGATACACTAAACTTCAGCCAGCTTTCCAAATACGTCCATCCGGAAGATCAGTTGATGGTGGAAGAAGTCAATCGACAGGTCCTTTATGAAAACAAAGCGCCCGATGTCGAATTCCGGATCATCAGGCCTGATGGAAAACTGCGTTATCTGCGGCAGAAAGGAAAGGTGGTGGTAGATTATAACGAGGAAATGGTGATGATTGGGACGATCCAGGATGTTACAGAGATGAAAACGCTGGAGGCCAGAGTGGAACTGGCAAAAGCAGAATTGGAACTACAACAGGCTTCACTGGACCAGGTGGAAGAATTATCCGGCACGGGCAGCTGGATCTGGAACATTGATACCAATGAAATTCAGTGGAGCAAGGGCATTTATGTGCTCCTGGGATACCGGGTCAATTCCATTCAGATGACTCAAAGGACATTTACCAGCTATATCCATGCTTCAGACAAGGAATTATTCAATCAGTCGGTAAATGCCATGCTGAGAGGCGAAAAGGAATTGCAATTCTTTTTCCGTTTGATGTTGCGTGGAGAAACAAAACACCTGAGGGCTTTGTTCCGGTTGTTGGAGACAGAAGAAAAAACATTGTTCATTGGAACGATATTCGATGTCAGCAAAGAGATGCTGCTTCAAAAGGAATTGAACAGCGAAGGACAGATGTACCGGATGCTGGCTGATTCTTCAATGGACCGGCTAATCGCTACGGACATCAATCATTATATCATTAAATGGAACCGCCAGTGCGAAGAGGTTTATGGCATCAAAGCCGAAGATGCCATAGGAAAAAATTTCTTTGAGATCTTTCCGCAAATCAACACGCCGGAGAACATCAGTTCTTTTCAGCGTGTTTGGAAAGGAGAAATTGTTTCCAGAAAAGAAGAGAGGTCACCGATCACAGGAGGATATCAGAATGTGATGATGGTTCCGGTAACCAATGAAAATGGAATGGTTCTGGGTGTCCTCATCCTGGTTCGAGATGTTACAAAGGAATTCGAATTAAAAAGACAACTTACCGACCGTTTGCAATTCATTGAGAAATTATTGGAATCCATTGTAGACCGCATCATCGTTCTGGATCGCAACATGAATTATCAGTATTGGAACGCACGCGCCGAACAATACTATGGTGTGAAAAAAGAAGAAGTGCTGGGCCGCAACATCCTCGATGTATTTCCAGGCTTCATGGATGATCCCAGCTACCAGGAATTCAGAAAAGCCCTGAGAGGTGAAGTGATTCATATTGCTGCCAACAAAAATCTGGAAGCAAAAAAAGGATATTTCGAAACCTATCTCATTCCCATCAAAAATGAAGTAGAAGAGGTGACAGGCATCTTATGGATTGTTCATGACCTCGTTGGAGAATTTCAGTTGGCGCAACAACAACGAAAGGCCATCAAAATTCTGGATTCCATCAATGAAGCCTATGTAGAAGTTGATTATTCGGGAAAGCTTCGATACATGAATCCAAAAGCGGAAAAACTTTGGAACTGCAAAAAAGAAGAAGTGTTGGGTCAACATGTGCTTCAAGCGTTTCCCGAAGCAATTGAATCTTCGAGCTACGAAGCGTTGAATAAATCGCTTACAGAAAAAGTGGATGTGCAGGGCGAATTTTACGCTCCCATTGCTCAAAAATGGATCTTCCTTTCGTGCACGCCGACATCGGAAGGTGTGATCATGTTATTTTATGACATCACCGACCTCAAACTAACACAGAAAAGAGAATGATCTGCAAAGTATTTGGTTCAATCCGTTTTTGATGTCCTTAGTTGACAACGGGTTTTTTAACTGTTTCATTCATCCGGGAGGGAAGCGTATCAATAAAAAATTGGGGTTCTTTCTGGCTCAGGTCAATCATGTCTTCATTCTTTTCTTCGAGCTCCGACTTCAGGAATTGAATATAGCCCGGCAGATGAATGCGTTCCTGGTTAATCTGAGCGGCATCCACTAATTCTCCATTAATAAACATTGATAGCAGCATGGCGATGATTGATGATGACAACTGCAAAAAAAATGCCTGCTGCTGAATGTCGCCTTTTTTATTATTCACATTGAAAAATTCGTCACCAGCTCGCTTGTTATAATTCAGCGGTGGGAATATTATTTGAGATGACTTTCCTTTGCTTATTTTTGATGTTGTGTAAAAAATACACTTAGTTTTATGTTTTCGCGACCCTAGCACCATTACCTTAACCATGACCGCTGATTTATTACAACCGACAGCGATTCGTACGGTGTTTATTGCCGACGATGATACCGACGACCTGATGCTTCTTCAGGATGCTATTGCCAGCATTGATCAGTCGATCAAGCTTCAACAGGTGGACAATGGCAACGACCTGCTTTCCCTGCTGGGTCATTTCCAACCCGACCTTCTTTTTCTGGACCTGGACATGCCGGGCAAAAACGGACTTCAATGTCTTGTAGAGATCCGCAAAAATCCCTTGTACCATTTTCTTCCCATTATTGTTTACAGCAGCACTACCAGGCCTGCCAATATTGAAACTGCTTATGACATGGGTGCCGATTTGTTTTTCATCAAGCCGGCCATCTTCAATGACCTCGTTTCCTCTGTGCGCTCTTTGTTCACCCTCGACTGGAGTCAGCCAGCCAAAGTAAAAGAACACTACTTCGTAAATGGCCGATTCATTCCATTTCAATGAGGGGGTGAATGGTGAATGGTGAATAGTGAATGGTGAATAGTGAATGGTAATGGTCAATGGTGAATAATGAATGGTGAATGAAGTGGATCATCAATCGTCCATCCTGAATTGCCGGGCAGGGTTCTGAAAGTGAAAGATGAATTTCTAAATTCTGGATATTTAAAATTCAAAATAGAAAAGAAAATAGCTTTTCAATCCAGGATAGATGAGTCGACCTTACTACAAAACTTTTTTAAGCAAGCCAATTCCTAAACATTTCAAGATAGATGAGTCAACCTTACTACAAAACTTTTTTTAAGCAAGCTTCCTAAACACTCTCCCTTCTTCCGCCCCTAAACCTCCCCGAAATTATAAACGACCCCCATTCACTATTCACCATTCACTATTCACTATTCACCATTCACCATTCACCATTGACCATTCACTATTCACTATCATGATTGATGATAGGCGAGGGAAGCATAAGTATAAGAGTCGATGATGCAATTGAAATGATAGCGAAGGGCCTTGGAAACAAATTCTTCGCGGCCCCTGTACTGTTTCAGGTGATTGACGAATTCTTCTATGATGGCGAGATGTTTTAAAATTACCGTCTCTATATAATCCTGAAGAAGGTCGTCGGGGGAGGGTTGAACAGAAGAAATTTTCCGGATATGGTTGGCAATCTTTTCTGTGTAGAATTTCAGGTCCTCGAAATTGAGGCAGTCAAAACTGGTGATCTCTGATTTTAGTCTTCTTAATTCCGCTCCTGGTGTCATATTGTGGGTTTGGTTTATTGCCACAACTATTGCACCAAATGCAGAGCCAGGGGTATCAGATCTTTTTTAAAACCATGGGCTATTTTCTTCTGGCCACAGGTTGCTGTAACCTGCGGTTTTCTTCAATGGCACGATCCAGTTCTTCCTCGGCCTCCCTGATCCAGGTAGGCAGATCCTTCTGAGCGGCCTTCCATTGTCCCTCCTCATTTCTTTGCATGGAAAACATCACCCGGTTGCCTCTTTCATCCGGCACATCCACGCTATACCGGTTGTTATCGTTACCGGAAGATTGTCTGAAATTAAATTCTCTCTGGCGCTCGCCCGCCTTGATCACTTTAGAAAAATACGTACTCATAATTGAAGTGGTTTATTGTCCACAAGCGGCTTTTCAGAAAATAAAGACAGGACTGGGTGGTTATTGGTGGGCCGGCAAGACCTGTCTAAAGATAAAATTTAGTTTCTTAATTCAAGAAAGAACAGTGAATTCCTGATCAGAAACCATCCGTTAAAAGGGACAGCCGGGAAAACTCCGAACCGTTGAAAATTTTTGCCAGGTTTACATTTCTTGACTTGCTGTATTCATCAAAATGTTTACGGGTAACAATGCGCCAAAAATTTTTTGACTTCAGGTCGTCATAGTCTCCGTCTATGATGAAGAGTCCATAAATCGAATCCCTTTTTTTAAAGTCGATCTTCACATAGCTGTCCTTTGTTGAAGTTTTCGACTCGAGGAATTTTTGAATTTCTTCTGTATTCATAACCTGTATTAATTGATCAATCGTTATCTGTTCGCTGGCATATTCTTTTGTCTCGATCTCCACTGTCCCTGTTGCCTGCTCCTTGGATCCGGCTTGGATGGTGTGTTAGCTGCTGATTCAAAAGGGTGGGGTTGCGCCGGAATTTTTTTCCCGATCAATTTATTGATATCGCGCAGCGAAGGTATTTCATCTGAAGCGCAAAAAGAAAGTGCAATTCCTTCGGCGCCTGCCCTTCCTGTTCTTCCAATCCGGTGCACATAGGTTTCGGGCACTTCGGGAAGATCAAAATTGATGACATGGGTCAGTGCATCTACATCGATGCCCCGTGCTGCAATGTCGGTAGCCACCAGCACCTTGAGCTTTCCGTTCTTGAACTGGGCAAGGGCATACTGACGTGCTGTTTGTGATTTATTGCCATGAATGGCTGCTGCATTCACATTCATTTTTTTCAGGTCCTTGGTGATTTTATCCGCTCCATGCTTGGTTCGGGTGAATACCAGGGTTCTTTCAATCCTGTGCGAATCCAGCAAATGCACCAGCAGGGTGAGTTTGTCTTTCTTTTGTACAAAATAAACAGACTGGTCAATTTTTTCTGCAGTTGAAGAAACAGGTGTTACTTCCACTTTTACCGGTTGGTATAAAAGTGAGTCGGCCAGCTCCGCAATTTGCGGCGGCATGGTGGCAGAAAAAAACAAGGTCTGTCTTTCGCGGGGCAGAAGACGGATGATTTTTTTTACATCATGAATAAAGCCCATGTCGAGCATTCGGTCAGCTTCATCCAAAACAAAAATTTCCAGGTGATCCAGATGAATATAACCCTGGTTGATCAAATCCAGCAAACGGCCGGGTGTTGCAATCAGAACATCCACGCCATTGCGAAGTGCAAGGGTTTGCGGATGTTGAGAAACGCCGCCAAAAACTACTTCATGACTGATGCCCGTGTGCCTTCCATAAGCAGCAAAGCTTTCGTCTATCTGAACGGCCAGCTCCCTGGTAGGAGTAAGAATGAGCGTCCTGATATGTTTGTATCCTTTCCGGTTTTTGTTTTCACCGTGAAGGATTTGTAGAATAGGTATGGCGAATGCAGCTGTTTTTCCGGTGCCGGTTTGTGCGCATCCAAGGAGGTCTTTGCCCTGGAGCACTTCGGGTATGGATTGTTCCTGTATGGGTGTGGGTTGGGTATAACCCTCGGTCTTCAAGGCCTTCATGATAGGCTCAATGAGGCCTAGTTGTTCAAATAACATAAATGGAAAAAATAGAATTTTTAATTAAAGAAATCTAACTGCTGCCTTTGTGGAAGTGGAGTTAGGGTTGTGCTCATCATTATGACTTGATGAACTTACGGAATGAAGTATCTAGTCTGCTAATAAGAGTGAGCGAAGATAAGACTTTACTTGTAAAAACTATGGTAAATATGAAGCTAATTGCTAATGGCTGATTGCTGTTTGCTATGAACTGATAGATACAAAACAGACTCCGCTCTGTTTCTCACTCTTCTTTCACACGCAGGCTGCACACATTCTTTCTGCAGCGTACATCCATTCTGTTTGTAATCCGGGCGCCGGAATGTATTCTGTTCCCATCTGATCGCAAAACTCCTGATTCTTTTTATTCTGTTCATGAAAGAGCATCACCACGGGGATCATTCTGTAAATATCATCTGTCTTTAACAGTTCGAGCAGTTCGCATCCATTGAGCCGCGAATCATTGGTGCTGAGGATAATGAGGTCGGGATAAGATTCACCTTCCTTTACATTCTGCAAAAATTCAATGAGGTCGTAACCGCTGTCGACCGACAGAAGGGATTTGTGCTGATCAAGACGACGAAGCACTTTTTCAAGTGATTCAACAGCCGTAGTATCGGTGCTGACGTAAATAAAATACATCGGTGGTGGGAGTTTTGAACTACGGTTTTGTAACAAGATGTTCTTCGACGGAACTGATGATGGAGTGCATCAGGTTGTGGGCGATCTTATTGTCGGCTTCCAGCTGTCTGAATCCTTCACGTCCCTGATAATTGATATGGCCACCAGGAATCAGGTCATGCAATTCAGCGTCCATCACGCGTACATTAAAATTTAATTTTCCTTCGCTACTGATTACAGTAACAATAGCGTCATAAACCTGGTGATTAAACTTGAACTTCGTTGTGAAAATACGGGCCATAACAGCAGATTTAAAATGAACAATGGGATCGATTAGCTGTTAAGCGGGAACTCTGGTTAGCGGATAACAGTAGGTACTTTATTGATGGTCAAGGTAAGCCTAATTTCACTGTCTGCCAATTAAAATTTTCATATAGAAGGCTCAACCTCATTAATTTAACAGGGTTCTTTAAATCAATTCATCAAGGTGCAAACAACGTTCCTGATCGGGTAATTGAAAATTTTTTTTCTTACTTCAACTACCATTCTGCGCCGACCATTTGATGCAATGATCCACTGATTTGAAAAACATTTCTGACTTCAGAAAGATGGAAAATTTTTCGAAGGATTATCCAGGCAAACAATATGCAACCGCGAATTATTATCATCGCACGGATTCATTTTATGTTTTTGAAAATTTCATCGGGCAAAAAAGCCTGTTCGTCGGAAGAGAAAAAAATAATGCTGAATGTTGATAAATTATTTTTTTAAAGAATTGATGAGTAAAATCAATAAAAAAGAAGATGTGTATAACGCAGCTTTGTCTGCATGCTGATTTTCGAGTGTTGAATATACACAACACATCATGTAACTTGAACTCAGTTCATCTGACTTATCCAAACTTTGAAATAACTAATTAAGCCACCAATTCCGAAAAACCTGAGAGCTTCTATACCGTGGGAGCTCTTTTTTTTATTCCTCCACGTCAAGCCCTATCAACATCTACCAACTACCAACTATCAACTCTCTCTCTCAGTTTCCCGCATTGGCATAACGGTCTTCCTTTCCGCTTACCGCTCCCAGTTTGAATTCAACATGGTCAGCGAATTTATGGTCAGGCGCAGCAAGAGTTAGTTTTCCTTTGGGAGGAATGTTGCTGAAATAGATCATTTTTTTATCCAGTAGCCGGTTATTTTCATCGTAGTACAAAACATTCACGGCCGCAGTCTGTATGGCTGTTGCACTATGATTGTGTAAAGTGATTTTTAAGCCCGTTACGCCCATCATCCAGCTCTCCGGTGCATTGGAGCTTAGTTCCACCTGATCGGCCAACGAAGCCGATACACTAGCCTCTCCACGCGGCGCTTCGGAGGACTGTTCCTTTTCTGCAGTTGCATTGTCATCACGCTTTGTGCTTTGCCGGTTTGTAGCTGGCCTGGGTTCTTCGAGGACCGGTGTTTTTTTCGTTGTTTCTTTTTTTGGTTCCGCGACTATCGGTGCATCTTTTTTTGCTTCATCTTTTTTATCTTTTTTGCTGAAAAGATTTTTAATTACCTCGCCAAGTTTTTTCTTCCTGGGTGCTGATGCTGTTTCTTTTACCGGGGCTGATTCTTCTTTTACTTGTGTTTGCACAGGAACTACAACAACATTTGTTTTCTCTTCTTTGCCCGAAGAAGAGGAATTGGTGGGAAGTGCAACTTTCGACGGGTGTTTCAAAGGGACAGCTTTTGCAATCAGTTTCGAAGGTTCTGTTTTCTCTGTTGGCGCTGTGGCCTGAGATAGATGTTGGTCATTTGCTGCGGTCTGAGAGGCTGGGGTTGCAACGGCTGGAGCCTGTTCAATTTTTCTTGCCATTTGTTCGGGTGATGCTTTGGTGATGATTGCCGGACGTGAAAGAATATAATATCCTCCGGCAATTACTACAACGATCAGGGCTGTGATGGTAATGTCCTTTATGGAAAAGGAAGATTTTTTTGGTGGTGGCAATTTCGGGTTCCAACCTTCTTCATCTGATATCTTGTTCTTCTTCGGAAAGGATATTCTGTCTTCATTTTTATTCCACGCAATGGAAAAATCTTCCCGAGGAACCTCGGGAACCGGTTCTGGCTTTTTTGGAGCAGGAGCCATTTCTTTTTCGATAGGTGGAGCAGCAGCCGGCTTGCGAACAGTTCTGGGCATGCTCACAAAAACATGACTCGCAATAGACGGCTGCGCGGGTTCAGCAGGTTTTTTTTCACCGGATGCTTTTTGCTCCATTGCTTCCGTGGCAATGGGCATGAATGGAGATTCGGGACGAGGAGTTTCTGCTACGTATGTTTGAAGTGCCGGTATCTCGCCCGGATATTGCCAGGCGGCGCTACGGCCTTGTACCCACACCAGGTCAAAAGGTTTCAGTTGAAGCTGTAGAAGTTCTTCAATGCTATAGGGACCGGACTGCTGGTTGTTGCGGAGAAGCAGATACAGCGTTTGCATATTGATGGTTTTAAAGAGCAGTATTCACGGAGAGCAATAGCCGGTTTCGAATTCAACCGGAAGGCAACTCCTGATTTGGAACGAACGGTTTTGGACCATCAGTATTGCACAAGGTTTCTTAAACAAAAGATAAAAGAGAGGAGTTGGTAGTTCGTAGTTGGTAGTTGGTAGGAGAGAGAAATAAGAAGGAGCAGAGATGATTGATGACAGGAGAGGGGAACTAACAACTTATGATGACTGGCGTCCAAGGACAGACGACTCTGAATGACGGTAGGCGGTTGACCTCTGAGGACTGTCGTCCGAAGACCAGCGATCTTCCTCCATCAAGCCACTTTTCTTTTTTCCGTTTTTTCCAGCTGGAAATACTGATCCAGAGCCACTTTCAGCGGAGGAAGCAATTGTCCCCGTTCGCTGGCCAGCACACTATACAAAGGACGGGGAGCGGCATAGTTCAATTTATCATGTGTGACCGTGTTGATCAATTTTTTATCCAGCTCAAAACGGTCCGCAATTTCATGTGCCAGCTCCGACCAGGAAACAGCACCTGCATTGGATAAATGCCAGATCCCTTTTTCTTCGTCTACAAGTAAATCAAGCGTAGTATTTACCAGGTGAGGTACATAAGTAGGAGAAATGATGATGTCTCCGGCAACAGTGATCTCTTCGTATTGAGAGAGTGCCCTTCGCACATAATGCACAAAATTATATTCATCCCAGGGTCCAAAAAACGCACTGGTGCGAATCAATAGAGAAGATGGGAATTCTTTTTGAAGCAGGATCTCCGATTCAGCCTTGCTGCGTCCATACACATTCAGAGGACTTACTTCATCGCTTTCCATGTAGGGTTGATTTTTTTTGCCGTCGAATACAAGGTCGCTGGAAAAATTTATCAGCTGCAAACCCGATTTTTTGCAGGCAATGGCAAGGTTGTGCGGGCCAAGCGTATTGTCCTTCATGCAGGATTCTATATCTCTTTCTGCATCATCCACACGAACATAACCTGCAGCATTGATAATAGCCCAGGGCCTGTATTGAGCAATTGCTTTTTCAATCGAAACCAGATCGCTGATATCGCAATCCTGACGGCTCAATAGCCGGTGGTTGAGACAGCGGTCTTCACAAATGCGGGCAAAAGCACGGCCCAGTGTTCCATTTTTACCAATGATCAAAATGGGCGGAGTCGAGTGTGAGATCATTTGCACCGTATTCAAAGCTTGATAGATAAGTCTTGAATCTCTAAGCCACCAGCCTTTTTCTTTCGAAAGATGATGGTCTGCTTCATTTCTTTCCGCAATCTCTTTGATAAAAGGTACCAGGGCCGTGGGTCTTGGCTTGCCGCTTCTTAAATCGAAAGCTCCTGGTTCATATTCGCCTCCAGGCTCTGTAAGCAATTTGTTCCAACCATAAGAACCAAGCATTGCCCAGGTAGTAACAGCCCGCAGGTCAACGCCCTCTGATCTTAATTTTTTTGAAGCCTGCCATACCTCACGAAACCAACGCAATTGTTCTTCACGGTGGCAGTGGAGGTGCACCTCCGTAATGGCCATTGGTTTTTGATAGCGTTCCCAGGCTTCCTTCAGCAAAACTTCAACCCCTGTTTCTTCCTCTACCTCTACGCGCACTGCTTCCACGTCGGCATATTTATTTCGTCCATTGCCACCATGCGTATGCGGGGGATATAGATACGTTCTATGATCAAGAAACCGCTCCGAAGTGAGATAATGGTTGAAACCAAATATATCAGGAGGACAGGGATGTTCGAGAAAGAATTGAAAATCTTCTTCAGGAATTGCAAACCGGTGAAAATATTTCCAAAGCCGGTGTTCGGAATTAAACCTGCCGCAAAGAATATCGTAGGTCAACCATCTTCTTTCATTTTCAAATGAAGCCTGGTAGCGCAAGGGTCTTGTACTATATGTTTTGCCCAGGTCTTCTGTCTGAACCAATTTGGCAGAAGGATTTATTTTTCTGATCTCCTCAATCGAGAGCACCGTCGCTTTGAGCTCATTGAGGAGCATTTGCATAAAACTCTTTGCATTGCTGTGATGCGGATACCAGATGCCATACAGCCCGCTGAACCGGGCCGTTGTCAAAGGTTCATTTACAGGCGTATAATATTCCAGCCAGGGAAATTTCTCTGCTACTTTGCGTGCGTAAGCGGCGAGCAGCTCGGGAAAATTTCTGTCCGAGAGTTTGGTAAATGCAGGACCGCTGCCATGATGCACGAGTCCTGCAATTACATCTATGTTTTTTTGCCTTAAAAATTCCAGCCGTTTTTCAGTCCAGCTCCAGTCGATGAGGGAATCTTTTTTGGGTTGATGCCTCTCCCATAAAACGGGATAGCGCATTTTTTTTATTCCCAGTGAAGCTATGGCTTCCAGGTCATCTTCGCGGTGATAATGTCCGGAATAATTAAGCTGGTCTAAAAACTGGTTCTGTACTCTATTGATCGTGCATTCAATTCCACCCCAGATTTCAGGATTGCCGTATAGTTTGTCCATTAACATAGGTTTCTGTTTGCCCCTGCATTATTTTTTTGAACGTTGTTAATGCCTGCGCTACCACCTGGTCCATGTTGTAATATTTGTAGGTGGCCAAACGTCCAACAAAATAAGTATTCGTCATGGAAGCTGCCAGCTGTTGATATTTTTTATACAGTTCGGCATTTTCAGGACGAGGTACCGGATAATAGGGATCGCCTTCGGCTTTTGGAAACTCATATACAATGGCGGTCTTCTGATGTTTCTGACCCGTCAGATATTTAAAATCAGTGATCCTGGTATACAATTGTTCGTTGGGATAATTCACTGTACCGGTAGGCTGGAAGACTTCCTGCTCTATCGTTTCAAATTTGAATTCGAGTGAACGATAGGGAAGCTTTCCATAACAATAGTTGAAGTATTCATCAATTGGTCCGGTAAAGATTAAATTCTTGTATGGAATAAAATCGATGATCTCTTTATAATCTGTATTGAGCATCACTTTGATGTTGCGATGCGAGAGCATGTTTTGAAACATATGCGTGTACCCGTAAAGAGGCATTGCCTGATAAGTATCGGTAAAATACCGGTCATCACGGTTTGTTCTTGTTGGCACACGCGCGGTTACACTCGCATCCAGCTCGGAAGGATCGAGGTCCCACATTTTTTTTGTATAGCCACGGAAAAATTTTTCATAGAGTTCGCGTCCCACCTTGCTTACCACAACATCTTCCGATGTTTTAACTCCTGCCACTTTTTCGGCACGGGATGCAAAGAAGGATTCTACTTCGGAGCTATTCAGATTGAGGCCATAGAGACTGTTAATGGTATTGAGGTTAATGGGAATGGGAACCAGTTGTCCGTCCACGCTGGCCAGTACTTTATGCTCGTACGGACGCCAGGGTGTGAACTTTCCCAGGTATTCGAAAACCTCTTTTGAATTGGTGTGAAAAATATGAGGTCCGTATTTATGAATCAGGATGCCATCTTTGTTGTAATAGTCATAAGCATTCCCCGCGATATGTTCCCGCTTGTCAATGATCAATACTTTCTTATTTGCCTGTGTGGCCAAACGTTCTGCTAAAACACTACCGGCGAATCCTGCGCCTACGATCAGGTAATCAAACATAAGCCTTCTCCTTTAGTTTAGTTTTTTCATTATTGATTTGAGTCAGCGTGTCTTCGATGTGGCGAACCATTTGTCCCCAGGTGCGGTCCCAGGAATTGTACAAAAGGAATTCGTCCACCTTCCTGAGCCAGGAATTTTTTCTTTTCCTGCCCAATTCTTTTTCTGCTGCTTCAATAAATTCGTCGGCATTATTAACAATATGCACCAGTTTATTTTCACCGTAAGGTTTTACTACATCTCTGATTGGGGTAGAGATCACGGGTTTGCCAGCAGCAAGATATTCAGGTGTTTTTGTGGGACTGATAAAGCGAGTAGATTCGTTCATCGCAAAAGGAATGATTGCAATGTCCCATCCCGCAATGTACGACGGTAACTCTGAATATTTCTTTCCGCCGGGATAGTGAACGTTTTCATAATGAGGGAGAGTAGCCGGATCTATTTTTACAATTGGGCCCAGGATCACAAAGTGCCAGTCTGGTTTTCTTCTCGATACTTCTTCTATCAGTTCAATATCGAAGCGCTCATCTACCACGCCAAAAAAACCAAACCGGGGGTGCGGAATATTTTTCTGATCTTCCGGATCATCTTTCGTTGTGCGTGCCAGTCCGAAATGATGTTTGTCAATGCTGCTTGGGAAAGAATAAATATTATGATGCTGATTTTTCTTTGATTCATAAATGCTGTTGCCACCTGTGAATACAACATCAGCTTTTGCAAACAATTCCTTTTCTAAAATGGTTAGTTGCGCGGGAGCAAATTTGAATGCAGAGAGTTCGTCCATGCAATCGTAGATCACCATTTCAGGAGTAAGATGATCAGTAAAAGGCAGCGCCATAGGCGTATAGTACCAGCTGAAATATCTGTTGATCTTCAGGTTGGATAAAAGTTTACTGATAAATTTTCTCTGCCTGTTGTGAACTTCCTGCTCGGCAAGACCTTCTTGCATATAAGGAGTAATCACATAGAGGTTCTCATTGAAATTATCGATGTGCAACTTGTCCTCACCATCATAAAAAATGGGTTCCTCAATAAAGAAAACCCGTTGGTGTTTTGAAAACCTGCTGAGCAAATGATTCGGACGCTGAAAAACAAACCCCCATCTTAAATGGGAAAAACAAATCAGATCAATGTCCTGCAGAAAAGCGCACGAAACGTCTTCGATTTTTTTTATCATGTTAATATGCTTGCTATTTACATGCCAGCATTTTTTAAATTAAAATTTATAACATGATGTGATTGTTTGATTTAACTTGTAGAAAATCATCCTCATCATTCAACAAAACAATTCATGCCGACTGTGCCAGCTGTTGCTGTAAAAAGTGGGCAATGAAGGGAAGAACGATCTGCAACTCGAGGTATTTCATTTGTGATTTCTGGGGAAGAAGATCAAAATCCGTGATAATTTTTCTGCAATTTTTTTCTCCGCATGCACAGCGCATCGTCCAGTGGCGTTCCAACATTGATGTAGAATAATCCCAGAATAATTCTTCATCTGCTTTAATATTTTTCAATGCGATCATTTCAAAATTTCTATTGATACCGCAGTTGGGATTACAGGAGTGATTGGAATAAAGAAATGGTGGTTCGCAAAGAATGTATTTGTCAAAATCAATTTGCAGCGCGTGACTTTCTTCATTGAGTTCAACGGTAGATTTGAAGTCCAGTTTCTTATGAAAAGGAATTCTGCAGATAACAGATCCGGTGGATATTTTTTTCTTTGCAAAAAGTCCTTTACCAAATTTGGAATCCCGGATCTCCAGAAGTTCTTTCATTTTAGTTTTTCAGTTTTGGTTTAAAATTTACAAACCATATTCCATAAATCTGTAAATTTTTAATCAGGCATTGTGGAAATTTTATTCAACGCCAAGCAAACAGAAAAGCACCCGCCTGAGCGGATGCTTGAATATGGATGAGTTGTCGATCTTCAGGCAACTTTTGTGTACTGTTCTTTTTTAGTAGACCTCGTGATCTCTCTTAAAAATTCAATCTCTTCCGGCAGATAGGCTTCTCCGTTCTCACGGAAAATATCATGGAACCAAAGCTCGGGTTCATTGTCGTACACGGTTGTCCAGGAATCCCACGGACAGTGTGTCTGCGTTTTTCCTGCAACAAATCCCCAGTTGTAAGCACCCACGTTGTATTTTTTCAGAAGAGGCAGGATGTCCTGGAAAGTACTTCCAAAGGGACGGGCCATGTACTCAGTACAAAGCATCGGCCTTCCGAAACGCTGCAGGGTCTTGATCCTTTTTTCCATATCCACCTTGTCTTCATAACAATGGAAGCTGATGATGTCAGAATGCGTGAACATATAATTATCGAGGGCTGTCAATACATCATCGGAACTCCAGTCTTCTTTCCAGGGAGCCATCGTGATGGGTTGTTCGGGATTGATCACCCTCACCCAGTTGATGGTCTTTTTTAACAAAAGCATGGAGAGTTCGGCTTTGTGACGGGCATAGTCATCATCTTTATAAGAAGTGATGTTCATGTTGTCCGGTTCGTTGAACAGGTCCCAGATCAATACGCGCTGATCGCTCTTGAAATGAGAAACAATGCCGTGCACATAATTATGGAGATCATCGTAACGGTCCGGGTCGTTTAGTACATCGTAACCGGGGCACTGTACCCATCCTGAATTGTGTATGTTCAGTCGGGGCATCGGCTGCTTTCCCAGTTTGGGGAACGGATCCCATACAGAATCAAAAAGAACCAGCATCGTCTTAATACCGTGGCTATAGGCGATCTCCAGGAACTGGTCAATCCTTGCCAAAAAGCCTTCTGCATTTTGTTCCCAGGGCAACTGGTGAAGAAAAACACGAACAGTATTGAAGCCAAGGTCAGAGGCCAGGGAAAGTTCCCGGTCAATCAGTTCGGGAGAAAAACTTTCCTGCTGCCACATTTCAAGCTGGTTGATGGCGTTGCTGGGAATATAATTGCAGCCAACGATCCAGCCGTTGCGGTCTAACCATTCTTGTGATTTTGATTGGGGCCAGCGATATGCTAGTTCTGCATCACGTTCCAGAAAGGGAACGGTAACTTTGGTGGAAGACATACAGTAGATATTAGATTTAAATGGGTATCAAATAATATTGACTCAAAATAAACGCAAAAGATAAAACGCACAAGTTTCAATTCGGTTAAAAATGAATTTTATCGATGAAATCAGGATAATTGTGGGTGAAGCAGTAAGGCATCATTTTTATATTTTTACCAGAGGAAAATTCCAGGTCGATTCATTTCTTTTTTTATGACAGTCATAGCAGATCAACAGGCAATCTCCAGCAAGGTCAGGGAAGATTTTTCCAGAAACTTTAGTGGAAAACCATTAGTCGTCCGTTCACCCGGCCGGGTCAACATCATTGGTGAACACACCGACTATAATAATGGTTTTGTTCTTCCCGCCGCCATTGACATGGCGATCTGGGTGGCCATTGCTCCGCGAAATGACAAAGCTGTGCGTTTGTACTCCGGTGAGTTTGACCAGCTATTCGAAACCACACTCGACCAGATGAAACCCTCTGCTGATGTTTGGCCGAATTATATTTTGGGGGTGGCCGACCAGTTGTTAAAGTCGGGCAAACCCCTGACTGGTTTTGATCTCGCCATAGACGGGGATGTACCGATCGGCTCCGGGCTTTCTTCGTCTGCAGCCGTAGAGTGTGCCACAGGAATGGCGTTAAACCAGGTGTTTGGAATCAACCTGTCGCGGATGGACCTTGCACTGACCGCGCAAAAAGCGGAACATGCTTTTGCAGGCGTGCGGGTTGGCATCATGGACCCTTTTGCAAGTTTGTTTGGAAAGAAAGACCATGTGATCCGGCTGGACTGTCAAAGCCTGCAATATGAATATGTTCCTCTGAAACTCGAGGGATACAAAATTGTTTTGCTCAATACCAATGTGAAGCATTCCCTTGGTTCTTCTGAATACAACACAAGGAGGCAGCAGTGCGAAACGGGTGTGGCGCTGGTGAAGGAGCATCATCCGGAAGTAAACAGTCTCCGTGATGTAACCTTGGAAATGTTACAACTGTATGTGGCAAAAAAAGATCCGGTCGTTTTTCGCCGCTGTAAATATGTGGTGGAGGAAAACGAAAGATTGCTTTCGGGTTGCGAAGATCTGAAAAAAGGAGATATTGCTGCTTTGGGAAGAAAAATGTTTCGAACGCATGAAGGTCTGAGCAAGGAATATGAAGTGAGTTGTAAGGAACTTGATTTTCTGGTGAGTGCTGTTTGCGACAGAAAAGAAGTTCTGGGTGCGCGAATGATGGGAGGAGGTTTCGGCGGATGCACGATTAATATTGTAAAAGAAAAAACTATTGAAGACCTGGTTGAGGAACTTTCTTATTCATATCAAAAACACATGAACCGCGAACTCACGGCCTATGTTGCACAGATCGAGAATGGAACATCGATCGTTGAATAGAAGAAGGCTGCTAGCTGATAGCTGTGAGCTGCTAGCTTTTACTTTTTTGTAGCCTTCGGCAAGAACAATGTTGTTATAGTTGCAGTTGCAGTAAGCTGCCTTAATTCGAGGGGATTGCTTCGCTTCGCTCGCAATGACGTCTAAAGTAGGATCCTCACGGGTTGGCTTGAGGGCTATGGGGGTAGGTCAGTGATTGTTTCAAATGAAATGTAAGCCGAAATGATACAGCAATTTGCTTAAATCCCAGACTAACGCACATGCGAACCTGTAGCGAGGATCTTAATTTAGACGTCATTGCGAGCGAAGCGAAGCAATCCCCTCGAATTAAGGCAGCTTACTGCAACTGCAACTATAAAAACATTGTTCTCGCCGAAGGCTACTCCAAAGAAAAGCTAGCAGCTCACAGCTAACAGCTAGCAGCCTGCTTCCCATCCGACCTCACGCTATTAACCGCTTAACCTTAATTTTGAAAGGTGAAACAGCTCAGTGCTCTCAATAAATATTTCTGGAAATACAGGGTCCGTCTGGGTGTGGGAACGCTCTTCATAATTGTATCCAACTATTTCAACGTACTTCAGCCTCAGATCACGGGTTTTATTATCGGTTTTGCTGAACAGGCAAAATCTGCCCGGCCTGTCAACACCCGCGAACCTTCTTATGATATCCTGGTCAAAAAATTTATGGCAACGGTTCAGAGCATGAAGTTCACTACACTTCAAGTGTTGATTGTTTGTGGAATTACCATTTTGGTGCTCGCCCTGCTCCGGGGATTTTTTATGTTCCTGATGCGTCAAACCATCATTGTCATGAGCCGTCATATTGAATATGACCAGAAGAACGAAGTGTTTGTGCATTATCAGAAACTCGATGCATCTTTTTACAAAACCCACAGTACCGGCGACCTTATGAGCCGGATGGCGGAAGACGTGAGTCGTGTGCGCATGTTCACTGGCCCGGCCATCATGTATCTTATCAACCTGGTGACCCTGATCTCCATGAGTGTTTATTTTATGGTGCGCAGGGATCCTGAACTGACACTGTATGTGCTGGTTCCCTTACCACTTCTGGCCTTAACTATTTACCTGGTCAATACCATCATTCATAAAAAAAGCGAGGCACTGCAGGCTGCTCTCGGTGGACTGATGACCAATGCACAGCAATCTTATTCAGGCATCCGCGTCATCAAATCCTTTGTCCAGGAAAAACCAATCCATGACCATTTTGAAAGCCTGAGTGAAGACTATCGCAAGCAGGCATCAAGTCTTGCCAAAGTAGAAGCATTGTATTTTCCTTCCATGACTCTGATGATCGGACTAAGTACCCTGCTCACGATCATGATCGGCGGGATATATTACATCAATGGTCACCGTCATATGGACATTGCGACCATTGTGGAGTTTGTGATCTACATCAACATGCTTACATTTCCCGTCAGCGCCATTGGATGGACAGCAAGCATGATCCAGCGTGCAGCAGCATCACAAAAACGATTGAATGAATTTTTAAATACAAGGCCCGCCATCAGGAACGTGAAAGCCCCAGTGAAACTGAATGTTTCGGGTGATATTAAAATGGAGCAGGTTGATTTTACCTATGAACATACCGGTGTAAAAGCGATTCGCAATTTCAATCTGCACATTCTCCCTGGCCAGCAGATAGCGGTAGTGGGAAGGACCGGAAGTGGAAAGACCACGCTGGCCCAACTGATGATGCGGATGTTTGACGTGTCGAAAGGAAGGATTCTTTTTGATGGAACTGATATCCGCGAAATTGACATGGATGTTTTACGCCGCCAGATCAGTTATGTGCCGCAAGACGGATTTCTGTTTAGCGATACCATTGAAAACAATATCGCATTTGCCACTACGGAAAAGAAACCAGAACTGGTTCGCGAAGCAGCAAGACTGGCGGTCATTCACAAAGACATTGAAAATTTTCCTAAAGGGTATGAAACCGAGATCGGAGAGCGGGGCGTGATGCTCAGTGGCGGACAGAAACAAAGAATTTCCATTGCGCGCGCACTGATGAAAGATGCGCCCATTCTGATTCTGGACGACTGCCTTAGCGCCGTGGATGCAAGAACCGAAAAGGAGATCATTGGTAACCTCAAGGGATACCTGAAAAATAAAACGTCCATCCTCATCACCCACCGCATTTTCAGCCTGCTGGACTTTGACAAGATCATTGTTTTGGAGGACGGAGCCATTGTAGAAGAAGGCCGCCACGAAGAGTTATTGCAGCAAAGAGGCCCTTATTACCGGATGTATTTAAGACAGCAAAAAGAAGAGAGCAAATGATTCATGGGCCAAATTTGGCTGTTGAGAAAACATAATTATATTTGTGAACATTAAAAAACCAAAACTTTTTTTTAACTGTAAAAACCTACAACTGTGGCGTACGACAACAATGAAAAGAAAATGGAAAGCATTTACAGCAAAAGGATTCGTGCCGGCAAACGCAGGACCTATTTCTTTGATGTAAGAGCTACACGTGGAAACGATTATTACCTGACGATCACGGAGAGCCGTAAGCGCTTTAATGATAATGGGTATGACCGGCACAAAATTTTCTTGTACAAGGAAGATTTCAACAAATTCATAAAAGCCCTGACCGAAGCTGTTGATCATGTAAAGACACAGTTGATGCCCGATTTTGATTTTGACGCCTACAACCATGACGAAGTGGAAGTAGAAAATGAAACAGAAGAAGTTGCCGCCGAAGCAGAAGTGCCCGTCGTCAATAATATTAATAACAATCCTACACCATCCACTTCCTCAGACGAAGTTGATAAATGGTAAGCAAGAACCTTTTGCAAAAGCCCCTCTAGCAAGGGGCTTTTTTATTTCATGGCTTTTTTGCATTTCGTACCTTACTGTTTATGGGCCGGGTATGCAAATCAACATTCTTACTTTCCCTTACTTCGTTCATTCTTTTTCTCTCGTCGTGCGGACAATTGAAAGACTCGGTGAGCAGAGGTTACGCCTTCTCTAAACAACACCTGCCTGGTGTGAACCGAACCGATGACCAGGGCAATCCGATAGGACCAAAGATTTGGACCAGTTACTTTATTTATCTCGAGTGCCCTGCAGGATCGCTGGTGCAGATCGACAGCGTAAAATATGGCAATCAACTATTTTCGGCTGCCCTCTTCAAGGTTGAGCGGTTACCGGAATACGTAGGAAACCAACAGGGACTTAAGGGCCCTGTAACGCTTCAACCTGCATTCAAAAAAGAATTATGGAAACTGGAATTAAATCCTATGCCCGGCGCGGAAAACAAGGAACCTGCTGGAGAAATACGCCTCAGCGGAAAGATCAATGGTCATCACTTCTCCTGGAAAACGAACAACATAACTAACATCGAGCCTGAAGCGTCTTATTAATATGTGAACAGGAGTTGAAGTTTTATATCTAAAAATCTCCTAACTTCTAGGAAGCCAAACTACTGACATATGAGATATTCCTGCTTCCTCATGACTTGTGTCCTGGTGGGCACCAGCGTTGTCTATTCCTGCAAAACAAAACCAACCAGCGGTATATCGTTATCTCAAAAAACAGAAGAGAAGGAAGGTGATGATGGTCCCAGGCAAAGAGACAGCCTGGAATTTATGAAGATCGTAGATCCCTCTTTGGGCTATGTACCCTCCGGGAGGTTACATGCAGCCATCGCGCGAACCGAAAGTATGAAACGAAGAAGTAGGCAACTAGGTACTGCTTCGCTCACCTGGACGGAACGCGGGCCCAATTATGACACGATCGGCGTATCAAATTTCAATACAAGAGCGGGCAAGAACGCCACATCGGGTTTTACAAATGCCATTTTGATTGATACATTAAATGATCCTTCGGGCAATACCGTTTTTTTTGGAAGCACTACCGGCGGTATCTGGAAGTGCACCGATTTTCTTTCCACTTCTCCCAACTGGCATCCTATAAATGATTATTACGAAACGCTGAACGTTGCTTCCATTTGCCAGGATCCTACCAATCCGAACGTGATGTATTTCGCGACAGGCAGTGTGTACTTTAGTCCTAGTGAAGTTTATGGGGATGGTATTTGGAAATCGGTGGATGGAGGAAACAACTGGTCTAAACTCCCCGGCACCGGTTCATTGAACAGCGCTTTTAAAATCATGTGCGATGCTGCAGGAAATGTGTACACTGCCCAACAAGTGGGTACCGTCCCGGTGAACCAACCCTTTGGACTCTATCGTTCAACCGACCATGGCTCCAGCTGGACGAACATCACACCGAATGACCTTACCAGTGAACAAAGTTGTACCGATATTGAGTTCAGTAGTGGAGGAAGATTGCAGGCAAGCTTCGGCTTTCTTAACACCCTGGTGAACCACCGATATACAGATAATCCTTCCGGCGTAACCCCTTCTTCCGGGTGGAATGCCAGTACGGGAATCCGTTCGATTTCATTCCCTCCGCCTGCCATAAGGATGGAGTTGACCAGTCAAGGTAGTGTGTTGTATGCTGTAACGGTGGATGGTAACTATAATGCCGACAGCTGTTACCAATCTACAGACAATGGAGCCACCTGGACCAAACAAAATACAGCGGCTTATCCGGGAGGAGTGCTCAATAATCAGGGATGGTATGACGTTACACTTTCCGTCAATCCCGATAACGCCCATGAATTTATTATCGGTGGACTGGATGCCTACAAATCAACAGATGACGGCCAACATGCTTCACAGATTCTAACGCATTGGTCTGGACTCACGCCGCCTTATGTTCATGCTGATCATCATTTCATGCAGTGGTGGAAGGTGGGAAGTGAAAGCCGTATCGTGATTGGCTGCGACGGAGGTATTTTTCTTTCAAGAGACGGTGGAGCAAGCTTTAGTGATCGAAACCATCATTTGAATGTAAAGCAATTTTATTCCTGCGCCATCCATCCGGATGCCGGTTCGCCCTATCTCATCGCAGGAGCCCAGGATAATGGAGTGCAAAAACTTGAAGACCCGGGATTAAGCGGGTCTACGGAAGTGTTGGGTGGAGATGGCGCCTTTGTTCACATTAACCAGGTGAACCCCCAGATCCAGTTCGGAGCTTATGTTTATAACAATTATGAAAGAAGTTCGGATGGGGGAAAGACCTGGTCAGATATTCGTATTTCAAACGCTGGACTTTTTATCAATCCTTATGACTATGATGACGGTCAGAATATTCTTTACGGTAGTGAGGCGAAGAATAAGATACGCAGATGGGCAGACGCCAATACATCCTTTGGAAATCTTTCTACCGTATTACCGGTTACCGGATTGAATGGATATGCCTCCGCATTTAAATTGTCGCCCTACACATCCAACCGTGTATTTGTCGGGAGCACAACCGGTCGGCTCCTTCGACTCGATAATGCCAATACGGTCAGTAGTGGGACCGTTGATGCGAATGTTACTGTGCTCACAGGCGCTTCTTTTCCTGCCGGTTTTTTGAACTGCATCAACATAGGATCATCGGACCAGTTTCTAGTTGCAGTATTTACCAATTTCGGAGTAAATAATATTTGGTACAGCAGCAACGGAGGAAGTACCTGGACGGGCATCGATGGCAATCTACCGGATATGCCTATACGCTGGGCTGTTTTTGATCCGCAAAATGACAACAAGATGTACATCGCCACTTCGGCTGGTGTATTCCATACCGATGCGGTCAATGGGGGCAGTACCGTGTGGACGCCGGAGACCGGATTTCCTACCGTGCGCACCGACATGCTTCAAATACGAGCCAGTGATAATGCCCTGGTAGCAGCCACCTATGGAAGAGGATTGTACACGACTGTTATACCAGCTACCCCTGAAGTGAGGTTTACCGGTAATTCAAGCATCGTATCTGAAAAATCCACAGGAAATACCGGCTGCAGAAATTATACGGACTATATCGTTAAAGTTTCATTAGTAGCTCCTGCCGTCGGTGACGCTGTAGTGAATTATCAAGTCAGGGCGGGGAATACAGCAATAAGGGGAATTGATTTTGATTTTACCACTAACGGCGATTTTAGCAATCCTTCTACGCAGCATCTATATTCAAGCGGACAGTCTGGAACCAAATTCCTGACCGTTCGTGTTTATGATGATACCGAGATCGAGCCGGCTGAAAATTTTACCATAGACTTTACTGTATCCGGTTCGACCAATGCCTATGCGGGTGGATTGAAAACTTTCAGCTTCACTATTACCGACAACGATCACGCGCCAATTGTTTTGACTTCTGGCAATTATTCCATGGGTTCTTCTTCTTTCAGTCTGGGTAACTCTTCTTCTTCACCGGTATTTGACGCGTCTCTTCGATATAAAAGAACTCAGTTCCTGTATAGGGCCGCTGAACTTAAGGCCGCAGGCATGACAGCAGGCAAGATCAATTCCTTTACATTGAACCTGGTCAAGAATAGTCATCGCGCCTTTCAGAATGTTCACATCTCCATGGGACAAACGTCGGCGGACTTTATTTATAATAACGGATTTTATGTAATACCCACCACTGAGGTAAAATCCATGCCTTCTTATGCAACAGTGAATGGTGTTAATAGTTTTGTACTGGACACGCCCTTCGACTGGAATGGAGAGGATGGTTTAACAGTGGAGATCTGCTATGATAATTTGACGGACGATGCCAGTGATCTTGCAGATCCCGTGAGGGGGTATTCTGATCCGATAGCCAGCCAGTTCATAGGAAGCATTCAATACCAGGATGAGATCAGCTGCGGTACGCAATTCGGCTACAGTTATTATTTCTATTATGGATCGAAACCTGCGATCACCTTTGGCGTTACCAATAATGGAGCTGCAGTTTCTTCAGCCCTCAACTCGTCAAAAAGCGAATACCTTGGCCCCAACAGCGAAGTGTATTTTTATTCATCCTCGGGTGTGCTCATGGCGAGGATCAAAAATCTTTCATCATTTGACTATGGATGCACTCAGGTCGTCATCGACCGCGCAGGCAACGGCACTTCTCCTTTCTGGAGCAACAATGCAGCAAATAATTTAATGAACAAAACTTTCCATGTGATCCCCACCAATAGCAACCCATCGGGCCACTATGACATCAGTCTTTATTTTTCTCAGGCAGAAGTCAATGGATGGCAAACAGCAACGGCAGCCAGCATCAATAGCATTCAACTGGTAAAAGCACAAGGACAGATCAAGGACATCTCACCAGCCGCACCTGCAGCAGCAGGACATGTAGATGTAGTGAGTCCAACTGTATCCAATTTTGGATCTGATTATATTCTTACATTCAGTTTCACCAATGGATTTTCCAGTTTCGGTGCCGGTATTCCGGGCCTTTCTCCGCTTCCTGTGGGACTGCTTACATTCAATGGACATCTGGATAAAAACATATCGCTTCTCAACTGGACGACTACCTGGGAGATCAATGCAAGGAATTTTGACCTGGAGAAATCGGGAGATGGAGTGAATTTTTATCGGATAGCCAGCATTCCTGCAGCAGGAAACAGCAATAGCGAACGTAAATATTCTTACCGTGATCATCAGCTCAATCAAATGAATTACTACCGCCTTCGAATGAATGATGTGGATGGCCGATCTACAATCAGTCAGGTAGTGTTGATAAAATATGATGAAGTGAGCCAGAATATTTGGGTGGTGAACAATCCATTCCTAACAGACCTGGATATACGCTTTGCCCGAAATGCCTCGAAGGTCAAACTGCAGTTGGTGAGTGCATCAGGTGAAGTAGTACAACAAGCAACCTGGGATCATCCATCGGGCCTGATTTATTGGAACCTGCCCGCTTATCTTGCAAGGGGCAATTATGTGTTAAGGGGGGACGTGGACGGACAACTCTTCACGCTTAAGTTGGTGAAACAATAATTTTGAAAGAGCCCTGATCCGGGCTCTTTTTTTTGGACTTGCTTTCAGCACTTGACCGTTTATGCTTTGAAGGAACCAAAAAAGCTCTGAATTATTTTGAATGGTTGAAGCTCTGTACTGAAAAATGGTCTAACTTTTAAAGGACCAAAACTCCCGCATATGAGAAGGTCTCACTTCTTCTGTCTGTGCGTCTTCATAAGCACTTTGTTTTTGATTTCCTGCAAACAGCTACCGTCGACATTCAACACTACGAAAGAAAAATTTTCAGAGCATGAAGAGGAGGGATACGATAATCCCAGGGCCAGAGACAGCCTGGAATTTGAAAAAACAAAAGATCCTTCTTTAGGATATGTTCCGTCTGAACGACTGTGGCAAGCGATAACACAAACAGAGAATTCTAAATTAAGAGCGAAAAGAAACAGAATGGCTTCGCTGACATGGACAGAACGGGGGCCTAACACAGATACAATTGGGACGTCCAATCGTAATATCAGGAATCCTACAAATTCAGCACATACTTCCGGTTATATAATTGCTGTTTTGGTCGATACGCTGAATGATCCAAGTGGTAACACGGTTTTTTGCGGTGGCACCACCGGTGGCTTGTGGAAGACATCCAATTTCCTGTCGCCGCTTCCTACCTGGCAAAAACTGGATGACCATGCAGAAACCCTTTCTATCAGTTCCATGTGCCAGGATCCATCGAATGCCTCCATCATGTATTATTGTACGGGTGAACCAAACTATGGGACGGCCACCACTTATGGGGCAGGTATCTGGAAATCGGTGGATGCGGGCACCACCTGGAACAAACTTTCGTCAACATCTTCATTTATCAAAAGCTTCAAGATCCTTTGTGATGCTTCAGGTAACGTTTATTTGGCAGCAAGGCCTACAACCATCTCGGTAGCACAACCTTTTGGTTTGTTCCGTTCCACTGACCACGGAGCCAGTTGGAATAATATTACTCCCGCTAATCTTACTTCTGATTCTACGTGTACGGATATCGAGATCAGTAGTACAGGAAGACTTCATGCATGTTTCGGACTGCACAAGACCAGGGTAGGCCATTGGTACACCGATGATCCTGTTCATGTAACACCATCAACCGGATGGAATGCCAGCCTGGGCATCCGAACAGGTACTAACGTACCTGCTGCACACCGGCTGGAGATCGCCTGCCAGGGTGATATCCTCTATGGTGTTACGGTAAACGCCTCTGATAATGCCGATAGCTGTTATAAATCTATAGATGGGGGAGCTACCTGGACAAATCAAAATACATCTGTTTATCCTACCGGTGTGTTGAACAATCAGGGTTGGTATAATATTACCCTTGCCATCAATCCATCCAATAGTCATGAATTTCTGATTGGCGGTTTGGATCTTTACAAATCATCTGATGATGGAATTTCGGCAAACACCAGAATGAGTTATTGGATCTCATTTAACAACACCCAGGTGCCATATGTACATGCGGATCACCATTTCATGCAGTGGAGAAAAATTGGAGTGGAAGACAGGATATTGATTGCAGGCGATGGAGGAATTTTTCTCTCGAGGGATGGAGGAGCAACCTTCGATGATAAAAACCAGGGTCTTTCCATCAAACAATTTTATTCCTGTTCCATTCATCCGGATGCAGGTTCTCCTTATTTACTGGCAGGAGCTCAGGATAACGGTTCGCATAGCCTTGTGAATCCTACACTCGGGGGATCAACAGAAGTAATGGGTGGTGATGGATGCTACACGCATATCAGCCAACTCGATCCAAGCGTTCAATTTATTACAGTACCATTTAATCAATATTATCGCACGAGAAATGGAGGTGCGAGCTGGACCCGCATTTTCTTGTCCAATTATGGATTGTTTGTAAATCCATATGAGTACGATGATGGTCAGAATATTTTATATTGTTCCTATTACAACAATACCTTTTTGCGTATGCCTCACGCTGATAGTAGTGATGGAGGTAATACCGATGTGCTGCCAGTAAATGCATTGAATGGACAGGCTTCTGCTTTTCTGGTTTCTCCTTACACCAGCAACCGGTTGTATTTGGGCAGCAATTCGGGAAAACTATTTGTGTTGAATAATGCGAACACCGTTACGGCTGCCACGATCGGGGCGAACCTCACTGATATCTCTCCTGGCAATGCTGGTTTTCTCAATTGTATCAATGTAGGTTCATCAGATCAATACCTCGTTGCAGTTTATTCCAATTTTGGTGTGAATAATCTATGGTATAGCAGTGATGGCGGCAGCAGCTGGTCGCAGATCGATGGAAACCTTCCTGACATGCCCGTGCGATGGGCCGTGTTTGATCCACAACATGATGATCAGTTATTCATTGCCACAGCCACCGGTGTTTTTCATACCGATGCCGTAAATGGATCAAGCACGCAATGGGCACCTGAAACAAATCTTCCTACTGTTCGAACCGATATGCTCAAGATCCGGGCTAGTGATAATACACTTGTGGTGGCGACCTATGGCCGGGGACTTTTTACAACAAAAATTCCTGCGTCTCCAACACTACAGTTTCCTTCATCTTCCAGAACCGTAACTGAAACAAGTGAACAGGCGAATGGATGCAAAAATTAT
>JBJMLU010000008.1:0-18968 GCA_045805145.1 Flavisolibacter sp. | reverse complement strand
TTTTTTTTGCTGCGCGCAACTAATCGTGCACAATGCAAGAAATACCAAACACACGAAGTGAAAACGAATCATCATGATAGAGGGATAATAATAAGGCGATCGTCCATTGAAGGAAAATCGCCTTATTGAATAAATGAAATCAATATCCAGGATTCTGTGGCCTCAGTTGAGGATTGGCATCGATGGAAGCCTGGGGAATCGGGAACAATTCACTTTTACCGGTTTGGAAACCGTATGCATAATAGTTGACGTACGTAGTGGTGATATTTGCATTCGCAAACCAGTTTACCCTGTTGCTGCTGGTCAGCAGTACATTTCCATTGGTCGGATCGAGGGGAGCAGTAGCAGGAGTTGCTTTATAAAAAGAATTTGCCCAAATTTTATTGTCGGTTGCAGGTGCATTCTGATAATAATACATCTGCTTGGGCAAGTTTGCTGTAAGTGTATAAGAAGGCTGCGGGGTCATATAGGTATAGGCATTCATTGCAGTACCGGCCGCCATATTTTTGAGATTTTCTTTCGTTTCAGACAAAGCCTTTCCAAGAAGGTTCCAACGAATGAGGTCAAATTTGCGAATACCTTCACCTCCAAATTCCAATGACCTTTCCTTTACAAGGAGTTTAAAGAATCCATCTTTATCGGCGGGTGGCGCTGGCAGTTCTGTTGCTACGCCATTGTGGCCACGCAAGGCAACCTCCATCCAGGCAGAAACGGCTGCTGCGGTAGGAGCTCCGTTGATTTCATTTTCAGTTTCAGCAAACATCAATAAGACATCTGAAAAACGAATCAGCGGCCAATTGAGTTGCATATTCTGCAAAGAGGAATTGGAAGCCGGAGTAAGGGTTACGGGATTCGTACCGGAGGTTACACCGCTGCTGAAATAAAAACCCGGGTTGCTCACCCAGTCCCTTCTGAACTTTCCGTCGTAGATACTGTTGCTTGCATGTCCCCTGCCAAACTGATCCCGAACCACTTCAAAGGGAACAATGGTTACATCTCTTCTGGTATCTGTAGAATCGAACTGATAGAAATACGTTGGCAACACATTTCCCAAAGCCCCTCCTACACCATTGATCTTAGTGCCATTCTGGAGTCCAAGTTTGCTGTCTGAGTTTGTACCATTGGCCATAGCAACCTGCATGACTATTTCGCCTGAAGGGTCAACTGGTTTGTGTGCATCAATCACATCTTTCCAAAGACTTTTGTAAGACGGCAATAAATTATGCTGTGCACGGTTTTGCATTAAAGTATCGCAATCTGCCCTTGCCATTTTATAAAAATCGAGATAGTTAGCGGGCCTTTGCATTTGACCATTTTGCCTGAGCGAATATCCGCCGGCAAATAATGCGATTTTAGCCTGAAGCGCAAAAGCAGTGCCCTTTGTAAATCTTTCATCCTGACTAACCTGGGTTCTCCAGGGCATCAGCGTTTTGGCAAAAGTGAGATCCTGAAGCAAATGGCTATAAATAGTATCACGATTGGTTCTGGATGAAAACTCCACTGTTTCCAGGGCTGCGGGTAATCTGTGTTCCGGAACATCGCCCCACAATCTTATGAGCTCAAAATAATATTGCGCTCTTATCAGAAGCGCCTCTCCGAGCATCCTCTGAAGCTGAGACTTTTCTATTTCAGAACCGGAAGTAAACTGCGGCATTCTGGGAATGTAATAAATACAATAGTTGGCTTTGGCAATTCCAGAATAAAATTGGTTGAAAGTATTGCCGATGTCTGAATTACCAGCAGTTGCCAGATAGTGTGCTTCCTGGTGCCGCAATTGGTCAAGTCCGGAACCGCCTCCCATGATTGCATCATCGTCATAAGGATAATAATAACTTACCCTGATGCCGTATCCAAAATCGCCCGACAGATTGAAATAAGCTCCCATCAGCGAAGCCTGGGCATTCGGAATATTGCTGAATGCCACGCTGGGGTCAATGGTGGACATTGGAGCGGGTGATAAATATTTTTTACATGAGCCAAGGAAAACAACACAAAGAACCAACACTATGCTTCTATATATTATGTTGTACATGATCTTTTTCATACAAGCTTTTTATTAGAATTGACGTTTTTTTAAAAAGAAAGATTCACTCCCGCAACAAAAGTCCGTCCCCGTGGATAAGCGGAATAATCAACTCCGGGCGTTAGCGGTGAATTCCTTTTCACATTTACATCGGGATCATAACCGGAATAACCGGTTATGGTTGCCACATTATATACGGTTGCATAAACCCTAAGGCTGCTAATCTTTGCCTTTTGCATCAACTGCCTGGGCAGGGTATATCCCAGCGTGATATTGTTGATACGGATGAACGATCCATCCTCTACTGCAAAAGAACTTGGGTAGAAACCTGTTGTCGTGCGGATCGGTGTCCAAATTCGTGCATTCGCATTCAATGACGATAGCGAATCCGGAGAAATGCCAATGACGGTGGTATTGTTCACTTGTTTTTGCACCAGGTTGCCCGACCTGTCAATCACCCTCCAACGGTCGTTCATGATTTGCAGCATGTTTGCGTCAACGCCGTAGGCATTCGAAAATTCAAGTTTGTTGGCATTCATGATATCATTACCATAGGAAAAATTAATAAACACACTCATGTCGAAATTCTTGTAGCTAAACTGTTGATTGAAGCCGCCTGTAAATTTTGGAAGAGCATGGCCAATCACAGTCCGGTCGCTATCGAGTGTAATTTTCCCATCACCATTGATGTCCCTGTACTTGATCTGTCCGGGTTGTACCAGGTCTGCCAATACCTGTGCGGGATTGGGCAATTTTGGATTGAGAATATATTGCCAGGTGAGGTTGGGATAGTTGGGATTGACAACCCTTGCTGTATTAAAATCAGCGGTGGTATAAAATCCATCTACTTTAAGTCCGTACATCGTACCTATCTCGTCACCTACCCGCACCAGGTAATCATCCGGATTACCATTGCTGCTGAACCAGCCGGAATTAGCAGTGAATTTATCCTGGCTTCCCAGTTTGATGATCTTGTTCTTGTTAAAGGAAATATTGAAATTGGCGTTCCAGTTGAAATTCTTTTTATTCATCACCACACCGTTCAATTGTATTTCAACACCCTGGTTCCTTGAAGTACCGAGGTTCTGATACTGGGTGAGGAAACCTCTTGAAGGATCTATTTTATTATCGATTAAAAGGTTGTTGGTCAAATTTGAATAGAGATCCAGGGTCAGATTCAGGCGGCTTTGAAAAAAGCTAAGGTCGAAGCCCAGATTTTTGGAAGTAAGGGTCTCCCATTGAATATTGGGATTTCCCAATCTTGTGCTGCTGAATCCAAGCGTGTAATTAAGAACGTCGTTGATACCATATCCTCCATTTGAAGGTGGCGCATATCCATTTGTATAACCATAAGGCTGAAGTCTATTATTGCCCGCAGAACCATAACTCACACGGATCTTTGCATCATTGAGGAAAGAAATATTCTTCATGAAATTCTCCTGTGAAATTCTCCAGGCAAAAGATGCAGAAGGAAAATATCCCCATTTATGATTGGTTGAATCGGAGAGGGCAACGGGACTGCTATAATTTGGACCGAAGAGAGAAGAACCATCCGCTCTGAAATTAAGCGTCAACAAATATTTACGGTTGTAGTTATAACTAACCCTGGAGAAAAATGAAAGCTGCGTGGTTAAAACATCGCTGGATGCAGGCTTGGGTTGAATAAAACCTGCCGGCGGACTGGCCAGACCCAGATTTGCGAAAGCTAGTTCAGGTTTGGTTCCTACGGGAAAATATCGGTACTCAAAAGAGTTCGACAGTGAATGAAGCTGATAGGTTTCTTCCCCAACCAGCACGTCCAGTGAATTTAGCGAACCAAAGACAGTCGGATTTGAATAGGTCAATACATTGGAATTATTGATCGTTGTTGTCTTTATCTGAATGAGGTCAAGAACCGGCATACGACTGAAGTTCCTTGAATTCAGGGTCAGTGTATCATCATAAGCCCTGTTTTCTGTCTGATTAACGTCGACACCTAAGGTACTACGAAAGCTAAGCTTTCTTGCAATGTTATAATTGAAATACACGCTCCCATTATAAACAGTCATTGTCCTCAGCCTGTATTCAGCATTCATCAGCTGAATGGGATTTACAAGGTTCAAACCATTTCCCGGGTTATTGGCATCAAGAGTAGGATCATAATAATCTTCGGTTTGTCCTGGCAGTACCATAGGACGATAGCGGGTATATTGTCTTAACCTGTTTGAACCCGCGCCACCAACATCGGAGGTACCGGCGCCTGAGATTTCCTGATTATTAAAACGGGCATTGAAGCCAACTTTGAGCTTGTCGCTTACTTTATGATCGAAACGGAAAGAAAATAATTTGCGATTATAATCCGAATTGGCCAATAATCCCTGCTGCCTGTTATAAGTTCCGCTCAAGTTAAACTGAGTAGCTGCTGTACCTCCGCTAACACTAATATTGTGTGTCATTTGGAAGGCCTTTCGCCCCAGCATCTTATCCTGCCAATCGATTTCACCAGGGTAAATTCCATACACAGAAATTGAATCAAAATTATTCATCCTTTTGATGTATTGCGTTGCGGTAGACGTATCTGTGGGGTTCTCTGTGTATTTGGCCCGCTCATATTGATACATTACGAAATTCCATGGGTCCATCATATTGAGCTTTTTGCTCATCTGGGAAAAACCTGCAAACCCATTATAAGTTACCGTCGTTTTTCCATTTGTATTTTTTCCGCCTTTTGTGGTAATGATAAATACACCATTTGAACCACGGGCTCCATAGATAGCGGTGGACGCTGCATCTTTGAGAACATCAATGGACTCGATGTCCTGGGGAGAAAGTACTGACAAGGCATTTTCAACCTGAACGCCATCTACAACGTATAAAGGAGAACCGCTTTGGGTGATAGAATTACGCCCTCTCACGTACACGTCTACATCTGCACCCGGCGCACCTTCGGAAACACTCACTTGCACCCCGGCCAATTTACCAGACAGCGCTTCTGCAGCCGAATTAACCGGAACGTCTCTGAGTTGTTTTGAATTGAGGGATGAGACCGAGCCAGTAAGGTCTCTTCTGCGAACAGACTGATATCCGATAATCACGACGTCAAGAGAAGAATTGGAAGTCGATAGCGTTACATCCACATTGGACCTGCTACCAACAGCCACTTCCTGTGTATTGTATCCAACAGAACTAAAAACCAGGCTGCTGTTTCCTTGTTGCGGAACTTCAATTGCAAATCGCCCGTCACCAGCAGTTGCTGTACTGACGTTGCTTCCTTTTACAGACACATTCACTCCAGCAATGCCTTGTTTGGTACTGTCGGATGTAACACGGCCGGTTACATGTCTGGTTTGACTCCAAGCTATGGTTAATGAAAAGCAGGCAATCAATAAGAGATAAAGTTTTCTGTTCATATTCAAGCTTAGTTGTTTAAGAAATTATGTTTTGGCTGAACTGTTCTAAAAAATATGATGATGCATTTCCAGGGGCGGGGTCCAACTTCATTAAGTTCGGAGGGATCAAGCAATCTTCTTCAGTTTTCATAACAAGTCTAACGAGATATTCCCTCACAACCATCGCACCAAAAGGATTTTTTTACGCAATCGTTACCGATATCGTTTGCAATTGATTCTATAGCTTGGAAAATCATACTTTTAAATGGTTTTTCGGCTAATCTAGTATAATGTATTTCCTTAAAAATGAAGTTTGACAGCGTAACGATAAAGGATATTGCAAGGGCGCTTAATCTTTCGACCTCTACCGTTTCCCGGGCGCTTCGCGGGAGTTACGAGATCAGCGCCGAAACAAAGAAACAGGTGCTTGAATACGCAGAAAAAATTAACTACCGGCCCAATCCCATTGCACTCAGCCTGAAGGAAAGAAGAACCAGGGCCATTGGCGTGGTGGTCAGTGAAATCGCCAACAATTATTTTTCCCAGTCCATTAACGGAATCGAGTCCATCGCCTACAACAGGGGTTATCATGTCATCATCACCCAGAGCCATGAATCACAGGAGCGTGAAAAAGTAAACGTAGAGCACATGGCTGCACGTGGCGTGGATGGACTGCTGGTTTCATTATCGAGTGAATCCATTGACATCAGTTATCTGAAGGACCTGCATGAAAAAGGATTGCCCATTGTTTTTTTTGACCGCATCACCAATGAGATCGAGACGCACAAAGTTGTCGCCAATAATTATCTGGGTGCTTTTCATGCAACAGAGCATCTCATTTACGAGGGCTTTAAAAAGATCGCTCACATCACCAGCTCTCCTTATCTGTCCATATCCATTGAAAGACTGGATGGCTATAAAGCAGCATTGGAAAAACATGAGATACCTTTTAATGAAAGCCTGGTGCGCTATTGCAATCATGGAGGGATGATTGCACAGGAAGTAGAAGATGCCCTGAACAGCTTATTCAAACTTAAAAACCGGCCTGATGCCATTTTTACCGCAGGCGACAGGCTTACCACCGTTTGCTTTGGCTTCCTAAAACGCATGAAGCAAAAAAAAGAAGTGGGCTTCACGGGATTTACCAATACGCAGGTTGGTGATCTATTCTCTCCTTCGCTCACTGTGATCTGTCAGCCTGCATTTGAGATCGGTCAAACTGCCACAGAACTGCTGATTCAGATGATCGAAAGCAAAAGGCCCGTGACAGATTTTGAGACCAGGGTTCTTGAAACAAGCCTGATCATCCGCGAATCATCCATCCTCAATCGCCAGGCATCAACTGTGAAAGGCGAAAAGACCTGAATTTGGTTTCACGCAAAGACGCAAAGATTTGAAGCCGCAAAGATTTTTTTGTCCTTAGCTCAACTATTCTTTACTGTTGTCTGGCTTTTATTCTATTCGAAGAAGTGAAGCTACCTGAATCATCTTCATGTAAACTTAGTAGGACACTCCGTACTATAGAAAAGAAAACATTCTTCGCGGCTTCAATTCTTTGCGTCTTTGCGTGAAACTGATCACAGGACAGTACCGCGAATCTTGTCATCCTAAAATCTGCGATTCGTATTTCTACCAATAAAGAACACGGAGTTTACCTTGCAGGAATGGATGGAAGTACGCGGCTTTGAGTAAATACCATAAGCCTAAAATTGAGCATTAATGCCATTGTACGCCATGCCTGGGACCGCTACATTTGTATCAGAAGTTGGTTGATGCACATCAATCAGTCCAATGTCCAGAAAACCAAAACCAATATCCTAAAGTCAAAAACCGTCCAAATCCTGAAAAGCCAAACATTATCCAATCCTGAAAAGCCAATCAAAAAATCCAATATCAATCAACTTCTTTTTTTCCTTTATCCGTAGAAAGCCCGTTTTTTTATCCAAATCCTATTGAACGCATCCAATCCTAGAAAATCCAGGCGTCCGTTCGTATGAATAAACCAGGAACTGAACCTTAACGCCTTACATAACTAGTCCTCTCTCTGAGAGGATTTTTTATTTCCAGGGAGCTTCCAGGAGGCTTTCGATATCCACGTGTTCCAAAAAAGGATCTAGTTTGCGGATATCCTTAAATGCTTTTAGGAAAAGCGGTTCTTCCGAAACTTTGTCGAAATAAATCTCGACGTAAAAATCAAAAAGTGAATAGAGTTCGATATTGAGTTTCGGCGTATGTCTGATGAGGTCCAGATACACTCCATGCAGCCACAGGATCTCGGCCTGCAAAGATGATTCTAATGTCTGGTATTTTTGAAAAGACATCATAGGAAGCCGAGTGTATGTATATAAATATCATGCCGGGTGTTTGGGTAGGAGGTGGAATTTGGAATTGGGTATTGGGTATTGGGTATTGAGGTATTAAGGTATTGAGATGGAATTAGGAATTAGGAATTAGGAATTGGGAATTGGATTGAAACAGGTTACTATGAAATTATCGTCAGGGAAATCCGTACTTGATCTTTGTCATCCGTGTTGGAAACATCAATCGCTCGGATCCTCCTAATCAATCCGTGATTAACGATTGGTACAATTATGGTATTCTTAAAGAGAAAAAAATTATGAATATCATCATACAATCGCTTGGATTTAAAGCAGGGGACGAACTCGAAAGCTATACCAGGGAAAAAATTGAAAAGCTGACCCCGAATGATCAGATTGTCGGTGCCAATGTAGTACTGTTTCTTGGACCCGATCGTGCTACACCAAACAATTATTGCGAGATCAGGCTAGCCATTCCCGGCAACGACCTGTTCGTTAAAGAAAGTAGTGCCGATTTCGAACAGTCCGTTGATTCTGCCGTCAATAAACTTCAATCCATGCTGCGCAAAGCAAAAGAAAAACAAGTGGATCAATGGCATGGCCGGGGATGAGGAGAGAAAGCAGCGAGCTGTGAGAATAAAGCTTATGGCTGGTAGCTGGTAGCTGTTGGCTTTTGGCTTTTGTATGCCGAGGGCAGATGTTGTTGTTCGGTGACCTGCTGTCGAGTGATTTTTTTACTTGCAAGGAATCAGTGTGTCCTTCAGTACAATCAAGGCCTGATGCTCGCTTCGCTTGCAAGGAGATTGCTTCGCTGCGCTCGCAATGACGCCAAATCGAAAATGCATTACTGTTTCGATTATACTAATTAAGTATTTGCATAAGTACACACTCCAATTATGAGGCAAGGTTGAAACCTGTAGTGAGCATCGTAGGTTAGGCGTCATTGCGAGCGAAGCGCGGCAATCTCCTTGCAAGCGAAGCGAGCATCAGACTTCTGATCCTACTGTAGTACACACTGATTCCTTGCAAGTAAAAATCCCTCGACTGGTAACTCACCGATCAAATGTTTACATCGCTGCAAAGCTCACTGCTCAAAGCTCGCAGCTCCACTTCACAGCTCCCTTTCCTTTATTCTCGCCAGATCAGCAATATCGATTTGCATGGGCAGCAAACCGATTTTGACTACGGCTTTTTTTCCGCGCAGTTCCAGCACTTCACCTACCTGAAGATTTCTTTTCATCTTCACCCGGTCTCCTACCCTGATGTCGCCATGGATCTCTTCATATTTGGATTCAATTATTTTCTGTTTCTTGCTCGCTGCCTTTTGTTCATTCCCTTTTAAGAGCAGGGCTGCAATCTGTTTGACCACCTTATTCTTGTCTTCTGTTTTTTTCCATTCAATCACCATCTGCCGCAGCTTACGCTCCATGTCTTTTAAATAAGCCAGTCTTTCCTCTGTCATTTTGTTCTGCTGCTTCAATACTTCTACCTGCTGACGATGACGTTCACGGTCCATTACCGTCTCCATTTCTTTTTTTAGACTTTCATTTTCCTTGAGCAGGCGATGCAGTTCTCTTTCTTTCTCCTGCACTTTGTGGAGATCCTGTTCGGTGCGATTGAGCAATTTATCCAAACGAAAATGTTCCTCATCCACCAATGCCCTTGCTTTTGAAATCAGATTTTTGTCCAGACCAATTCTTTCTGCAATGGAAAAAGTATAAGAGCTCCCAGGCTTGCCTACAATTAATTTATAAAGTGGCAGTAATTTTTTTTCGTCAAAAGCCATAGCTCCATTAATAACACCCCTGGTTTTATTGGCCATCACTTTCAAATTAAGATAGTGTGTGGTCACAATTCCAAATGCATGTTTCCTGGCCAGTTCCTCCAATATCACTTCTGCAAATGCACCACCGAGGTTTGGATCACTTCCGCTTCCCAGTTCGTCAATAAAAAAAAGCGTACGGCCATTGGCGTTCTCCATAAAATATTTCATGCTGAGCAAATGACTGCTATAGGTACTCAGTTCGAATTCCAGACTCTGTGTGTCTCCAATATGGATCATCAACTGTTTGAAAATTCCAAATTCAGAGGAAGGATGAACCGGTACCAGAAGTCCACTCTGCACCATCATTTGCAGCAGTCCTACTGTTTTTAAGGTAACCGTTTTACCACCTGCATTCGGACCGCTGATCACGAGAATGCGGCTGTCCTCGCGAAGACTGATGTCAACAGGAATGGTGGGTTTGGAAGATCGCTGATTATATAAATACAATAATGGATGAAGCGCTTTTACGAGGTGCACCATGGCCTTGTCTGAGAGAACAGGATATTCTCCCTGGATATCGGAAGCCAGTAAAGCTTTCGCTCTGATGAAATCATATTCTCCCAAAATGGAATGCCAGGCCTGAAGCAAGGAAGCATAAACAGATAGATGCCTTGTGAGCCCTTTAAGGATGCGATACACTTCCTCGCGTTCTGCATTCTCGAGTTCATAAAGCTGGTTATTGAGATCAATGGTTTCTTCTGGCTCAATGAAAGCTGTACGCCGGCTGTCGCTTTCTCCGTGAAGAATGCCTTTGACCGTTCTTTTCTGTTCTGCAAAAACTGCCACTACCCTTCTGCCGCTCATGAAACTTTCTTCGATTTCGGCCAGGTATCCCTGTTTGTTCAACTTACCAATGATACGGTCAAATAATTTTCTGAGTTCATTGCGTTTGCGATACAGATTCATCCGGATCGACTGCAATTGCTGCGATGCATTGTCTTTCACATTCCCACTGTCGTCCACTACATCATTGATCATCTGGAGAATGGCTTTTTCATAGTAGGTGCCGCTGATCACTTCAGAAAGCGCAGGGTACGAGCTTCTTCTTTCGGCATCGAACCAGCGAAAAATACTTTCCATGCTTTGGGCCAGCTTGCGCAGTGATACCAGTTGTTCGCCGGATAACAAGGCGCCTTCAATTTCCAACAGCCGGAGCTCATAAGAAAGATTCAGCACATAATCGTTCGGGAAATGAATGGAGTTCTGAGAGAGCTGTTTATATTCATGCGATTGCCTCAGTTCAAGGTCGATGTATTCTCTTTTGGTGTGAATGCGCAGGCTGGTTGCCTTTGATTTTGCAAATTCCGTTTTGCATTTTTCAGTAAGTAAAGCCTTTATCTTGTCGAATTCCAGTTGTAATGAAGCCGATTCCGGGTATATTTTCATGAAGCTCTTTCCAAAATTTTTTCAAAGTTAGGGCAGCCCAAACACTAAATTTATGCAAAAGAGGGCCCAAAGGCGGTGTTAAAACTTTTTTGTTGGCTTTTCATTTTCTATTTTCAGACTGAAATTTGTTTCCCAGTCATTTATGATCACCAAAGCATTCATTACTTTCCTGGGTTTCTGCAGTTTATTTGCATGCAATTCGGAAAAAAAATACAAGGCCATGAGCTCATCCCTGATCGACGCACAAAGCGCCGAAAAAACCGATACGGCTACATTTGCTACAGGATGTTTCTGGTGTACCGAGGCTGTTTTTGAAGAACTGAATGGTGTGTTGAAAGTGACCTCGGGATATTCTGGCGGAAAGGTGTCCAATCCAACTTACAAGCAGGTTTGTACCGGAGAAACGGGCCATGCAGAATGTGTTCAGGTAGTGTATGAACCGGACAAGATCAGTTATGATGAATTGCTGGAAGTATTTTTTGAAGTTCATGATCCCACCAGTCTCAATCGCCAGGGTGCTGATGTAGGCACTCAATATCGCAGCGCAATTTTCTACCACAACTCCGAACAAAAACAAAAAGCAGAATACTACAAAAACGAACTGGATAAATCCGGTGCATACGATAAACCCATTGTAACAGAGATCGCAGCATTCTCCAAATTTTATCCGGCAGAAGACTATCACCAGGAATACTACGAAAACAATAAGAACACCAATCCCTATTGTTCCATCGTTATCCGTCCCAAACTCGAAAAATTTCAAAAGGTTTTTGGAAAGAAATTAAAGATCAATTAAGGGATCGCTTTCGCGATTGGTTTCGCGCAAGACGCGAAGAGATGAAGATGTTCGTGCTGTCTAACACTTATGTTTTATCTACATAATTCTTATCCCTTTCACGGTTATTTAGCGCTTTGATTTTTTTTGGAGAGGTGTTTATCGCAGTCTTTCCTTAGTGATTGGTTTTTTTAGGAGAATTTTTTAATGGCAGCCATTCTTAGTGGTTAGATTTTTTGAAGAGAGTGTTTTCCTAAAGGCGGTCATTTCTTAGAGGTTGGTTTTTTTCTTTTTCCACTTTTGGCATTGCCCCAAAAGTGGAGCAAAAACTCTAGGCAATCCGAATGGCTCCGCCCGGATTGCCGGCCGCGGCACAACAGTCAGCGAGAGCTTGTCTCGGGATTGCGTTATACAAGGCGGTCTTGCTCCTTAGATCGAAGCTTACTATTGGTTTTAATTGTTTTTAAGGTCTTAGTGCTTTTAATCGGAGATGCTAAAGGCGCTGTGTTCCGCTATGGCAAGGTCATAGAGTTCTTAAGTTACAGTCTTGCGGAACAAGGCGCTTGTACACTCTTTTAATTCGAAGAGGGCAGTAAGCCGAATCAAGGCAGTAAAATAGAAGAGAAGTCATAAGCGGATTTTGCTTACGTCTGAAGAAATTGCGAGAACCAGGACTGAAAAATATTGTAGGTATTAATATTGAGATTAATAGTTTACAAAAAACCCATTTACTAAGGAACAGCATCCGGGCAAATAAGGTAAAAGACCTTTAAAAACATCACAAGTATTTTACTCCATTATTCACTTTACTACACTCTTCGAAATACTGATGCTCGCTTCGCTTGCAAGGAGATTGCCGCGCTTCGCTCGCAATGACGCCTAACCTACAATGCTCACTACGGGTTTCAACCTTCCCTTATAATTGGAGGTGTTACTTTATAATTTGAAGGTGTTACTTATGCAATAACTTAAAAGGTATTATTTACGCAATAGCTCAAAAGGTGTTACTTACGCAAATACCTAATTAACATAATCGAAACAGTAATGCATTTTCGATTTGGCGTCAATTGCGAGCGCAGCGCGGCAATCTCCTGCGAGCGAAGCGAGCATCAGGCCCAAGACCGCCTTGTAGTACACTCACATGCAGTAGGGCGCTCCAAATCAATGAAACCAGGATCATTCATTAAGATCATCGCAAAACTGAACCTCGCCGAAGGCGGGGGAACCAGCGCCCTCACGCTCTTCGAATAAAAGCCCTTCGACTATCAAGCTGTTCGATACCTGTAGTGAACTTTATTCTGTAAAGGCCAGAATGTCTAGTATAAGGTTTCTCCGAGACAAACTTTGAGTGACCGTTGTGCCGCGGCCCGGACGCGCGTCGCGCCGTAGGCGGGATCCTTGAACTTTTTGCTCTACTTTTTCTTTCCAAGAGAAAAAGTAGAAAGGAAAAAAACCAACCTCTAAGAAATGACCGCCTTAAAAACACTCTCCAAAATATCTAATCATTAAAGAATGACTGCCTCTAAGTAAAACTCTCCAAAAATCTAACCACTAAGGATTGACTGTCATTAAAATACTCTCTTCAAAAAAAATCTAACACTAAGGATTGACTGTCGAAGAAGAAATCCCGAGGTCCCTTCGGAGACCGCGAGCGAACGCGAGCCAGTAAGGACAGACTCCTATCAATAAATCTCTCAAAAAAAATTCGCCTTCTCAAAAATAACTACCTCTAAAAGTCTTCGTCAAAAGCAAGACAGTTTATTAAGCGATCATTTCGTGGTATATCCCAAAACAAAAATTTAAATAGAATCCTATATACCGGAATCTATATTCTAAAATTCAACATGAATAATCTCTTTGAAAATACCTTCGCCGTTGTCAAACGATGTGAACCAACTAAAGTCCAACCTGCACTGCAGACCAGGCAGTGAATGGAAGTATAAAAACAGATAGAAAAGAGTAGGCAGGATGAATAAACCAGGAAATAATAAAAATGAGGAGCAGATAGACGGGATATGAGAGAATCAACAGTCCATGGAGTACAGAATCGTAATGACCACTGTTTTTGAACCTGGATGCAATTGTTTTTGCCAGATAAAACAAAGGAGCATGAAGCAGCCATCCGCAAATTGCGGGAACCAGAAGAAAATAAAACGAAGCAGTTCTCTTTATGGGAAAAATTTTTTTCACCCGCATCCTGTCCTCCGGATGGATCTCATAAACCAGTTGCTTCAACTGATGTTCGAGATTTTCATTGAAGGCAAGCAATCTTTTTCCTTCTGTTTCTTCTTGCAGGACTGAGTTGGATCCGATCTCCTCGCCGAAGAACAAATGCATTTCCTTTCCAAATTTTTTAAAGGAGCTGTAATTAAATGCTGTTGGAATTACTTTTAATGGAATGGACTGTTGCCAAGAAGTAATGGCCAGTCTGGCCGTTCCTTTTTTCAATGGCCTGAGGTGCCATTCATTCTCACATCTGCCTTCGCTGAATATCAATACAATCCCACCTTGCTCAAAGGTTTTTCTGCACGCGGCAAAGGTGGTATAATTCTGTTCCAGGTTTTCTGACCCTTCACTGGTGCGATAAATAGGCAGTAGCTGCAGACTGCGCAACAGGTTGTCGATCCATTTTTTTTTAAAGACGTCTCCTCTGGCGAGCGAATAAACACGTTCATCAAAAAGAGTAGTGAGGATAACACCGTCCAGGAAAGAATTCGGATGATTGGCTGCGAGCAGCAGCGGACCTTTCGCTTTCAACAATTCTGGTTTGTTGATGATGATGCGCCGGCAGTAGATCCAGATCGCAAACCTTGCATATACTTTGAGCAGGCGGTAAAACACGGAGGTAAAGTAGGTAAAATGTTTAGAAGATAACCGACAACCAATTACCGTCTACCGCCATTAAGAGTCGTCGGTTGTCTAGGTTCAATGCGGGGATTGATTAAAGAGATTACCATGATTGATGATTTCATAGAAATCTATTGTATCCCTAATTCCTTAATCACGGATTTCACAGTTTAAGAAAAGATTTCACGGCCTGATGATTTCATAGAATCCAATTCTCTCCCTAATTCCCAATTCCTCTATGGCCGTCGTAGCGATAGCGAAGGAGGCAATTGCCAATTCCCCTCAATACCTGAATACCCCATTACCTCAATACCAATCTCCCTCAATCCTTATCTTCGCAGCGCTAATACAATTTATGCTACCTAAATACAAGCGCATTTTACTCAAGCTATCAGGAGAGTCGTTAATGGGGGACAAGAGCTTTGGATTCGATACAGATGTTTTAAGTCAGTATGCACAGGACATCAGGTCTATTACCGAATTGGGAGTTCAGGTGGCAGTGGTGATTGGCGGAGGAAATATTTACCGGGGAATGAATGAAGCTGAAACTGGTATTGAACGAGCACATGGCGATTATATGGGTATGCTTGCAACTGTCATCAATGGAATGGCGCTTCAGGCTGCGTTGGAAAGGATTGGCGTGTACACCAGGTTGCAGAGCGCCATCAAGATGGAACAGATTGCAGAACCTTACATTCGAAGAAGAGCGATCCGCCACGTGGAAAAAGGAAGAGTGGTGATCTTTGGAGCCGGCACAGGCAATCCCTATTTTACTACAGATACTGCCGGTTCACTTCGTGCCATTGAAATAAAAGCTGATGTGATTATGAAAGGAACCAGGGTGGACGGTATCTACACAGCCGATCCTGAAAAAGATCCTTCAGCAACTAAGTTTTCCACCATCACTTTCCAGGAATGCATCACACGAAAACTGAATGTGATGGATATGACAGCCTTCACACTGTGCATGGAAAATGATCTTCCCATTGTCGTGTTCGACATGAACAAACTGGGCAACCTCCGACGTGTGGTTACAGGAGAAAAAGTAGGCACGCTGGTGATGGGATAAAAGCAGAAACAGAAAGAGAAAGAGAAAGAGTGCGGAGCAACGTCGCTCTTTTCCCTAAGAGATTACACTTATCCAGGATGCCACGAATAAAGAAAAGATTTCACCTCACAGAAGCGCATGGTCGGGCCAGGCACTGATGATTTCATAGCAACCTGTTGCATTCCTAATTACCAATTCCCAATTCCCAATTCCAACCCAATACCTCATTACCTTATTACCCCAATACCCCCTTCTAATTCATGTGATTTCAGAAAAAAATTACTAGCTTGTCAGCCTAAAAACTTCTGGACTGACTGCATGAATCTCATCGCCATAAATTTAAGCTGGGTCGCTTTCGTTGCCCTTCCCTTGGGTGCAATTACATTAGGGGTAACTATTTATTTTTTCTTGAAAAGTCGTGAATCATTGAAACAAGCACTTGAAGGAAATTCTTTTGAGGCAAAACCTGTAAAAAAACCGCGGCCGGCGAAAGAAGTGAAACAAGAACCTGCTCCCAGCTTCCGTCGCAGCAGCCTCGTTGACCTGGAAGAACAATTTGCACGTATGCGTTATGAAGCATCTGCTTCGCGTGAAGAACAAGCGGCTGTTGCGAAGAAACAAATCAGCAGCGACGAACATCTGGTGCAGGACATGAAAGAGACCATTGCGCAGCAGCAAAAACTGCTCACTGGCTACCTGCAGAAGATAGAACAGGTGGAGCATGACGGAAGAGAGGAACTGGTGCAACAAAACAATGCGCTTCAAAAAGAGATTAATAAACTGCACGGCATCATCGAGAAAAAAGATGAGGAAATAGAAGAAGTGCAGCAGCAGGCTTCCACTGCACACAAGATGGCAGCGAAGATTGAAGAAGTTTATCAGGAGTTTGATCAACTCCAGGAGAAGATGTCGGCACTGGAAAAACAAGCCAATCGTGCAAACAATCTTGCTATCGAGCTTGAGGATGTTCGTCATTCTTACGAGCAGGTGCACAAGGAGCTTCAGAGGAAGCAGGAAAAACTGGAAGAAGTGATGAATGAAAATCAGCGCATGCGTCTTGAAATGAATACGCTGGAAGACAAACTATCTGAATCCAATCTGCAAAGACAGCAACTTCAAAAGAAAGTACAATTCTTACAAGAGCTCAACACCGATATGCAAAGCATATCCGATACCAATAAGAAACTTCAAACAGAACTCCGACGCATCGGCGAACTGGAAAGCATGTTGAACATGATGGCAGAAGAAAGAGACTACTTGTTGCGTAGAAAGTCGGATCGCTGAACCAGACTACATTTGCACATCAATCATCAGTATGAGTGCATCACTTGCCGATCTGCGCCGGGAATATTCTTCACAAAGTTTGTTGGAAACAGATGTCGACCCCAATCCTGTAAAACAATTCGAAAAATGGTGGCAGCAGGCTATCGACGGACAGATCACTGAGCCCAATGCCTTGACTCTTGCCACTTCATCGGCCGATGGCATGCCTTCCGCAAGAATTGTTTTGTTAAAAGGATTTGATGAAAACGGATTTGTTTTTTACACCAATTACGAAAGTTTCAAGGCCATGCAGCTCGAAGAAAATCCGAGGGCCTGTCTCGTTTTTTTCTGGAAGGAACTAGAGCGGCAGGTGCGCATTACCGGACTGGTGATGAAAGCATCAATGAAAGAAAGCGATCAGTATTTTCTTTCCCGGCCGGCTGCCAGTCAGATGGGAGCGTGGGCATCTCCTCAGAGCAGGGTGATTGAAAGTCGCAACTGGCTGGACGAACAATACCTGAATGTTTCCAAAAAATTTCAGAAAGAAAATTTGGTGCGACCACCATTCTGGGGTGGCTACCGCGTGCAACCAGTGATCATTGAATTCTGGCAGGGACGTCCGAGCCGCCTGCACGACCGGATACAATATTCCGTTCTTGAAAATGGAAAATGGAAAATTGAACGTCTTGCACCCTGAACTAATGGCTTTTGGCCACTAGTTGTTTATAGTTTGTGGTTTGTAGCTTGTCGTTCTTTAGTGACGGTTTTTACTACAGTTGCCAGTTGTCAGTCCTCAGTCGTCAGAAAGAGAATCAGAAGAACCCTTCTCAAGCAAATACACAACAGACTCTGGTCTTTTCTCTCACTATCAACTACCAACTATCAACCATCAACTTTCTTCTTCGGGGAATTTCCGGTAATTTTTTTCGGGCCAGCGGGCCTGGACTTGCCAAATGAGCCCTTAAAAATTTTCCCTTTCTTGGTTTTTTTATCTCCTCTTCCCATGTTTGAATTTTTAGTTGGGCAAATGTCGCAAAATTTTATAGAAAAAACGGAAAAGGTATTATCAGGGATGAGAGCAATGAGTTGTGAGCTGCGAGAGGATTTTAGGGATTATGCTGAAATCCTATGAATCAATCCCCGCCCGAACGCACCGTTCGGTACGGGCAGGCGTGAAATCTGAACCTAATCCAAAAAATCCGCGATAAAAAAAAGCTCCGTGTTTTACGGAGCTTCAATGAGTTTTGTGCGGCGATTACAATTTGGCAGAAAGTTCTTTTCCAGCTTTGAATCGGGCAACTTTTCTCGCCTTGATCTTGATGACTTCACCTGTTTGAGGATTGCGGCCGTTGCGGGCGGCGCGTTTAGAAACAGAGAAAGTTCCGAAACCTACCAATGTAACTTTTCCACCGCCTTTCAGTGTTTTGGTTACAGCTTCCACGAAAGAATCTAAAGCAGCATTAGCCTGGGTTTTGGTGACACCAGCATCGTCAGCGATCTTGTTGATCAGTTCAGCTTTGTTCATAGTTGATTGTTTAAAAGTTTGCGAGCAACAAATTTAGAGGGTTTTTCATTCCGGCAAAATAAATTTCGGTGAAGAAGAAGAAATGTGGATAAGCCAGAACCCGCTACTGGCAAGGGTTTTAGCCGAAGGTCTTTTTTGCGGATTCAAGACGTTTTGACATGATTCTTCTGAAATGCTTGTCCAGTAAGAGTTTCAGGGCATGCCAGCTGAAGTGCAGGCCAGACAAGGGTTTCAGCGCTATACAGGAAATTCTGGATTGAAAATTTTTCTTCCCCTAATTCTTCACAACTATTGCACAACTTCCATCAATGTTCTAAAAGCAATGAACTTCTCACCCCATTTCTCAAATGATTTTTTTCTCATATCTGCCGCATGCATTTCCATGTATCTGTTGTAATCCGATTTAGATCTTGCATGATATTGTATGGCGTAAGTGGGACCTTCGCTGTCATCTACTTCAAGCAAACGTACTACTTTCCAATAAGGCATCCTGATACATCCGTGTGATGCAGGAACGCCCGGCAGGTACCCCTGATGCAACCCGTACCCGGGCGAGAATTCGAGAAAGTAGGGCATCGGAGCGCCGACGA
>JBJMLU010000007.1:0-28910 GCA_045805145.1 Flavisolibacter sp. | reverse complement strand
GGGTTGCGATACGGCAAGAAGCGTATTGGACCTGACTGCAGAAGAACTGGAACGCAGAACCGACCTGGAAAAAGAAACCATCGGTGAAGTGAGAAAAGTGCTGCAGGCGGAATTTGAGAAAGAATAGAGGGAGTCGGGAGTGCAAAGTCACGAGTTCAAAGTCGAAAGTTCAAAGTCGGGAATCGAGAGTTGGGAGTTCAAAGTCGAAAGTTCAAAGTCATTGTTTTACTTGGACTTCGAATTCCCGAAGCAGCAAAATCGAATCGGATCCGGTCTGAATCGGAACGTTTGAATTTTGAACTTTGAATTTTGAACTCCGAACTCCGAACTCCGAACTCTGAACTCTGAACTTTGAACTTTGAACTTTGAACTTTGAACTAATAACATTTAATGGCAGAAACAACAACAACAACACCAAGGTTGATGGCAGCAGCCAAGGAATTCAACATCGGTAAGGATACCCTGGTGGATTTTTTGGTGGCGAAAGGATTTAGCAAGGACGATCTGAAGCCGACATCAAAACTGTCGGACGAAATGTACCGTGCCCTGCAAACTGAATTTCAAAGCGACAAGGTAGCCAAACTCAAAGCAGTTCAGATTGATCTGCCGAAGGGCGCTGCCGCAGAAGCAAAGAAGAAAAAAGACGAAGAAGAGATACATTTCCGCAAAGAAGAAAAGAAGCAGGTGAAGAAGGAAGAACCCGCTGCCGTGGTGGTGCCTGCTCCTGTGCCCGTTGCCGAAGTGCACCCTCCCGAACCTGTTCAGGAAGCACCTGCACCTGAACCGGAACCCGTTAAGGAACCCGAGGTGGTAAAACTGGAAGTACCCGAAATCGAAGCACCCAAGGTGGTCGATAAGATCGACCTCTCCACCATCGATTCTTCCACCCGTCCTAAAAAGACTGCCAAAAAATCAAAGAAAGTAGTCGAGGAAAAGCAGCAGGAGCCCGAGGCCGAGCCCGTACAGGAAATTGTCCAGGCACCCGAAGCTTCTGTTCCGGCGCAGGAAGAGGAAGAACCTTTGATTGAAAATATCAGGGCGGAAAAACTTGAAGGACCCAAGATCCTTGGCAAGATAGATCTGCCTGTTGAAAATGATACGCGTCCCAAACAGGCCGATGAAAAACGCAAACGCAAACGCATTCCCATCGAGAAAAAAGATGGCGGTGTACAGAAAAGCGGACAGGGACAACAAGGTGGTGGTCAGGGTGGTGGAGGCCGCATCGGCATTCAACGCAACGACAATCGCGGAAGAGGTGGCAACCAGCAGGGAAGCCACTTTGGACAACGTCCTGCATTTGCAAAACGCGATGAAAAGCAGATCGACGAAAAAGAAATTCAGAGAAAAATACAGGAAACCCAGGCCAAACTTTCCGGAGGCGGAGGCAAGGGCAAGAACGTGAAAAAACTCCGTCGCGAACGCCGCAATGAAGCTGCCGAAGCCATGGAAGGAGAGCAGGACAACAAACTGCAGGTAACGGAATTCATCAGCGTGAGCGAACTGGCCAACCTGATGGATGTAAGCTTTGCTGATGTGATCAGCAAATGTATGGGCCTCGGTATCATGGTGTCCATCAACCAACGTCTCGACGCAGAAGTGATTGAACTGGTGGCCAGCGAATTTGGATTTGACGTGGAGTTCATCGACATGGAGAAGCAAATGGAGATGATGGAGGAAGAAGAAGACGAAGATACTGACGAGGAATTGCAACCACGTTCTCCCATCGTTACCATCATGGGTCACGTAGACCACGGTAAAACATCCTTGCTTGACTATATCCGCAAAGCCAATGTGGTGGCGGGTGAAGCAGGGGGTATCACCCAGCACATTGGTGCTTACCAGGTGAATCTTCCCAACGGGAAAGACATTACCTTCCTTGATACTCCAGGTCACGAAGCATTTACCGCCATGCGTGCCCGCGGTGCCAAGGTTACCGATATCGCGGTGATCGTGATTGCTGCTGATGATGCCATCATGCCTCAGACAAGGGAGGCCATCTCGCATGCCCAGGCAGCAGGTGTGCCCATGATCTTTGCCGTCAACAAAATTGACAAGGACGGGGCCAATCCTCAAAAAATTTATGAGCAGCTGGCGAGCATGAACCTCCTTGTGGAAGCATGGGGCGGAAAATATCAGAGCCAGGAACTCTCAGCCAAACAGGGTTTGAATGTAGACCTGCTTCTCGAAAAAATCCTGCTCGAAGCTGAATTGCTGGAACTCAAGGCCAATCCCGATAGAGAGGCCAATGGTACCATCATTGAGGCCACGCTGGACAAAGGCCGCGGTTATGTTGCTACCATCCTGGTTCAGAATGGAACTCTTCGCGGTGGAGACCTGGTGGTGAGCGGACAACATTTTGGACGCGTGAAGGCCATGGTGAATGAACGCAACAAACGCGTGGATGCAGCAGGACCTTCAACACCTGTGCTCATTCTGGGATTGAATGGAGCGCCACAGGCCGGTGAAACATTCCGGGTATATGAAGACGAAGCGGAAGCCAAGGAAATCGCCAACCGCCGCGCACAGATCCTTCGCGAACAGGGTATGCGTGCCAAAAAGCACATTACCCTCGACGAAATCGGAAGACGTCTGGCCCTTGGAAATTTCAAGGAACTGAAAGTGATCATCAAAGGTGACGTGGATGGATCAGTGGAAGCCCTGAGCGATTCTCTTCAAAAATTATCTACACAGGAAATCCTGGTGAGTGTGATCCATAAAGGAGTAGGACAGATCAATGAAAGTGACGTAGTGCTTGCAGAAGCCTCCGATGCTGTGATCATTGGATTCAACGTCCGTCCTTCGCTACAAGCCAGCAGGCTCGCAGAAAATGCCGGTATCCAGATCAAGACTTATTCCATCATCTATACTGCGATCGACGAGATCCGCAGTGCAATGGAAGGAATGCTGGAGCCCAAGGTGCAGGAAAAGATCGTGGCCAACGTGGAGATCCGCGAAGTGTACAAGTTCGACAAGGCTACCGTTGCTGGTTGCCAGGTGATCGACGGCCGCATGAAGCGCGACAACAAGGTTCGTCTCATCAGAGATGGTATCGTGGTCTATCCTACGGCCGAAGGCGCCAGTGCCGAACTGGGTTCCCTCAAACGGTATAAGGATGATGTGAAAGAAGTGCTCCAGGGAATGGAATGCGGTCTCACCATCAAGAACTACAACGACGTTAAAGTAGGCGATATCGTAGAGGCCTACGAGGAAGAAGAAGTAAAGAGAACGTTGTGAGAGAGGGCAAGCTAAGAGCTTCGAGCCGCGAGTTTTTGATGACGTTAATTACTGATGGATGTTTCATTGAAGGAGCGCTTACTTGTTGGAGTGAGTATTACATGGCAGTCTGATGACTGGCGCTCGCTTCGCTTGCAAGGAGATTGCCGCGCTGCGCTCGCAATGACGCCAAATCAAAAATGCATTACTGTTTCGATTATACTTCTTAAGCTATTGCGTAAGTAATACCTTTTAAATTATTGCATAAGTAACACCTTCAAATTATAAAGTAACACCTCAAATTATAAGGGAAGGTTGAAACCCGTAGTAAGCATCGTAGTATAGGCGTCATTGCGAGCGCAGCGCGGCAATCTCCTTGCAAGCGAAGCGAGCGCCAGTCTCCAAGACCGCCTCGTGGTACACTCACGAAAAGTAAAGCGCTCCAAAACAATGAACCCTCGATCATCCATTACATCATTGCAAAAGACTCGCAGCCCGCGGCTCAAGGCTTACAGCTTGTCCTAACTCTTTGTTAATCCCTTTGCTCCTGCCGCTGGAATCCTGGCTGTAAAAGTTATTTTTGAAAAGATTTGATTTTATGAGAAAGCTCGTTCTAGTTCTCTTTACCACGCTTGCTTTGAGCGTTTCTTTCGCCCAGCAAAAGAAAATTGTTGCAGATAAAATTCTTGGTATCGTTGGCGACCGCATCATCCTGTATTCTGATATTCAGAATTCCATTGCCGATATTGTTCGTCAGGGAGGAACGGTTCCTGATAATGCCCAGTGTTCAATTCTGGAACAGGCACTCGTGTCGAAAGTACTGATGCTGCAGGCGGAAAAAGATTCGCTTCCTGTTACCGATGAAGAAGTGGAAGCAGAACTGGACCAGCGCGTTCGTTATTTTATCCGCCAGTATGGATCGCAGGAAGCCGTAGAACAACTCGCAGGCAAGACCATTTACCAGATCAAGGATGAAGCAAGAGAATCGGTGAGAGAAAGAAAGAAGGCCGAGGCCATGCAACGCAAGATCGTAGACAACATTCACATCACTCCAGCCGAAGTAAAAGTATATTTTGACCGCGTTCCCAAGGACAGTCTTCCATTTTTTGAATCAGAGGTGGAGGTAGGGCAGATCGTCGTGTATCCAAAAGCTACACATGATCTGGAAAAATATGCAGTAGATGAATTGCTTACCTACAAAAAGCAAATTGATTCCAAGCTGATCACCTTTGGCCAGGCAGCAAAAAGATATTCGGATGATCCGGGCACCAAGGACCGTGAAGGTGAATTCCAGATCAACCGCAATGATAAAAGTATTGACCCTGCCTTTCTTGCTGCGTCCTTCCGTTTGAAGGATGGAGAGATCTCTCCCGTTGTCCGATCCAAATTTGGTTATCACCTGATCCAGATGGTCCATCGCAATGGTGATGATGCTACCGTGCGTCACATCCTGCGCATCCCACCGGTAACAGATGAAGAAGTAAATGGCAGCATCTCAAAACTGGATTCCGTTCGTGCAAAACTGATTACGGGCGCCATTGATTTCAATGCAGCAGCTGGAAAATATAGCGAAGATGAAACAGCAAAATTCGCAGGCCCTTACATCATCAGCAGCGATGGAGACACCTATAACCGGATCGATGAACTGGACAAGGATATTGTAACGATGCTCAACAAGCTGAAGGTAGGCGAGTACTCACAGCCCGTTGTTTTCACGGACGAAAGAGCTGGTAAAAAAGGTGTACGCATCATTTATCTGAAATCACGCTCTGAGCCCCATCGTATGAATCTTCGCGACGACTACAATAAGATTGCGCAGGCAGCACTCGAGGAAAAGAAATACCTGGCTATCGACAAATGGCTCACTACGCACATCCCCAATTATTATATCATGATCGACCCTGAACAAGTAGGCTGTCCACAGCTTCAAAAATGGGTCAATGCATCCAAGTCTACAGCATCGAAATAAACTTTCGGCATTAGAATAAAAGGGAAAATAAACGAAGGCCAAAGAACCCAAAGAGTTTTATTAATTACTGTTGCCGCGCTTTCATCATTTGAAGCTGCGGGAACCCTTTACAAACCCTTCTTCGAAAACCTCCGCAACTTTCGTGCTTCGCGGTTAATTTTCTCTTCCATCATCTGTCCTCCCTCCTCCTCTCTATTCCACCAACTACCAACCACCAACTACCAAACTCTTCTACAGGTAAACCTTTAGAAATTTGTAAAAATCAATTCACGGCTTATTAGTTTAATTTTTGTTCTCTATCTTTAAACGATTAGCCAACTCCAGTAATCTTCGATATCCATGTTATCCAGTCAGAAAAACCACGATCATCGCGATCGGACAAGCAACCCTTATCTGGACCAATTCCCATTCCCCACATGGATCATCGATGCAGAGAACTTTTCCATCATCCGCGTCAACAAGGCCACCGTTGCTGCAACAGGATATGAAGAATACGAAATGTTCTGTTTTTGCCTTGATCAAATTCTTGAAGCGAGCTCTCAGTTTCCATCCCTGATGAATCAGGCCCTGGGATCCTGCGTGAATGGAAAATTGAAAACAAAGAGCGGAGCAATAGTGCCTGTACAGATTTATTCATCGGAATTTATTTACCAGGAACAACGCAGCTTTCAACTCACAGCAGTTCCTGTTCAACAGTTCCAGCCGGAGCAGGAATTCTTTCCTTCATCAAAAGAAAATTCATTAGAAAATTTTTCAGGATGGAAAGATGCAAGCGACTATTCGCGTTTGCTTGCCAACCTGGTAGAACAAACAACAGACGTTCTTACTGCATCCGACCTTCAGTATCGTCCGCTAACCTGGAATGCTGCTGCAGAAAAAGTGTATGGACTGAAAGCAAGCGAAGTCATTGGCCGGGACCTTCGCGATTTTCTGAATATCCAATACACAGGCTATTCAAAAGAAGCAGTCAGGGACATCATTGGTCAACTCGGTGAATGGAGAGGTGAAGCCCTTTTCGTGCGCCCGACGGATCAAAGGCCGATCACCATTTTAATCGGATTCAAGCAATTGAAGAACCATCAGGATGTTCCGATTGGTTACCTGATAAGCGCCTTTGATATTTCTGAAAGGAAGGAAGCAGAACTACGCCTGAAAGAAAGCGAAGAGCGTTTCAGGGAAGTGGCCGACTCTTCGCCGGTAATGATCTGGATGTGCGATGAACAGCATGCAATTACTTATTTGAACAGGCAATGGATAGATTTTACCGGAGTCAATATTCAACAGGGCGCCCAATGGGAAGAGATGGTGCATCCCGAAGACCTCCCCAAAGCAAAATCTGACTATGCCAACGCCTTTGAATCAAGAGCACAGGCCACGCTGATCTATCGTCTTCGTCGTTTCGATGGCAGCTATCGCTGGGTGCATGATGTAAGCGTACCTCGTTTTCTTCACGACAATCAATTCATTGGCTATATAGGTTCGGTGGTGGATATCGAAGACCAGAAACAAAAGCAGGAAGAACTGCTTTACCAGGCAACCATCCTCGAAAATGTTTCCGACATCGTTGTTACCACCGATATCAATTTCATGGTGCGTGTGTGGAACAAGATAGCAGAACATTATTATGAGATCAGTGCAGAAGAAGCCATTGGCAAAAGAATGGGCGAGCTGGTGCAATTTTCTTATCCTGAAACCACGATGGAAAGAGCGCTCTACAAATTGCAGCACGAAGGCATATGGCAGGGTGAAACTTCTTTCCTCAATTCAAAAGGAGAAACGGTTTATTTTCTGCACACCGTAAAATTTGTGCAAGATGAAAAGGGAATCAGGATCGGTTATCTCACTGTAGCCCGCGATATTACTGCAATGAAGATCGCGGATCAGAAGTTGAAGAAAAGTGAACAGTTTTATCGTACCCTCATTGCTGATTCGCTCGACGGAATTTTGCTGATGAATGAAGAAGGCATGATCACTTTCGCATCCCCTTCAGTAAAAAATGTGCTCGGATTTGAAGTGGAAGATATTATTGGAAGGAATGCTTTTGACTTTGTTCATCCTGATGACATCGAATGGGCTTCTGATTCATTTCAAAAAGAGGTGATCGAAAACCCGGAAGTGAAATTTATTGTGGTGCGCCTGTTGAGAAATGACGGCAGCTGGATTTGGTGCATGGTGCGCGGACACAACATGCTAAAAAATCCGAACATCAACAGCATCGTAATTTATTTTCATGACGACAGTTTGCGCAAGCAGGCCAACGATGCGCTCAAGGAAAGTGAAAAAAGATTTCGTTCTCTTATCAAAGATCTTCATACGGGCGTATTGCTCCAGGATGCCGAAGGAAAAACCTTACTGTGGAACAAGGCTTCGCTCGAAATTCTGGGAGTAGAAGAAGAAACTTTAAAAGCTCATTCTATCTGGGAGATTTTTCCCGAAGGGATTAAAGAAGACGGAACGCCATTCAGCAATGAAGAACGGCCGACGCTGCGGGCCATCCTTGGCAAGACCATGGTAAAAGATGTGGTCATGGGTCTTTGGCATCCTTCGCGCAAAGAATATATCTGGCTCATTCTCTGTATTGATCCCATTCTCAACGACGAGGGTGGGCTGCGTCACCTGGTCTGTTCTTTCACCGACATTACAGAAAGAAAAAAACTCGAAAGCAAAATCCTTTCCGACGAGATTGGGCTTCAACGCCAGTTGACACAGGCCACCATTGATGGACAGGAAAGAGAAAGAAAAGAGATTGGAAAAGAACTTCACGACAATATCGGACAGCAACTCACTACCATTAAACTTTTTCTTGACATTGCTAAAAGCACGGCAGATGATGCCACGAACGAAATGCTCAACATGGCACTCAAAGGTGTTTCAGATGTGATCAATGAAGTAAGGGCGGTTTCACGATCACTTATTCCCTCCATGCTGAATGATCTGGGATTGGTAGAATCAGTGACAGAACTGGTGGACTCTATCACACGCACGGAACTTTTGCGAATCGATTTCCATCACCTGCATTTTGACGAGGACCAGCTGACTGAAAATCAGAAACTGAGTTTATTTCGAATCATCCAGGAACAGTTGAACAATATTGTAAAGCATGCAGGAGCCGATGAAGCTTGGATTGAGCTATCGAGCTCAGAAAAGGGATTGCTGTTGACCATTCGTGATGATGGAACAGGCTTCGATCTCAAAAAAACAAGAAGGGGACTTGGTTTTATGAATATTAAAAACAGGGCAGAACTTCTTTCCGGCAATGCCGAGATCATCTCTCATCCTGGCAATGGATGCCTGCTCAAGGTTTCACTTCCCTTTCCACTCGCGGAACAAAATTAGTCTGATTAAAGTCCTCAGAGGTCAACGGCAGTCGTCGGTGGCTACAGTGCTGTTTCTATTTGCGGGCAATTTTTTTTAACAGCTTTAACATCGGCCAGTCATTTCCTTCCAGGGAGGGAGAATAAACGCAAGGCCTGTCCCGCCAATGCGGGACAACGCAGGGAATACGCAAAGGGCCGCAAAGGCTTTAGGTTTTGCGATGTAACTCCGAATATTTTATGTGTATTCTACGGGCTTTAGTTCTCTGTGAAGCCTCGGCATTCTCCTTTCTCTGCGGTTACGTAGATGAAGGGGATATTTTTGCAGAAGCAGACGTAGAAAATGTTGTTAGCTATGTAATGAAAGGGTCAAAGCGAATAGAACGTGAAGTTTATGAACAATATGTGATTGATAAAATTGGTATCAAAAAGCTAATCAATATAAATAACCCGATGGCGGGAAGGTGTGAATTATATAATAGTATGATTGACCATGTAAATCATAAATTTAATTTACCACGATTATGATTGGATCTGATATTGAAATATTTGAAGGTTCTATGCTTGTATTTAAGAAGAGCTATAGTATTGAATTTATAAAAGAAACATTAAAAAGGAAGAGTCTAAAGGGTCTACGCATATTTTCTCTTCTTCAAGATGAATTATTAGGAAGCATTGACTTTTTAAAAGAATTTGATTTTTTGGAGGAGTTGGATGTAACTACTCGTGAAGTATATGATTTCAGTTGCCTAAAATATTTGAATGGATTGAAGGCTTTGTCATTGAATGTTCCCGAAAAGACAAGGATAAATCTTACTTCACAAGTAAATCTTTTATCTCTTACTTATAACTGGAACAAGAATATCACTGGCGTCGAGAATTGCGGCAGATTGAAAGAGCTTTGGGTGATTGAGGCAAAAACATCTGATTTTAGTTTTTTGAGTTCCTTATCCAAGTTGGAAAATCTAACAATAAAGACTGCCAGTATAACTAATCTGAATGGTTTGGGATCGTTAAACAACCTTGTGGTTCTAATAATTCAGAATTGTAACCGATTAAGGGGTGTCAGCAATGTAAATAACCTGGTGCGATTAAGAGAACTCCAATTTGACACGTGTCCAAATGTTTATGATTTTAGCCTTTTAAGCAATTTACCTCATCTTGAATATTTGAAAATTACTAACTGTAAAAAGATCAAGTCGGTAAAGTTTATTGAAGACTTGCCTTCTATTCGGAAACTTTCATTGCTTGGAAATACTGATGTTGAAGACGGAAACTTATTGCCTCTTATAGGGATAAAAGAGATATACTATGTGCGCAGGGACCACTATAATATTGAGTTGGAAACGAAAAAGCAGGATGAAATTAGAAATAGGAATCTAGAGTTTTTAAAAAGAATGATAAAGAAAAAGAAAGGATAGTTAAACAGTCTGGTAAAACTATTGCCTGGCATACTCTTATTAATTTTGACTAAGTGATCTTTCTGTTTGGATTTGTGTAGCTCAATAGTATTTCAATATAAAACCGCGTCCATTTTGATAGAAGACTTTATTCATTGCTTGTGTATAATTAACGCGTCCTCCAAAAAATAACTCTTTTTTTCAAACAGTGCGTCATCTTTGTGCATCTCCCAAAATAACTCTAGGTAGATAACCATTCTAAATCTCTGCTCTGCCAACTAACAACTTTGCACTAAATTTGCGCCTTCCATGAGTGATGACATCAAACATGAATGTGGGCTGGCCTTTATCCGTTTGCGCAAGTCCTTCTCTTACTATCACCAGAAATATGGCTCGGTACTCTGGGGCCTGAACAAGATGTACCTGCTGATGGAAAAACAGCACAACCGCGGACAGGATGGCGCCGGAATTGCTTCAGTCAAGCTGCATGTGGAACCCGGATATCCATTTCTCTCCCGGATGCGCAGCAATGAACCGCAGCCCATTGCCGATATCTTCAAAAAAATTGGACAGGAGTTCAATGAGCTCCAAAAATTCAATCCTGATTTTGGCAATCATGCCGGTCTCATGAAAGGACATCTTTCTTTTATGGGTGAATTGCTGCTGGGACACCTGCGCTACGGCACCCAGGGAAGAAACAACGTGGAGTTTTGCCATCCCTTCATCAAGCGACATACCATTCCGGCAAGAAACCTGGCGCTCGCAGGTAATTTCAACCTGGTGAACACCGATGAACTCTTTGAGCTGGTGAACATGGATCCAGGCGAGTTTCAGAAACAAAGCGATCTTGCTGCGATGATGGAAGTGCTTCATCATTTCCTTGTGAAGGCGGACGAAACCTCTCCGCAGCAGTTGGATATTGCTTCCATACTTAAGAAAGCGCTTCCCTTATTTGACGGAGGCTTTCACGTGGGCGGCGTGACGGGCAATGGAATTGGATTTGTTTTTCGCGATGCACACGGTATTCGGCCTTCCTATTATTATATCGATGAAGACGTGGTGGTAGCGGCATCGGAAAGAGCCGCCATACGTACTGCTTTTAATGTAGGAGAAAATGAAGTGCAGGAACTCCTGCCAGGACAGGCATTGATTGTATTGGAAAGCGGCGAGATCAAACTGGAACAGGTGCTTCCTCCAAAAGAAAGAAAAGCATGCAGCTTCGAACGCATTTATTTTTCTCGCGGCAGTGATGAAAAGATCTATCGCGAACGGCAGGCATTGGGCTATCAATTGAGCAAACAAGTATTGGAAGCCGTAGAATATGATTTGAAGAATACCATTTTTTCTTTTATACCCAACACTGCTGAAGTCGCATTTTACGGATTGATAAAAGGTGCAGAGAACTATCTGAACCAGATCAAGGTAGAGAGAATTGCTTCCTGGGGCAAGGATGTTGATCCCGAGAAACTATCGGCCATGATCAACCGAAAAATCAGAATGGAAAAGATTGCTATCAAGGATGTAAAAATGCGCACCTTCATTACAGAGGATGTGAACCGCAATGAAATGGTGCAGCACGTGTACGATATTACTTATGGAACGGTGCGCAAGGGAGTGGATACGCTGGTAGTGATTGATGACTCCATCGTGCGCGGAACAACGCTCAAAGAAAGCATCATCCGCATGCTCTCCCGCCTGGAGCCAAAGAGGATCATCGTGGTTTCTTCTTCACCACAGATCCGCTACCCCGACTGCTATGGTATTGATATGAGCAAGCTGGGGGATTTTATTGCTTTTACTGCCGCTGTTGAATTGCTCAAGGAAAGAGGAAAGGAAGATTGTTTGAAAGAACTTTATGCCCAATGCAAGGAACTCCATCGAAACAACCAGCTGCACACAGTGAATGTGGTGAAGCAACTGTATAAATCATTTACCAACCAGGAGATCACCAACAAAATCGCGCAACTCATTACGCCTCCCGGGCTCAATATACCCGTGGATCTGATTTTTCAGACCATTGAATCGCTTCATGAAGCCTGTCCCAATAATTTAGGTGATTGGTATTTCACGGGCAACTATCCTACTCCCGGTGGCAACCGTGTGGTGAATAAAGCTTTTATGAATTATATGGAAGGAAAGAATCAGAGGGGATATTGAGGGAAAAAAAGCTTTGAGTTGTGAGTCACGAGCTGTGAGGAGAAAACAAGGGAAAAGGTGAAAGTGAAAACATTTTCAGGAAAGAAAAGTTGGTACGCTTCTAATTTGTTGCATTGATTAAAACTAATTGACTGGTTGTATCAATAATCTTTTCTCAACCCCTTTAAATAATTTTGCATCTGCGCCATCCATTAATCAAATTAATCTGCGATTTATGAAGACGCTTATACTTGTCCGTCATGCCAAGAGTAGTTGGGATCAGCCAGGTTTGTCTGATATGGAACGCGCATTGAATGAAAAAGGAAAGGCCGATGCTCCCGAAATGGCGAAACGTTTGAAAGAAAAAGGAATAAAGATTGACCTTTTTGTTTCCAGCCCGGCGAAAAGAGCGAGAAAAACAGCGAAATATTTTGCCGAAGCCTTCGGTGTGAAAAAAGAAGAGATCAAACTGGTTGAAGACCTCTACCTCGCAACCGATTCTGCATTCTCCAGTACCGTTTCTTCCCTTGATGATGAATGCGAGGCAGTGGCGCTATTCTCCCACAATCCCGGCATTACCGAGTATGCTTCTTCACTTACCAATGTTCGGATCGAAGACATGCCCACTTGCGCGGTCTTTGGAGTACAGGCAGAAACCAGCCACTGGTCGGAGTTTCAGCAGGCAGAAAAAAAATTTCTCTTCTTCGATTATCCTAAAAATCCGTTGGGATGAGGAGATTGTTTGCTAAAAGCAAAAGTCAAATGCAAAACCTGCCTGCCAGTACGCAGGGTCGGACTTTGGACTTTGGACTTTAGACTTTGAACTTTGAACTTTGAACTTTTTATAATTTCTCAAACAGCAGTTGAATATTTGTCGTGTCCTTCATGGCTACGTTATTCAGGCCAACGGTAGTAACATGCCATTCTGAATTCAGATCATTGAGTGCAGCCTGGTTATCGAGGTTGATCGTGAGGATGTCTTTGTATTGATCATCTTTTCTGATGGTCCAGGTGCCGGAGTAACTGGAACTGTCTTTTGTTGCGGACAAGGCTCCGCTGGTATAGAAGTTAAATTGGAATCCGTGGAATTCGTCCGTTCTGTCCTGACCGTTGAAGTAATAATTCACCGACCATTTTCCTTGTGTCAATACTTCTTTGGTCGTGCTAACGTCTTCGAGTTTGGGAGAGCAATTGCTTAAAAAAGCCAGACTAAGAATAAGGGCCAGGCCTGAGGTCAATTTTAAAGTTTTCATATGAAGGATTTCGGCAACAAAATAGACAATGCTTTGCTGCGGTCAAATAAGTAAAAGCACTAAGTTTTCCTTCGGAAACTAACTAGCCATACACCCAGAAAAATGAGGAATGCTGCAAACGCTTTTTGCCAGGTGAATGATTCATGAAGAGCAATGGTGGCAATGAGCACAGCAAATACCGGCTGGGTGTAAATATAAGTTCCTGTGATGCCGGCGCCGAGATGATGAATGGAATAGGCATTGAAATAATAAGCCAGAAAGGTTCCTGTGAAGATCACGGAGCTCAGTGCTGCCATCTGTTGCCAGTGAAATGCCGACCACTGTGCCTCCGTGGTTTCTTTCCAGCCAAAAGGAAGGATCATGAAAAATCCAAAACTAAACACGAGCCGTATGACCTGCATGGGCGAATAATTTTTCATCAGGGGCTTCACCAGAATAAAATACACGGCATAAAAAATAGCATTGGCGAGGATCAGCAAATCTCCCAGCAAATAATCGCTGGCTTGAGAAGATGATTCTTTTTGCATGATCAGAAGTACCGAACCACCAACACCCAACAGAAGCCCAAGGGCTTTGAACACTGTAAAACTTTCTTTCAATACCCAGAGCGCAAAAAATGTTACAACCAATGGAGTTGCCAGAATCAACAGAGAAGCATGAATGGTGGAAGTTAATGTCAATCCCTTTACAAAGAGCATTTGATTCAGGGCCACTCCGGTAACAGCGCACCATAAAAATCTTGGCAGGTCCTGTTTGCTTAGTGCACGCGACTCTTTATCGAAGGGACGGAGGACCCAGAAAAAAATCAGGCTTCCTCCCACGCGAAAGAGGTTGAGCGCAAAGGGTCCGATCAGGGAAGGAGAAATCAATTTCACCAGGCTGTAGTTACCTGCGAAAAACAGGTTGGTCCCCAGAACTGCCAGATGTGCTTTTGTCGTCGCCTTCATTTTTGAAAACGACAAATATATTGAGGGATGGTTGATAGTTGGTAGTGGATAGTTGATAGAATGAATTTGGAATTGGGAATTAGGAATTGGGAATTGGGGGAAAGCGGTTTACTATGAAATCATCAGTCCGGCGGGTCTTGCGTTTATTCCTTGCTAAAGAAATGACTGACTTATGTTAAAGAAGCTAAAACAACTTACGTGCAAAATAAAATAGCAGTGTAGCCACTGACTCTGTCGTCCGAAGACTGTCGACTCTTATTTATGGTTGACATTAATTCCATTGATCATCTCTTTTACAGTCTTGATCAATAAATTTTCATCACTGAAATCACGAAACTGGTAAGGGAAATTCGAGGCGAGTTCCAGGGCGGGCATCAGGCGGAAATGATCCTGCAGAATGGACAGCGCAAAGTTGGATTCCATCAGGTGTTGTCCGAGGTATTCCTGTTCTGTTTGTGCTGGTGTGGGAATGAGAATGCTTTTCTTCTTCAGCCGCACAAGATCCATCACTGTGCTATAACCCGAGCGCGCAATGACCAGGGAAGCCTGACGGATCATGTCGCCCAATGCACCGGAAGGAAGATGGTTGTATGCTGTAACGTTGCCGGGTAGCCGAAGTTGTTCTGTTTCTCCGGGAAGTCCTCTCACAAATACAACCGGTCCTGTATATTTTTCCAGCTGCACTGTCATCATGTTTTCAAAAAGAGTTCTCTGTGGTTCCGGTCCTGAAAGAAGAATGAGCAGATGTTTTTCTTCGACGCCTTCATGAGAGGAGAAGCGCGAAAGAGGGCCGATATAATTCACCGGAATATCGGGAAGCTTATCGGGATGTGAGAGCTGCCCTGATAGATTTGGTTCTTCACGAAGGTCGGGCACCCAACATTCATTGAATCGACGGATATAGCTGTAGTGAAGATCCTGCAACAAATCGTCAGCAATTGAACCCATGCCGGTACGAATGCGCAGCTGGTGGGTCATGATGATGCTGGTTATTTCAGGATGGTACAAACCATAACGGTTATCGGAAATTACCGCGTTGATACCAAGCTGATTTACGAGCTCCGCCAGGAGTTCATTTTCGTATTTGATTGCTGCCAGAATTTTTGGAATTTGTGCTCCAAGGACAAGGGGCAGCGACCATTTGCTTTCGGAATAACGGACTTCATAACCTTCAAAAGCAACGAAACTGATTTCCGGAAATTCCAGTTGAAGAAGGGTTTTGATCGGTCCTTCGGCCCCCAGAAAAACCTCGCATCCTTCGCTGAGAAGGGCATGGATCAGGGGGATGCAACGGGTGGCATGGCCCAGTCCCCAGTCGAGTGGAACCAGTAAAATCCTGGGTTTCAACGATGTCCCGGCAAGGTTCATGTTAATTTTTGGACCATTGGTCAAATGGGATAATAAATTGCTCGTAAAATAGTTTAATTTAGAAAAACCTCTTATGAAGAAACTAATTTATATGGCATTGTTCTTGACTGCTGTAACCATAGCGGGTTGTCACAGGAACTACTATTCCGGCACCGGCAAAGGCAGTAATTGTGGTTGCCCCAGCATGAAAGGATAAAAATTCAGTGTGATGAAAAATTATGATCGTGATCTGCTGGTCCTATACAAAGCAGATGTGTTTAGTGACGATTTACTGCAAAGGGAAGTAGAAAGCCTGCACCGGATTTTATTGCAGGTAGAGCGCCAGGATATATTCTGCACCGCACATGAGCTGGCTACCAGAAACCGGATTACATCAAAGGCTACCGCAATCATCAAGGCCATCGCCCAGGCCAGCCTTAAACCATTTTATTTTTTGATCAACAAAAACTGATCAGCTCAATTTACTCAGAGCAGCTGATAATTTTTCCAGCATCTCATCGATCTCTTCTTTCTTACATGTTCCCACGCTCAAACGATACCAGGGAGAATTTCTTGATGCACCAAATGCATAAAAAGGAACAACCGCCAGCTGCGCATGTTGCAAAAGATAAGAAGTGACATCAGACTGTGTTTGCAACATTTTTCCTTCTGCTGTTTTTTTACCAGCCAGGTCCAGCTTGATCGTAAGATAGATGGCTGCTTCCGGAACCACTGCATCCACTGCATATCCTTTTTCTTTCAGACGCAGAAATCCTTCATAAATTCTTCGCAATCTTTCTTCCAGCTCACCCTTGAAATGAAACAGGTATTCATCGATGGCTTTTTTCTGTCCCAGGAATTTGGTCAGCGCTTTCTGTTCGGCCATGGGTGCCCAGGCTCCCACGTGCGACAGGATCGCTTTCATTTTATTGAGTACTTCTTTGGGCCCGAAGCTCCATCCTACACGAACACCGGTAGATGCAAAGACCTTGCTGATGGCATCAATAAAAATGGTGTAGGGACGCATACCCGGATGCAGTGACACTGGATTGTAGTGTTTGATGTTGTTGTAGGTAAGGTGCCAGTACATCTGGTCGTACATCACGTACAATTTTTTTTCTTCCTTGCCTCTCCTGTTGTTTTCTTCCACCACCAGGTCGCAAATTTTTTTCAATTCTTCTTTGCGAAAGGTAGTGCCGGTAGGATTCTGAGGAGAACAAAGTGCAAGAAAACTGGCCTCGCGAACAAATGGCCTGATATCATCTGCTACCGGCATGAAATTATTTTCCGCCTTCGCTTCAACCACTACATGTTCTCCTTCCACGAAATGAACATAGTGATTATTATTCCAGGAAGGCACCGCATAGATTACCTTATCGCCTTTATCGCACACGGCGCGAAACAATGCATAAATCAAAGGACGTCCACCCGAAGCAATCAGAATTTCTTCTGTATTATATTCCAATCCCTGGTATTGTTTGGCAAATCCACTGACGGCTTCTCTCAGTTCAAGGCTTCCTTCACCCGGAGGATAGTTGGTGAAATGATTGCGATAGGCTTCTACGATGGCGTCTTCGAGTTCTTTGGGAATGGGGAAAATTTTTGGATCGAAATCGCCAACCGTAAAATTATAAATACGTTCTCCCTTGCTGATCCTTTCACGGATTTCTCCACCCAGCTTCACTATTTCCGAACCAATGAGGGTATGCGATAAATGCGAGAGTTTCATGTTTTTTTCTTGAGCGGCAAAACTAAGGGAAATGCTTTTTAAGAGGGGAAGTGTTTCACGCCAAGACGCAAAGGGAAGAAAGACGCTAAGTGTTCGCTTCGCTCACAGAAGATTTTAAAACGCGAAGAACGCGGAGAGCGCAGGGAGGGAGACGCAAAGAGAGAAGGAAGGGGCTCGCTTTGCTGGCGAGTTAATTTTGTTTTTTTAGTTCGATGGGTTTTGCTTTTATTTTGAAGCGTACTCCTTAATGGTCGTTGCTTAAGATGGTGATGGCTTTTTTAATCGGATAGTTAGTTCATGTGGGAAGTGCCTGCTGAACAGGGCAACCGCAGTACAGGCGAGTGACACAAGTAAAGCTGCTGGCAGTACTACAGCTGGTTTCATAAAGTTCTTCTATTTAGAAACCTTTAAAATCCTGTAAAGCATTTTACCATCTATTATGCAGCGCACGCTGATCGCTCCAAAAAACAATTCCCACAAACCACCCCTAAGCGACGCAAACCTCTTCATGTTCACCCCTCTGCGTCTCCCTCCTTGCGCTCTCTGCGCTCTTCGCGTTTAAATATCCTCTGTGAGCGAAGCGAACACTTAGTGTCTTCCTTCCCTTTGCGTCCCTGCCTACCGGCAGGCAGGTTTGCGTGAAACACTTCTTCTGAGTTTAAGTTTTTTTATGGAAATTTATTCTGGGCGACTCTCAGATCAAAACCGATTTATGAAGAAAGCTTTTTTACTAACAGCCACCATATTCGGCTGTATTCTATTGAATGCACAACAAAAAATACCACCACCTCCGCCTGCTCCAGCGCCTCCTTTAAAAATGGGCAGGGAGACAAATCCTGTTGCGCCGGCCAAGCCCTCTGTTCATTTATTACATGCCAAACAGGTCAAAAAAATCCTGCCGCCACCTCCGCCTGCGCCCGCTGCGCCACCGGCACCACCAAAACCCCCAGGAAAATCTACGGAAACGATATAAAAAAAGCCCCGCGAGGGGCTTTTGCTTGCTGCCTATCTTGCAATGATCAGCAGTTGGGTCTGGGTCTCTTCCTTCGATATTAATCTAAGTGAGTAGACGCCTGACTGGAAACGCGAAAGATCGAGAGGAGTATTGTTGATGATCTTCCATTCATTCAGTATCCTTCCCTGCGCATCAATCAGCTGCATGGTGTGGAAGTTTTCCATCCCCTGAACTGTAAGTAGGTTCCTTACCGGATTGGGATATAGAAATACACTGAATGCATGATTGAAGTCGACCTTCACAATTTTGCTGAATGAATAGCTGCCATCCGAATTCAGTTGACGGAGGCGGTAATAGTCAGCGCCAGCGAGAGGTTTGGAATCCATCACATCGTATCCATGCGCTGCCGCTGCATTCACGGCTTTCACAGTGGAAATGCGCGAGAAGCTGATTCCGTTTCCACTGCGTTCTACATCATAAGAGTTGAGTTGCGATTCATTGTCCACTTTCCAGGATAGCTTCACGCCATTGCCCTGTTTGTGCGCATCGAAAGTGAGAAGATGTACCGGCAAAATTGTCCCACCACTAAATACACTAAAGGGGGAAAACGTGGAAACATTTCTGGCTGTTTTTTGATAAGTGCCTGGGTTGGCGCCGGCTGCTGCAGGATTGCCATTGGAAACGGAATTCCAGGCAGATCCATCATAGTGGCCTACGTAACAATTGTTGCGGGTAAATGATGGATCTTCATCAGCGGCATTCCATTGTAGTGTGATGTTGGCAGAGACGGCGCCCCCCGTAACATCTGTGACATTCCATTCTCTCAGCACCGCAGGTGAGGGCGGAGCGGCAGTGAAGCTTTCTTTTACGCCAGCAGAGAAGGTATGACCCGAACCATTGATGATAGTAACTGGTGTATAGTCGGTTGGTGTCCCGATTGGGAATAAGATGGAACCAGTGGTAATATTCTTGTTGATCAATTTGCCCGTACCATTAAGCACGACATAATTTCCAGGTCCTGTATTGCCATAGGCAGTATATGTTGTCGTCAGGTCGTTGTTACCTAAGAAGAATTTTCCTACTATCCAATAAAGCTGCTGTACTTCCAGCGGACGTTGCAAGACCACACCACCCGGGCTGGAATTGACAAACTCGAGCCCAAACACATTGAAGGTTCCTACGCCTCCAATGGTTTGTGTAACGGACGACGTGCTGAAATCATTGGCAAAATAAACCCAAGTGGCGGTCATGTCTCCATTGTTGACCAGACTTCCTCCGATGCTGGTATAGGCGCTCAGATTATAAACCCCCGTACCGGTATTGGTAAAATCGCTTACTACAGTTAATTGGCCCGCGCCATTGATCGTGCTGTTATTGACGAGTGTATTGGTTTTGAAACCATAGGTAGAAGTAAGCGTTCCGTTATTTCCTGTATTTCCACTTACAATAAATGGATTGGCCGCATTCAGCAAACCGGTACTGATATTGAGATCGCCTGCTACGGTAACTGAACTTAGATTTTTGAAAATGCGGTTGCTTCCGGTTGTTGCCGCATCCAGCATAAAGTTTCCGAAAATTGGAAACACATTACTTCCTCCAAATCCATTGGGATTCAAACTGGCAGTGGTAGACCCACCATTTCCAAACCTAACATTACTGGATGGGCCGAAGGTGTAATTGCCTACGATGGATTGTCCTGTGGCATTATACTGTGGGTCCACAATCAGGATCGTGCCGCCGGTAAAATAAAGGACCGACATGCCTGGGTCGAATTTGACAAGAGGGAAGCCATCCCGCGCACTTCCGGCAAGTGTGCCGTCATTTCCATCCACCATCATTTGGCCGCTGCCCATAGTGAAGGACGATCCCGTAAAAAATTCAACATAACCGTTTACGTTCAGAGTGCCATTGGCAATATTAAGTGCACCTTGCACCTGAAGATATTCGCTGCCTCCGCCTGAAGGACCGAGTGTGAGCGTATTTCCTGAATTGACGTCGAGGATACCGCCATTGCCAATGAACATGCTTTTGATGGCACTGTTCATATCCAAGGCAACCTCGTGACCATTGCCAACTACCACCGTATCAGTCGCGGTGGGTAAGGTTCCGCCCGCCCAGGTAGCTGTGTTGCTCCAATTGCCCGACTGCACGGTGAATTTGGCATTCGCAGGCAGATTGCTTTGCATTTCTACGGCATCAATTTCATTCCATCCCGGGATATTATTATCCATAGCAATACGCACCGCATCAACATCATAAGTGGTGGTAGTAAAATTCAACTCCAGAACATAGGGACACATAGTATTGGAGGCAGCAGTAGCAGAATAGATCTGGTGCCAGGTTCCATTGCTGGCATCTCTGAGATAAACCGTATCCACAAAGCCAGGCTCATTTGTCTCAAAAATCCGGATCCTGTTTGTTTTTGCAGGATAAGTAAAACCCAGAACAAGAAATTCTCTGCCTCCATCCTGTGTGGCAGGAGCCCATGCCGTTGCAATATCCCCGCAGTTGGGGTAAGTGTCTGGTGCTCCTTTGACCTGGTTGGCGTTCCAGCTGGTAGTACTATACTGGCTGCTAAAGGCAAGAACAGAGCCCACATATTGGTTCCAGCTATATGTCATTACTGAAAAATTGGCAATGCTTACCGCGTCTAAGTATTGCCAGTTGGGTACATTGTTATCTATATTGATGTGAACTGCGTCAACGTTGTAAGCGGTCGTAGGAATCGTGATCTCTAAAATTTTGGAGCAACCATTTGCTGCTGCCGTAGCCGTGTATACAGTATTCCAGTTACTAGTACCCGCCTCTCGCAAGAGCACGGAAGTAACACTGCCTGCTCCGTCGGTCTGATAAATCTTGATCGTATTAACCGGCTGTGGAGTTGCATAAGCCACTTCAATGTATTCAGGACCGCCATCCACTGTGGCAGGAGCCCAGGCTTTGTCGCCACCGCAGGCTGGATACCGATCGAATACTCCGAGAATCTGATTTGCACTGTAATTGGTTGTGTTGTACTCTGAGCTAAATGAGAGAACAGAGGAAGCATACTGTTCCTGGATGAGTGTTTGTGCATGAATGCCAATGGCACATGGCAGGGCGATGATGAGTAAAAAAAATTTTCTCATAAGTCTGTTTTTAGTAAGTGTGGACTGGTGTTCCTGGTCTTATGAGTTGTAGATAGGATGAGGAGAAGGTAAGTGCAGTAATCCCTCTTAATAAATATAACCTAAAATTCTAACACATCCGTACATTATTTCACTGGCGGAAGGAAATACCAATCGACAAAAATAGACCAATGAAAAAGTTGATGGTATCGCATTTTCATGTGAGGGAAGACGGGAATGGTGAACGGTCAATGGTGAATGGAGAAAGTGAATCATCGGGAACCGCGAGTGTAGAAGGAAGATGGGAGCGAGTTGCATTTGGACAATACAGAATTCCCAGATAAAACTGTACGCTCCAATATCAAATCAACTTCTTCCTCCTCGAAAACCATCTATCCCTCCTTTTTCTGTGGTTCATCTATTTCTTTCTCTCTATCAACCATCAACTACCAACTATCAACTATTTCCTATCTTGCTTGCGCTACATGAAACTTCTGAGTCCCGCAATCTCCCGTCTGGCACGAATGCGTCTGTGGTCCATTGAACCATGGATGAACGACCCGGTTACCGCGCAGTTAATTGTATGGCAGGATCTGGTTGCGGCAGGACAATACACGGAATTCGGACGCATCCATCACTTCGACAACATTCAATCGCTTGCGCAATTCAAAAAGCAAGTGCCCATTCAGGACTATGATTCCATGAAACCCTTTATCGAAAGAATGATGAAGGGAGAACAGAATGTGCTTTGGAATACACCCGTTAATTGGTTTGCAAAAAGCAGCGGCACTACCAGCGATAAAAGCAAATTCATTCCTGTAAGCGAAGAAAGCCTCAAGGAGAATCACTTCCGTGCATCCAAGGACGTACTGAGTTTTTATTATGCCGGACATCCGCAAAGCGAACTGCTCACAGGAAAAGGACTTGTGATTGGCGGCAGCCACCAAATCAACAGCATCAATGAAGAAGTGCATTATGGCGACCTCAGTGCAGTGGTCTTGCAGAACTCTCCCTTCTGGAGCAACTGGATTCGTACGCCTGATCTTTCTATTGCATTGATGGACGAATGGGAGAGTAAGATTGAAAGGCTGGCAAAGTCTACCATCCAGGAAAATGTTACTTCGATGGCTGGTGTTCCTACCTGGCTAATTGTGTTGCTGAAAAGAATTCTGGAGATCACGGGTAAAAAAAATATTCGTGAAGTATGGCCCAGCCTCGAGTTATACCTGCATGGCGGCGTTAGCTTTATTCCATACAAAGAACAATTTGAAAAACTAATCGGAGGTCCGCTGAATTACCTGGAAATGTACAATGCCTCAGAAGGGTTTTTTGCTGCGCAGGATGATGCATCTGAAGAAGGCATGCTGCTGATGTGCGACCATGGTATTTTCTATGAGTTCATACCGGCAGCTGAATACGAAAAAGAAAATCCAAAAACCCTTCAATTAAATGAAGTGGAGGTTGGAAAGAATTATGCACCGGTGATTACCACCAATGGTGGATTGTGGCGTTATGTTCTTGGCGATACCATTCAATTCACTTCTGTAAAGCCTTTCCGCATCCGGGTTTCGGGCAGGCTCAAACATTTCATCAATGCATTTGGTGAAGAGCTGATCATCGACAATACCGACAAAGCAATTGCGCTTACCTGTCAGAAAACCGGAGCGGTAGTCAATGATTATACAGTGGCGCCTGTGTATTTTTCCGATAATGGGAATGGCGCGCATGAATGGCTGATTGAATTTGAGAAAGAGCCCTTGCATTTTGAAGAATTCGTGCATGAACTGGATGCAGTGCTGAAAAATATCAACAGCGACTATGAAGCCAAAAGGCACAAGGACATCGCACTTCAAATGCCCTTGATTGAAAAGCTTCCCAAAAATACTTTTAATGACTGGTTAAGCAGCAAGGGCAAACTCGGTGGCCAGCATAAAGTACCGCGTCTCAGCAACGACCGAACCCTCATTGAAGAAATCAAAAAAAATTTACACGCTAGCAGAGCTTAGAGGGGTTTCACGCCAAGACGCGAATGTGTTCGCTTCGCTTACTGGGGAATGGTTTCACGCAAAGACGCAAAGGGATGGAAGACGCTAAAGTGTTCGCTTCGCTCACAGAGGTTTTTTAAACGCAGAGGACGCGGAGAGCGCAAGGAGGCAAACGCAAAGGTGAGTGGATGAAGAGGTACGCTTCGCTTGCGGGGGTTGTGGATTGTTATTTAGAGCGATCAGCGTGCGCTACATAAATGTTTAAATGCTTCACAGAATTTTAAAGGTTTCTAAATCGAAGGATTTTATGAAACCAGCTGCAGTACTGCCAGCAGCTTTACTTGTGTCACTCACTTGTGCTGTAGTGGTTCCTTCAGCAAGGCATCTCACAAATGAACTACACTATCGAATCCAAAAATCAATTCAACCTACTTTAAGTAATTAACTATAAGCAGTACGCCCAGAATTAAAAACAGTACACACTGAACCAAAAGAATAAAATCATCCACCCGTGGACGAAGCGAATCTCTTTGCGCCTCCTTGCGCCCCCCTGCGTCCTTTGCGTTAAAAAAACTCTCTCCTTGCACCCTCTGCATTTAAAAAAATCCCTTTGCGCCTTCCAATCTTTACGTCCCTGCCTACCGGCAGGCAGGTTTGCGTGAAACCATTCCCCATTGAGCGAAGCGAACACTTTAGCGTCTTTCTTCCCTTTGCGTCTTAGCGTGAAACCCCTCACCATGATTTTACTACTTTTGCACCCAACAAAACCAACGCATGAAATTAGTAGAGAATAAAGTGGCCATTGTAACTGGCGCCGCCCGCGGGATTGGTGAAGGCATCGCGCTGAAGCTGGCCGAGCACGGAGCGCATATTGCTTTTAGTTATGTGAGTGAAAGCAGTGCCGAGAAAGCCCGCTCACTCGAAGAAAGACTCACTGCTCTGGGGGTAAAGGCCAAAGCCTTCCGTAGCAATGCCGGAAATTTTTCCGAATGCGAAAGTTTTGTCAATGAAGTACTCAAACAGTTTGGTTCGGTGGACATCTGTATCAACAATGCTGGCATTTCCAAAGACAATCTTTTGTTGCGTATGACACCCGAGCAATGGGATGAAGTGATGAACATCAACCTCAAAAGCGTTTTCAATATGACCAAGCAGGTGATCCGTCCCATGATGAAGGCCCGGGGCGGAAGCATCGTGAACATGAGTTCTGTCATTGGACTAATGGGCAATGCCGGCCAAGGAAGTTATGCCGCATCGAAGGCCGGTATTTTGGGATTCACAAAGAGTGTGGCCAAGGAATTGGGTAGCCGCAATGTCCGGTGCAATGCTATTGCTCCCGGATTTGTTGAAACTGATATGACTGGTTATTTGAAAGAAGGAGAACAGGCAGACAAATACAAATCAGGAATCCCCCTTGGCCGTTTTGGTACTGCAGAAGACATTGCAAATGCCACTCTTTTTCTTGCCTCCGACCTGAGTGCTTATATAACAGGACAGGTACTGGGTGTGGATGGAGGATTGCACATGTGACGTCGGCCGTCAAAGAGAAGAATATGAGGTGGTTGTTGGTGCCTGGTATCCTTCTTCAAATAAGTTTTTCGCTATTACGCTGCTATCCTGATTCCTTTTTTTTGGATATAGTAATGCCAGAAGATCATGGTAGCAATGGAGCGATAAGGCTGCCAGCGGCGAGAGTAAAGAAGCATTTCATCTTTTGAAGCGGAAGGCCAGTCCAGGACCATCTTTAGCACATTCACCAATGCAAGATCACCCAGAGGAAAAATATCCGTTCGCTTCAGGGCATGCAAAAGGTAAATGTCCGTCGTCCAGCCGCCAATGCCTTTCAGTTTCATAAGTCTTTCTCTTACCAGCTCGTCTTCCTGATAATGAAATTTTCTCAAACTAATGCTCCCCGACAAAATTGACTGCGCCAGTTCCCTTGTGTACACTATTTTTTGTTTGCTGAAATAGCAATTGCGTAAAGTTTCATCACTCAGTTTCAAAAAATGTTGCGGACTGACGAAGGACAGTTCCTTCTTTAGTCTTTTAAAGGCAGCATAGGCTGAAGCAAGAGATACCTGCTGCTCCAGGATGGTGAGTACCAGGGTTTCAAAACTATTGGTTCGTATCCAAACGGGAGGGTATCCATAATGATCGATGATCTTTTTTAAGTCCCCGTCTTTTGCTGCAAGCGCGTCACAGAGCTGATGAAGATTGTCCTTATGAAACCGTTCCATATTGATGTCCAGGAATTTGTTCTTAATGCGCTTTGCAATCAGCCACAATATCCGGCAAATCCAAAACAAAAAGCGTCATTGAATCTGCCTGCTCCTTCAATAAAAAAACTGCTTATGAATATACTTGCCGCACCAACTGAAAATAGGTAAATGCCCAAATACTTTCTACATTTAGTTCGTTGAACTTCAATTATGAACCAGCGCCGTCAGCTTTCAGCAATTCTCTTCACAGATATTGAAGGCTATACCGCAATCATGCAGCGGAACGAGCAGAAAGCGCTGATTATAAAAGACCGGCACCGTGACATCCTGGAAAAAGAACACAAAAACTTCAATGGCCGAATTGTTCAATACTACGGCGATGGTACGCTAAGCATTTTTCAAAGTGTTATAGAAGCCGTTTCATGCGCTTTATCCATGCAGCAGAAATTTTGCCAGCTGCCACAGGTACCTGTTCGAATGGGGTTGCACATGGGCGACATTATCGTGGATGACGGAAATGTTTTTGGTGACGGGGTTAACGTGGCTGCCCGTATTGAGTCACTGGGAATGGCTGGAAGTGTTTTGCTTTCAGACAAGGCCAACGATGAACTGCACAATCATCCCGAAATCAAAACCATTTCGGTAGGCCATTATCAACTGAAAAATATAAACAGGCTGATAGAAGTGTTTGCACTCAACCATGATGAACTGGTTATTCCCGAAGTCAATTCATTAAAAGGAAAAACCGAAGAAAAAAAAGGCAGGGCCAGGACTCAGAAAAAACCAGATCTGCCCAGGCAGGTCTCCAAAACTATTTCCCAGAAAAGCATTGCCGTACTTCCATTTGTTAATATGAGCAATGACCCGGAACAGGAATATTTCAGCGATGGCATGGCAGAGGAGATCATTAATTCGCTTACTCATTTGCGTGACTTAAAAGTTGCAGGTCGAAGTTCTTCTTTACAGTTCAAGGGAAAAAATACAGACCTGCGTGAAGTGGGACATAAACTCAGTGTTCGAACTGTTCTGGAAGGAAGCGTACGCAAACAGGGCAATCGACTGAGGATAACAGTTCAAATGACTGATGTTGAAGATGGCTATCACATCTGGTCTGAAAAATACGATCGCGAGTTGGATGATATATTTTCCATTCAGGATGATATCGCCCTGGCTATTACAGAAAAACTTAGACTGACACTGATCGAAAAAGACAAGGAATTAATCATCAGAAATTTTACGCAAAACACGGAGGCCTACGAACTATACCTTAAAGGACGGTTTTATTTGAACAGGAGAGGTGCGTCTATTAATTTAAGCATGCAGTATTTTCAAAAAGCGATCAACATCGACCCGGGTTTTGCCCTGGCTCACGTAGGATATTCAGATGCGAATCTGCTGATTGCATCATATGGACTGCTTCCGCCCAAAGAAGTAATGACGAGAGCAAAACAATCTGCCGAGCGGGCACTGGAACTTGATCCTTCTCTTAGTGAACCGTATTCCACACTTGGATATTATTATGCCTTGTTTGAATGGAACTGGCCTGAAGCGAAAAAAAATTTTCTTCAAGCTATTGAAGTCAATCCAGGGTTTGCCGAGGGACATATTCGATATGGATGGATTTACCTGGCTTGTATCGAAGGAAAATTCGAGGAGGCTGAAAAGCACGGCCAAACCGGCATAAACCTCGAACCACTGAGTTCAATCTGTTATGCAAATTATTCGCTCATTCTTCATTGTGCGGGCAAGTTCAAAGAAGCATTGGAAGCCTGCCAAACCGGAATTGAACTGGATGCCAATTCATACCTATGTCATGTGAATGCAGGTCTGACACAAATGGCACTGCAACGATATGAAGACGCACTGTCCTCTTTTGAGACTGCCATGAGGCTTTCGAACCGGCATTACTTTACGGTCAATGGATTTATCTGGAATTATTGCCTGTCGGGACAGTTCGACAAGGCCCAGATATTGATGAACGAATTAAAAGAAAGATCGCGTACTGAATATGTGGCCAATGCCCTGACCGCTATTTCGGCGGCTTACCTTGACCAGTTGGATGATGCGTTTTATTATCTTGAAAAAGCATTTCAGGAACGCGATCCGGTGTTGATCATGCTTCAATACGACCATTGGGCTCCCGCCAAGTTAAAAACGGATCCGCGGTTTTCAATGCTTTTAGAAAGAGTTGGCCTTCCTAAACGAAGCTACCAGCAGTGATCCTTGTTAGAATTCTACTGGTAGAAATACAGACCCATATTGGACTAGACTGTAATAAATTGTCAGTTGAAATAAGATTTCATAACCGGAGGTTGATGAATGAAGAGCAAGCAGGTTAAATGAAGATGCCTGACAGATTCATTTTTTGGCGAGGTTGGATGCTCGATATGTAAGGAGAAAAATATTTACACCTAATTACAACATCAGGGCTGATTTCCGTTCTGATTTTTCAGGCGGATGTATTTCTCCATATTGATTCTGTTCACCCCGGCCTCCTGAACTTTTTCCACTCCCCGTTGAACGAGTGTATCACCGTGAATGGTGATGATGAAATCAAAATCATTTCCTTCCCATTGACGGTCGCTACAGTATTCGAGGTGCTCGGTATACATGCTGTCGCGTAAAGAATAACGCCCTCCGCCTGCAACAAAGACAGCTGCAGAATCTTTTCCTTTTTTCAGATCATGCTGAAGAAAAGCAAAATGCGAATCGTTGATGATCTTGATGAAAGAAAGATTGCCGGTATAATGAGTGATGGTGGTATCGCCTTTTTCGATTAGTGTACCGGTGAGCAGCTTCCAGGTCCCGATCAATGGGTTAGAGGCCGCACTATTTGATTTATCTTCTTTATGGCCGCAGGAAAAAACGAGGATGGCAACAAAAAGAACAATGGTTGTTGTTTTCAAATGAATGTCTGAATGGTGGATGATTGTGTGGACAGTTGAAGTTAGTTTATTTGCCGGATCATTTTTTTAGCTCTTTCTTCCATTGCTTGTCTCGCTTCACGGCTTCTTTCAATAATTTGACGATGGGTTTGTCATCAATTTCATCGGCTGTCTTGAATATCCGGTAAAATACCTGTTTGTTGGTTCCCTGCGTCAGGTAGTGATCTTCATCTTTGAGGTCGCGGCCATACCAGAATCCAAGCAGCACGCCCTTTTTTATTCCTCCGCGTGGAATGGTGGATGGCCAGATGATGCAGATGCCCTTCCTTCCAAAAAAGAAAGGAACATTAAAGGAAATTTTTTCAGAGCAGTGTTCCGGCAGATTTTCAAGGATGATCTGTCGCAACACATCAACAATGATTCTTTCTTCGGTGGGAAGCAGATCGAATAATTG
>JBJMLU010000006.1:0-12166 GCA_045805145.1 Flavisolibacter sp. | reverse complement strand
CCTCGAGGCAGAGATGTTGAAGCTAGTGAATCAGGAAAGAGTCAAGGTTGGATTGAAAGCGCTTTCACTGGACACGGCATTGGTTCCTGTGGCAAGAGCCCATTCGCAGGACATGTTTGTGCGCGGATATTTCTCGCACTACACCCCCGAGGGAAAAGATCCATTCGACAGGATGAAAGCAGCAGGCATCCGATATTATTCGGCAGGTGAGAACCTTGCACTGGGACAAACACTCAAAATCTGTCATGAAGGATTAATGAATTCTCCAGGCCACCGCGCCAATATCCTCAATCCTTCCTATGGCCGCGTTGGCATAGGCATCCTCGATGGAGGATCTTATGGGTTGATGATCTCCCAGGAATTTAGAAACTGATAAATCGTGGCTTGTTTGGAAATTCAAAAGAACAAGTATCGAAGCTAAAAAATTATGGCCAAAGCTTTCCCTGGTGCCCCCCTGGTTTTTTACCTGCCTTAAACTTCAAATTCAAACAATTCACATGCACAATTTTCTCAACCTTAATATGGTATTGAAAATAAAGGTCTGTAAAAAACTTTTTCTTTAAGCGGCTCTGGCAGTCCATTTGGATCGCACGCCGATGATTCTTTACCAAAACTCCAGAGTATGAAAAAGCTAATTCTTTCAACAATCTTCATCTTTTCAGTAGCACTGGCAACCAATGCCCAATCAACCCAGGGAAGTAACAACCCAAAACAGACCACACAACAAAATGGCACTTCGAAAATGAAGAAGCAGCACAAAAGAACGCACAGCAGCTCACACGCAGCCAAAGGAACGACTGCACGCCGAACTACCGGTACAAACGGAACTTCCGGAAGCAGTAATATGAACAATGGAAACATGAATAACGGCAACACTTCAGGAAACAGTTCAACACGCAGGAACGGCAGTAGCGGCAGTAGCGGCTCTCCTCGTCGGAATGGAGGAACATCGGGAAGGAGGGACTCGACGCAACAACAGTAAAAGCAATATTCAGTAACGCCCCGCCGGGGCGTTTAATTTTTCTACTATTCGGTTTCTTATTGATTGTTTCTTATCTGTGGGTACAGGTGTTGGCCTGTTTTTATATCGACGGAATTGAATCATTGCACCAGGCCAAAAAATATTTCTTTTCACCCAGTTCTTACCATGTGGAGTGTTCCGCAATTATGACTTCTCCGAAATTCTTTCTACCTTTTTCTCTCAACCAAAACCACCATTATGGATACTTCTTCTATTTCAAACCTGCCCTGGCTTCATGTGCTGGTGGCGGCCATTGCCTATTTCGCACTCGGTTCGATCTGGTATTCTGCTCTATTTGGCAAGAAATGGGTTTCCTATCAGCAGATCAATATGAATGACCCCAAAGCCAAAGAAGGCGTGGCCGCAATCATGATTGGTTCATTTGTATGGATGTTCATCACCACCGTCGGACTGGCAATTTTTGCAGGAAGACTCAACCTGGTGACCGCCGCCGCAGGGGTGAAGCTTGGATTGCTCACAGGGATTTGTTTCTCTGCATCTGCCATCAGCATTTCTTATCTCTACGTAAAAAAACCGTTGGGACTACACCTTATTGATTCATTTTATCATATCATCGGACAGGTGATCGCTGCAGTGATCCTCTGCGCATGGAGATGATGAGAGAAAGCTGTGAGCTGCTAGCTTTTTCTTTGTATTAGGCTTCGGCCCGGGCGGGTATTTATAGTTTGAGTTTCGATCAATTGTTGAAGTTTGCCATTAAGAGTGAGAGGCTTGAGGGTAAAGAAAGGAGAACCGCGGAGGGTTTCGTGAGATTAATTGAACTAAAAAATAATTATCATTCTCTGTGCTGGCCTTTCTTTGCAGATAAAAAAAAGCTTCCTCTTAAAACTTCTATTTCTAAAGAAACACAATTTCCTCACCGTTCTCGCCATAGGCTACTCCAATGAAAAGCTAACAGCTAACAGCTCTCAGCTTCTCTTCATTCCACTTTTGTAATCTTCACCACGTTCGTCGGAAGGTGCAGGTGCACGGGTGTGCTTCCCGTGCTTACAGCTACATGTCCGCTTTGTAAAAAACCTCTTGCCTTGAGAATATCAATCTGGTCGAAAAGAATATCATCAAGACTATTTTCCTCACTGTAATAAAATGCACGGACGCCCCAGCTCAGGCTCAACTGGTTCACAAGTGTTCGTTCTTTAGTAAAAATGAACAGCGGTGCTTTGGGACGATAACTGCTCAACATGAATGCCGTGTATCCAGACTGGGTCATTCCCAGCAGTGCATCGGAGTTCACATCACCTGCCAGTTTGCAGGCATTGTAACAAATGGCATCGCTCAAAAAAGAAGGAGAGTGGGGTTGGGGCGTGAGTGTTTCTTCACGGTTATAACGGTACTCAGTGCGCTCCACTTCCATAATGATCTTGCGCATGGTTTCAACAACGAGTTTTGGATGTTGCCCTGTTGCCGTTTCGGCGCTTAACATCACCGCATCCGCTCCTTCCAGTACTGCATTGGCCACGTCTGTTATTTCACTCCTGTTTGGTTTGCTACGGTCGATCATGCTTTCCATCATCTGTGTAGCTACGATCACCGGCTTGGCACGATGCAGACATTTGGTAATTATATTTCTCTGGATCAGCGGTATCTGTTCAATTGGAAGTTCTACTCCCAGGTCTCCCCGGGCAATCATCACAGCATCACTTTCCACGATAATGTCGCGAAGGTTGTTGAGTGCTTCAGGCTTTTCAATTTTGGAGATGATCTTGGTTTTGCTATTTCTTTCCTGGAGTTTGTTGCGCAGGATGATCAGGTCTTTCACATGTCGAACAAAGGAAAGTGCCACCCAGTCCAGTTCCTGGTCAATGATGAATTCCAGATCTATCAGGTCTTTTTCTGTAAGCGCAGGCAAAGAGATTTTTGTATCGGGAAGATTGATTCCTTTTTTGGAAGAAAGTTTTCCTCCCATGGTTACTTCCACTTCTACGTCATTATTCTTCAGGATTCTTTTAACTGTGACTTCCAGTTTACCATCATCGATCAGGATCTTGTTTCCCACTTTAACATCGCTGTGAAGGTTGGGATAGGAAACATAAATGCGCTGTTTGTTTCCTACAAGTTTTTCGTTGGTAAAAGTGAGAATGTCTCCAGGAACAACATCAATCGCTCCGTTCTCCATTTCACCCACCCGAAGCTTGGGACCTTGCAGATCGCCCAGGATGGCAATATTGTAAGGTTCATCAGTATTGATCCGGCGGATGTGCTCAATGATCCTGGCCTTATCCTCATGTGCCCCGTGTGAAAAATTGAGCCGGAATACATTCACGCCGCATTTCACAAGTTCCAGCAGTTTGTCATAGGTATCACAGGCAGGACCAACAGTAGCAACAATCTTGGTGCGGTGGTAGGTATGTTCCAGTCCAGCCGTCTTGTCCATCTGCTTGTGTAAATATTTATCTATGTTCTTACTCATAGTCTGATTTTCAGAATTTGCATTTATTATTTTCAATACCGGAAATTTTTAGCAAGGGAAGTTGAAGTGACAATCGTTTACAGCAATCTTCATCCATTTAGTTTCATAGTAACTCTTCGAAAATTAACTCGCCAGGATCTTCACGATCTTCATCCATTCCTCACTAATGGTCCCTTTTCTTTTTCCAACATTTTCCAGGGGCACATAGTTCATCTTGTTATTGAGGATGCCCACAAATACATTGTGCCTTCCCTGGATCAGGCACTCTACTGCATGATAACCCATACGGCTGGCAATGAGCCGGTCCAGACATGTGGGAGCGCCACCTCTCTGAATATGTCCCAGAATACAAACTCTTGTTTCTGTTTCCGGTAATTTTTCCTTCACGGCTGTTGCTACTTCATTAGCACCTCCAAATTCATCGCCTTCTGCTACGACAATGAGGTTCACGAGTTTTTTTCTACCCTGCTTTTCCTGAAGAGAAGCAATGATGTCTTCCATATTGGTTTTTCTTTCAGGGATCAGGATGTTCTCCGCTCCGGTAGCAATGCCACTATGCAGGGCAATGTATCCTGCATCCCTTCCCATTACTTCGATAATAAAAAGCCGGTCATGTGCATCTGCCGTGTCGCGTATCTTATCGATAGCTTCCACTGCGGTATTGACGGCTGTATCAAATCCAATGGTAAAATCTGTTCCGAAAATATCTTTATCAATCGTTCCTGCAAGGCCGATACAGGGAATATCGCACTCTGTGCTGAATTCAACAGCGCCGCGAAAGGAGCCATCACCACCAATGATCACCAGTCCGTCAATGCCTCTTTTCTTCAGGATGTCGTAAGCCAGTTTGCGGCCTTCGGGTTTGTGAAAGATTTTGCAACGTGCAGTTTTGAGAATGGTTCCGCCTCTTTGTATGATATTGGCAACAGAACGGCTTTCCATTTTGAAAATATCATCTTCAATCAGTCCCTGGTAGCCTCTCATGATCCCATATACTTCAAGGCCATAATAGATTCCCGTACGAACCACCGCCCTGATTGCGGCATTCATCCCGGGAGAGTCGCCCCCCGAAGTGAGAACGCCTATGCGGCTTACTTTTTTTGCCATCGGTTTTTCTGATTACTGAATAAATCCATCAAGTCCATACTTAAAGTTCAAAAATAAGGTTTTGTCAACCAGGATTATTTGGATTATCCCGGATTTCCAGGTTTGATTAGCCGGATTTTATTGATTTTTAGCATATAGGTTCTTCCTCATTTCTATATCACGGATTTCACGCCTGCCCGTACCGAACGGTACGTTCGGGCGGGGATTGATTAAAAAGGATTTCGACACTTGATGATTTCATAGAAACCTGTTCTCTCCCTAATTCCTAATTCCTAATTCCCAATTCCACCTTAATACCCCAATACCTCATTAGCTCAATACCTTAACCCATCAATTTCCTTTAAAACAATTATTTTGCGAAAAGAAAAACCCACTGTAGAAACAGCGGGTGCTAACGATTGCTTGCTATATGAATAGAGAAACTTAAGTCTGATTGATGATGTCTGATCTTTGATGATCGCTTGTCATTAAATCATTCATCAGGAACAAAAATAGGGTGGGAGCCTTGCCAATTCAGGATAAGTTAAACCCTGTTTTACAATGCTGAAAAGAGGCCAGCACCCCTAAAAGCCTTGCCTGTATTGCATTTCAGAATAAATTAGTTACGATGCCCAACCGGTCTGCGGAGCCTTTATTTCAATTGATCAAATCTCTTCAGAAGTCCGAAAAAAGGAACTTCAAACTCTATATTAACCGGAACTCTTCCAATGAAGACCTGAAGATTGTTCAGCTTTTCGATGCCCTGGACAAGATGAACCAATACGACGAGGCAGTTCTACTCAAACGGATACCCGCGATAAAAAAGCAGCAACTCTCCAACACCAAGGCCCATTTATACCGGCAGGTCCTGGCCAGCCTGCGCCTCCTCAGCGCTGAAGACAATATCGATATCCAATTGCACGAACAGTTGGACTATGCGCGCATTCTATACAATAAGGGCCTGTATCATCAAAGCCTCAAGATCCTGGACCGGCTCAAAGAACTGGCGCATCATTATCATCAGGATAGTTTTTTGATCCAGATCATCTCGCTCGAAAAAAAAATCGAGACTTTACACATTACAAGAAGCATGCAAGACCGTGCAGACCGTCTGTCGGCTGAAGCCAACGAAGTAAATGAAAAAAGAAGGAGCATCACTCAATTATCAAACCTGGCGCTCCAACTATATAGCTGGTATATAAAGAATGGTCACGCCAGAAACGAAACGGATGAAACGGGAGTAAAAAATTTTTTTCAAGCCCATCTTCCTCCGAATGCTTTCAATCTTACTGGATTTTACGAGCGCTTATACCTGCACCAGTGTTATTGCTGGTATGCGTTCATCCGTCAGGACTTCATCATGTATTACCGTCACACACAAAAATGGGTTGATCTTTTTCAGGAAGAACCCTACATGATCCAGGTGGAGTCGGCACATTATATCAAGGGCATGCACAATCTTCTCAATGCACATTTTGATCTTCGTAACTATGAACAGTTTGAAAAAGTGCTGAAACAATTCGAAGATTTCAGTCATTCACCGGCAGCCACACAGGTAGAGAACAACAAGGTGCAGACCTTTGTCTATCTCAGCACAGCAAAGATCAATCATCATTTCATGCAGGGAACATTCAGGGAAGGACTGCCTCTTGTTCCTTTCATTGAAGAAAAATTGCAGGAATACGAATTGTACCTCGATCGTCACCGGGTTTTGGTTTTTTATTACAAGATTGCATCTCTATATTTTGGTTGCGCCGATTATGAAACATCGATCGATTACCTGCACAAGATCATCAACTGGAAAGTGGACCTTCGCAACGATCTGCAATGCTATGCACGCCTGCTACATCTGCTGGCACATTATGAACTAGGTAATTACGAACTCATTGAACACCTCACCAAATCAGTATACCGTTTCATGGCCAAGATGGAAAACCTCACGGTGATTGAAGAAGAGATGTTCAGGTTTTTGCGAAACAGTTTTCATTTATCGGCCAGACAGCTCAAACCAGAATTTGAAAAACTTTTGCAAAAGATCAAAAAATATGAGAACAGCAGGTTTGAAACCCGGTCCTTCGCTTATCTCGATATTATTTCCTGGCTGGAAAGCAAGGCCTATGACAAACCTATTGCAACCATTATCCGGGAGCGATACCTCAATGCCACCCGCCACAAATAAATTTTGAGACTTTGTTTCTGAAGTTTGGGTGATGTTTTTGCACTTGCGGTATTAATCATAAATCATATCATGGAAAATAACCGTCGTCTTCATATGGTGAAACGAATTGCCCTTGTTGCTCATGACAATAAAAAAGCAGACCTGATCGACTGGGCTTATTACAACCGCACCGTTCTTACCCAGCACGAGCTCATTGCTACTGGCACCACCGGGAAGCTGCTGGAGCAGAACTTGAATTATCCGGTGAGAAGATTGCTTAGCGGTCCGCTTGGCGGAGATCAGCAGTTGGGAGCCATGATTGCAGAAGGAAAAGTGGACATCATTATTTTTTTCTGGGATCCCATGGAAGCGCAGCCCCACGACAGCGATGTGAAGGCACTTTTACGACTGGCTGTTGCCTGGAATATCATCATTGCCTGCAACCGTACCACCGCCGATTTTGTGTTAACTTCCGTGTTGATGAAACAGGATTATTTGATTGCCCTTCCGGATTATAGTTCTTATTTGACCAGGAATGTGGGGAGTTGAGTGAAAGGTATTGAGGTATTGAGGTATTGAGGTGGAATTGGGTAGAGAACAGGTTTCTATGAAATTATCAATCTGGCTAATCCTTTTTAATCAATCCCCGCCCGAACGTACCGTTCGGTACGGGCAGGCGTGAAATCCAAACTTAATCCGTGCAATCCGTGTTAAAGGAATTAGGAATTGGGTAGAGAGCAGGTTTCTATGAAATGATCAATCACCGCGGCAGTTAGCGGTCAAGCGTGATTGGTTGAGGTCTAAATTCCTGTTAAAACCATTTCTATTGATCAATCCGGGTGCAAAGATTCAATCCAATATGAATTGATCACCGTATATCAATAAAAGCAAATTCAATGAGACAGATCTCCATCATTCTATTCATCTTCTCTTTATTTCACACCAGCTGCGGAATGGCGCAGGGTGGAAAGAATAAATATCCTGATCCGAAAATTGCAGACAGCAAAACTGTTTATGCCATGCGTTTGACAGATGAGGAGTGGAAACAGAGACTGACGAGCGATCAATACCAGATCTTAAGGAAGGAAGCAACAGAGCCTGCCGGAACAGGTAAGTATGATCACTTTTTCAAGAAGGGAACTTATTATTCAGCAGCATCACTTCAGCCCGTTTTTAGTTCCGATACCAAATTTAATTCCGGCACCGGCTGGCCCAGCTTCTACGCACCAATTAGTCCGGATGCTGTGTACCTGGTAAGAGATAACAGTTATGGCATGGATCGATGGGCCGTGGTTGACAGCAAGAGCGGGTCTCACCTTGGTCATGTATTCGATGATGGTCCTGAACCCACCGGAAAAAGATATTGCATGAATTCTGCTGCACTGATTTTTGTTCCAGCAGGACAACCAGCACCTACTTCATCCAAACAATAATTGATTATGAAATTCATATTAGCTTTCCTGATTGTTGTTTCTGCATTTGTTTCCTGCGCACAATCTGCCGGAAAGCCTGCACCAATACCAGTTGGATCATCAAAGAAAATGGCAGGAGAAACTGTTGCTACTTTTGCTGAAGGCTGTTTCTGGCATACAGAAATAGTTTTCCAGAGCCTGGACGGAGTTCGTGATGCTGTATCCGGATATGCAGGAGGCAGCGATAACCATCCTGATTATGAAAAAGTGGGCGAAGGTGGAACCGGACACGCTGAATCAGTGAATGTGTATTATGATCCGTCAAAAATTTCTTTTTCCACTTTGGTGAAAGCTTTTTTCGCCAGTCATGATCCTACTCAGGTGAACGGCCAGGGAAATGATTTAGGACCTCAATACCGGTCGATTGCTTTTTACCGTAATGCGGACGAAAAAAAGATCATTGAAGACGAGATCAACAGGATCACAGCAGCTAGAAAATACAAGGGCAAAATTGTAACCGAAGTCAAACCCTTTACAAAATTTTATCCAGCCGAAGACTATCACCAGGAATATGTCTCCAACCATCCCGATAATCCTTACGTCCGCACGGTGTCCATTCCCGATTACCAACGCTTCAGAAAGGAATTCAAGGACGGCAAGTTCAAAGAAAATCTATAAGAAAGCAAAACTTAAAATTCAGTATCAAAAGAAGAGACTTTTGATACTGTTTGTTTTTAAAGTAACGAACGCATGGGTTTGAAATGTTCTGCGAAGAACACACATTTTATAAAGTTCTCCCGACTTCATCACTAGGGACTATTATTGCGTTCTCTGCGTTTTTTGCGGTTCCCTCTATCTTTCTCACACTCGCGCTGTTTTGATCTTGACTTTTGCATTTTTCCAATATTCCTTAATTTGGAAAAATAATTGCTAACCATGCGAGGACTTATCTTATTAGCCCTTCTTCCTCTTTATACTTCTTCCCAGAATTTTTCTCCTCAGGAAGTATCCAGGTATCAGCAGGAAGCAAAAGCCGTTACCATCATCCGCGATGAATGGGGCATACCGCATATTTACGGGAAGACAGATGCTGATGCGGTGTTTGGACTGCTTTATGCCCAGTGCGAAGAAAACTTTCCAAGGGTGGAACGAAACTATCTTGAAATGATGGGAAGACTATCCGAAATTGAAGGCAAGTCACAACTGTACCAGGACCTCGAGATGCGTCTTATTTACGACAGTGCAGCAGCCCGCGCAGATTACAGGAGAAGTCCACCCTGGTTTCAAAAATTGCTTGATGCGTTTGCCGATGGTGTGAATTATTATCTCTATACACACCCCGATGTTCATCCACTTGCACTAAAAAAATTCGAATCCTGGTTTCCTTTGATGTATACCGATGGAAGCATTGCACCAACACAAAACGGCGGGCTAACGTTGCAGGACATGCGCAATCTTTATACCGTGAATGATTCAGCCACTTCTTTTTGGGAAAGGAAAATTCTTTCCGGAGAAGAAGCCTCCGGCTCAAATGGCTTTGCCCTGGCCCCGTCCCGTACCGCTTCGAAGAACGCTATGTTGTACATCAACCCCCATGTGACGTTCTATTTTCGCAGCGAAGTGCAGATGGTGAGCGAGGAAGGATTGAATGCATATGGAGCAGTAACCTGGGGACAGTTTTTTGTGTACCAGGGTTTCAATGAACACTGTGGCTGGATGCATACTTCCAGCTATGCTGATGTTGCCGACCTGTTTGCTGAAAAAATTGAACGGCGGGGAGATTCAATTTTCAGCAGGTACGATCAAAAATTATTGCCCGTAACAACAAAGACGATCTCTGTTTCCTTTCAGCAAGGACAAAAAATGCACCGCCAGGACTTTACCACTTTCGCCACCATTCATGGTCCGGTAATGGGCAGCCGCGATGGTTCCTGGTTGAGCATCAGGGAAAATAATCGTTCTTTGGATGCCCTCATGCAATCCTGGTTGCGCACCAAGGCAAAAGGTTTTTCCGAATTTAAAAAAGTCATGGAACTGCGGTCGAATAATTCGAACAACACGGTGTTTGCCGACGACCAGGGCCATATCGCTTACTGGCATGCCAACTTTATGCCCAAAAGAAGTAGCGCATTCGATTATAGTCTTCCCGTTGATGGTTCAACGTCCGCAACTGATTGGAAGGGTATACACCAACTGGACGAAATTGTTCATGTGTATGATCCTGCTTCGGGATGGATCGAGAATTGTAATTCCACGCCATTTACAGTTTCCGGAAAGAGCAGTCCAAAAAAAGAATACTATCCTCGTTATATGGCGCCCGATGGTCAGAATTTTCGCGCCCTCAATGCTGTACGGTTACTGGAGCATGCCAACAACATGACGATGGACGAATTGATCAGAAACATTGGATACAACCATTACCTCGGTGCATTTGATAGTTTACTTCCTTCCCTGATTCAGGCATACGACCGTTTACCCAATGCCGATCCTGATAAAAAAAATCTTTCTGAACCCATTCGCTTGCTGCGCTACTGGGATAGAAATGCATCTTCTTCATCAGTGGCCACCAGTCTTGCCATTGAATGGGGTTACCGGATATTGCAGCAAGCTTCACCACCATCCAATACATACAAGATCAGCGATGCGGTTGGTCAGGTTCGCTCCGCTATTGAAAATACCAGTGAGCACGAGAAGCTTCAACTTCTTTCAGAAACCCTGTCTGACCTTCAACAAAAATTTGGAGACTGGCACACGCCCTGGGGACAGATCAACCGCTATCAAAGAACGGCCGATGGTAAATTTGATGATAACAAAACCAGTTTGCCTGTAGGACTTGGCCCGGGAAGTTTTGGATCAATTCCTTCGTTTGCTTCCAGGAGATTTGAAAATACCAAATGCCGGTACGGAGTTTCCGGAAACAGTTTTATCGCCTGCGTGGAATTTGGGAAAAAGCTGAAGGCTAAAACAGTCATTACGGGAGGACAATCCTTCGATGCTGCCTCCAATCATTTTACAGACCAGGCAGACCTGTATATAAACGGGAATTTTAAAGAAGTCTGGTTTTATAAAGATGATGTGCTCAGGCACGCCAGCCTGCAATATCATCCGGGTGAAAGGAAAGAATAGAAAAGCCATTCGTGATGGCTAATGGCACATCAACAAATTAATCTTCTTTGGGATCAATAGTATCCCAGGGTGTGATGCGATGTTCATTTTCGTCCTCTTCATCTTCATCTGCTCCTGTGTCGATGAATTCTCTTTCCACTTCATCTTTTTGTTCCTCGTCTTCGAACCGGGCTTCCGTAGGGCTATCGAAAACAGGTGGCGTTTGGCCAACCCTGACATTCCTGATATCTTCTTCGGTAATTACATCGTCCTTATTCTCCAGGTGGCGGTGTATGATCTTTTGGGTATCGCTCTCAAACCGCTCATTATTCTCATTGCTTTCCACATTTTCGTTTTCCTGCGGCTGTTGTCTTATGGGATCTACGGGCATAAAGTCTGTTTTAATATATAATGAAAAAGCTGTGCCATATTCTACAGCACAAAAATGCCCCGAAAAACGGGGCAATTCGTTTAGGATTTAACCGGTTTGGTTTTGATTTCCCCATTCTTTTTCACTTTGAATTTTTTCAGATGTTCGGCATTGTCCTTCCAGATATCTGCGTCACTGTGGTAAACAAGGTACCGGGGACTACGAACCAGGGTAACCGAAGAAGGAAGTTGCTTTACCGAAGTCCAGTTGGAGTTCGATTCGTCATAATACCAATAATCCTCAGCTGTGGGATCATAATAAATGTTTGAAGAAGGATAATAATAAAATTTCATCTGGTGCTTGGTTGCCGAGGTGTCAGATTGTTGAGCAGATGCATTTTTACTGAACATGGCGAGGCTGAAACATAGGAGAATAAGAATCTTTTTCATAGACTAGTTTTTGAAGCAGCTCAAAAAAATGTGCCAGACAAACTTCATCCGGTCCGGTTAAAGTGCCAGGATTTGTTTCAGCGCAGCCGGGCTTACAGTAAGAAGGTTCACTTTGGGAAGCCTTCTTGTTAGTT
>JBJMLU010000005.1:0-59392 GCA_045805145.1 Flavisolibacter sp. | reverse complement strand
TTTTTATTCAGTGCAGCGAAACTGGTCCAATACTTTTTATCGCTCATAGTTTTATGTGTAGGTCGTCCTTCGGCACGAAGACAAATAAAATATGCTATCGCTTCATTCCGGATGCGGGCCTGTTCAGCATTAGTAGTGGCATTTCTGACATTCCGTTCCTCCAATATCCTTCACCGTTATACTATCCATCTTGCCTGCTTTGATATCGTTGTGGAATTTCTCGTAAATGCTATAGAACTTATTACCTGTACTGTCGTTATAGTTGAAATTAACCTTTGTCTCGCGGTGGCAGTTGATACACCAGCCCATGCTCAATTCAGCCATCTGTTGTACCCTGTCCATTTCCTGGATATTTCCATGGCAGGTCTGGCAGGCTACATTTCCAACTCTTACATGTTGTGCGTGGTTGAAATAAACATGGTCGGGCAGGTTATGGATCTTGATCCATTCTGGCGATTTGGCTCTTGAAGGATCCCATTGTGCTCCAGGCCCGGGAGTGAAACCAGCATAACGATAGAGTTTCTGGATTTCGGCTGTTCCATCAATTTCATTTCCATCTTCATCATGAATCTTCGGACCCTTTTCGTAAGTGGAAATTACCTTGTGGCAGTTCATGCAAATATTGAGTGAAGGGATTCCTGCGTGTCTGCTTTCCCAGGCGCCACCGTGACAATAAAGGCAATTGATCTGGTTGATGCCCGCGTGAACTTTATGCGAATAATAAATTGGCTGGGTGGGTTGATATCCCTGCTGACGACCGAGTCCAATGGCGCCTTTGCCTACATAATAACCACCGATGATGAAGAGAATGATCGCAAAGAGTGAGATGTAAATTTTATTGCGCCAGAAAGGAACCGGTTCGGGACGATGAATGTTTTCCCTGTCGTCGGATAATTTTTTGAGGTTGCTGTTCACCTGCATTAGGATCAGGGCAATCAAAGCAAGGATCAGAGAAATGACACCAAAGATGATGGCATTGCGGTCGTCTGATTCTTCAGAGGTTGCTGCGCCAGGAGAACCCGGAGATCCTGTTTGACCAGGAGGCGGGGCGGTTTCGATATAATTGATGATGGCATCGATGTCTTTGTCGGAGATCTGCGGAAAGGAAGGCATGATCTGACCGAATTGTTTCTGCAGCGCCTGGGTATAAGGAGTAGTAGGAATAAAAGCAGCAGGGCCATGCACCCATTTATGAATATTCTGTTTGTCTTCGGCCCACGGACCGCGGCCAGTGACACCACGAAGAGCCGGGCCAGTAATTACTTTATCCAGCGCATGGCAACTACCGCAGTTTTGTTGGAAAATTTGTTTGCCTTCCTGGGCAAGTATGGTAAAGGGAAGAAAGAAAAAAAATCCGATCTGTAGGAGCTTCTTTACATGAATGTGTACAATATTCATAGAAACAATTGGTGTGAGATTGTGGATAATTTCCCAAATCGGCTGCAAAAATAGCACAGGAATTTAACAAATCAGCAACGCGGCAAAATTTTTTTTAATCCGCTACCACACTGGGTTTCAGAGGATTTAGCTAATGATCGAAAGTTTAATAAAAATTATTGTCATCCATAGGTCAGCAGCAAAATTTGCCTTGTGATTTTGAACTGTTGATGGAAAACTCTTAGTCTGTTTTGTAGTGCTTCAACAACTAATTTTGTTTCATGCAAAGAGGAGGATCACCGGAAGGAGAAAAGAATGAAAATAAAAAACAGAGGTTGACAAGCCCAATGAGCGATGATGATCATGAGAAAAAATTCTCCTCCACTTCCCCAAAATCGCTCGTGCTTTTTGCGTCTGGTGCGGGTTCCAATGCACAAAACATCATCAATTATTTCAGGGGCAGTACTGTAAAAATTTCGCTGATCGTTTGCAACAAACCGGGCGCAGGCGTTGTATCCATTGCCGAAAAAGAAAATATCCCGGTGCTGATGATTGAAAGAGAAAGGTTCTTCCGGGGTGATGGATATGTATTGGAGCTGAAAAAATTTCATCCCGACCTTTTGGTACTTGCCGGATTTCTCTGGAAGGTACCTGGTTCTTTGCTGCAGGCATTTCCCAGAAAAATCATCAATATCCATCCTGCACTTCTTCCCAAGTATGGGGGCCGCGGCATGTATGGACAATATGTTCATGAAGCCGTTTTGCAGGCCGGAGAAATGGAATCAGGCATCACCATTCATTATGTGGACGAGCACTACGACAATGGAGACACCATCTTTCAAACTGCTTGTCCCATCCTGGAAAATGACAGCCCGGGTCAGCTCGCTCATCGCATTCATGAACTCGAATATTTGTATTACCCAAAAGTCATTGAGAAGATTCTTGGCGCGCAGCCTTGAGCCAGGAGCTGTGAGTGGTGAGAAGAGGCTGATAGCTGTTGGCTATTGGCTATTGGCACAAAATTGTAGCCTTCGGCGAAAACTGATTGGGCAGTTGGCTTAAAAAGTTATATCTGGTTCTAATATTTTTTGATTCAGATCATTTCCTTGGATCTGATACTTTCTTCTTTCACCTATTCTATCGCGGCTGAATAGAATATTTTTTTGATAGGAACTTCGCGCAGCTTGCCAAGATATCTCATTCCACATCTTCATCTTTCAAATTTTCTTCGCGCCTCCTTTCTCCGCGATTTGAAAACGCTGGTGCGATAATTGAACTCATGTATGCCAATGAAAAAAATCAACCTCATCTTCCTCATAATTGGTGTCCTTACCCTTTCCGGTTATGTAATTGTGCGGTATAATCTGCGCACACCAGGCTTTGTTTCAACATCAGCAAAAGATCCTTCTGCTTCCACAAAACCTGGAGAGACTTCACTCGACCTGAGGCCCGCCCTCATCACCAAGTTGCAGCAACTGGTGAAGCAGGGTTCCGACGGGCTCTATAATTTATCCATCCACGAAATTGAACCGGACCTCCTCTCTTCTTCGGTGCTGCTGAAAAAACTGGAGCTCCGACCTGATAGTCTTGCCTGGAAATCACTTCGCGACCAGGGTAATGAACCCTCCGATGTATTTACAATTGTGCTTGACAGTCTGAAGATCGATGGTATCGGCATCAAAGACCTTGTGAACAAAGACGCCATGAACCTGAATTCCATTACCATCTCATCTCCCCATATCGAAGTATATCATAATAAAAATGCGCCCTCAAAAAAAGACCAGGGCACGCTCTATGAAAAGATCTCCCGCCAGCTCAGACATTTTTCGGTGGATAAGATCCGCATTCTGGATGCAAGCCTCGTGAGTCACCAGACCAAAAAGACCGATGCTATGCGCATTCGTGAGCTCACCATCGAACTGGGCGATCTTCTTTTTGATTCTACCACACAAAATGACAAGAGCCGGTTCCTGTATTCAAAACAGGCCCTGATCAGCGGAAAAAATTTCAGCATACCTTCCGGAGACCGTCTCTATAATTTTAAAATTGGCAGCTTCACCCTTTCTGCAACAGACCAGGTTTTTACTGCCCGAAATGTTTTGCTCCAGCCTCAATACAGCAAAAAAGATTTTCAAAAAAAGGTGCACAGACAATTGGAACGCTATGATCTTGCTTTCGATCATGTTCAGTTGAAAGGAATAGAGTGGTGGCGGCTATTTAATGGAGAAAGCCTGGAAGCATCGTCTGCACAAATCAATGGCGCTTCCGCGGAAATATATCTGGACCGTTCCCTGCCCCAGTCTCCACCCAAAATCCATAATTTTCCGCACCAGCTTCTGATGCAACTTCAGTTTCCAATCCATATCCCTGAAATATCCATGAACGGGGCCAGTCTTCTTTACCAGGAATTTGATCCTCCTTCGGGTAAAACGGCTTCCATGAAAATCAACAGCCTTCATGGAAAGATCCTGAACCTCACCAACATGCCCTCTGTGATCCGCAGTCACCCGGAGGCCACTGTAGTTGCGACGGGCACATTTCTCAATGGGATTGAAACGAATCTGCGACTGGGATTAAATCTTGCCAACTGGAAACAGGGAGCCTTTACTGCGCACCTCAGTACCAAAGAATTTGACGGAACCATTGTAAACCCGCTGGCCGAAGCTTCGGGACTGTTCATGATCAAGAGAGGAATGGTTCAGTCGATGAGCGCAGATGTTTCCGGAAATAATGCGCAGGCTTCGGGCAAGGTCCTTCTTCTTTATACCGGCCTGCACGTGACGCCTCTTGAAAAAGACAAGAACGACCCGGGCAAGTTGGATAAAAAAAATATTACCTCATTGCTGGCCAACAAGCTCCTGATCAAGGACAACAACCCTTCGGGAAACAGTGCGCCCCGCAACCCGGACTGCAGTTTTACCCGTGATCCGCATGGAAGTTTTTTTAATCTGATCTGGAAAACCAGTTTTGTTGGAATTCTGAAAACCATTGGCGCTCCCGAAAAGCTCGCAAAATAACTGTAGAATTTTCTACATAATATGGATCAGGACGCATTTTCACTCAATGAAAAAATTCTTCAATAAGGATTGTAGAACAACCTTGTGCCTGAGAATACTTCCCTGACACAAAACCGATTGCAAAGGATTTGTCTTCCTTATTTGTTGAAAGACAGACGGGGCATCTGATTTGCATGTTTGGGTGAACCTAATCTTGTCTGCCAAACGTTAACTTATGAAGAAGACCTTTAAATCGAAAGTCGAATGGATCGTTATGATCCCCCTTGCCATTATCCTGGTTGCATTTGAAATTTATATGATCATCCACAGGATATGGCCCGCCGCTATTCTCATTGCCCTGGTGAGCTTTTTCCTGATCTACTTATACCGCAATACCCGCTACGAGCTGACAGGTGATAACAAGCTCAGGATCCAGATTGGATTTTTATACAGCAAAGAGATCGCCGTTCAAACCATCCGCAAGATCAAGCCAATCCGCAACATCCTTGCCTCCCCTGCTTTGTCGCGCGACCGGCTCGAGATCTTTTTCAACCGCTACGAAAGCGTGATGATTTCACCCAATCAAAAGTCGGACTTCATCAACCAACTAAAACAAAGGAACCCGAGAATAAGAGTGGGTTAGCTGGTGTTTCTTTTTACAGCTTATGGTTTCTTCTTCAGGACAGTCCTTGAAGGCTTGCGGTTTACGGTTCTTTAGGAAGGTCAGCTCCCTGCTCGCTGCTCAAAGCTCAGAACTCAAAGCTGGTTCACATCCACTCTTGCCATTTTTGTTACTTAAGTCAAATCAATGGACCACCTGGAAGCTGGAAAATACTGGAATGAGAACGCAGAAACCTGGACTGAACTTGCCAGAAAAGGATATGACATTTACCGTGACTATCTGAACACTCCTGCCTTCTTCTCCATTCTTCCAGATATAAAAGGTCTCAGAGGAATCGATATTGGGTGTGGCGAAGGCTACAATACAAGACTGTTGGCTGAAAAAGGAGCGCTCATGTCGGCCATTGATATCTCCGAAATCTTTATTGAAAAGGCAAGGGAGGTTCAATCAGCTAGTGCTCCAATTGATTACCGTGTTGCCAGTGCCCTGCAACTTCCGTTCAATGATGAACACTTCGATTTTGCTACAGGCTTTATGAGTTTCATGGACATTCCTGAAACAGAAGCTTTATTCCGGGAAAGTTTCCGCGTGTTAAAAAAAGGAGGCTTCCTGCAATTCTCCATCAGTCATCCGTGTTTTGATACGCCTCATCGCAAAAATCTGCGGAATGCTCTGGGCAGAACTTATGCAATTGAAGTGGGAGATTATTTTAAAAATGTTGAGGGAGAAGTAGACGAATGGATCTTTCGTTCAACACCTGCAGGGGAACACAGCAATCTTCGAAAATTTAAAACACCACGATTTACACGCACATTGAATCAATGGATGAATGCCCTGATTTCTGCAGGCTTTGTGCTGGAATATGTTCACGAACCTCGTCCCACCGAAGAAGCCATTCGTCTGCAGCCGAAATTGCAGGACAGCATGATAGTGGCTTATTTCCTTCACCTCCGATGCAGGAAGAAATAGACCAGGATCATTAAGATTAACTGGATTGATGATTTCATTGAAATCAGCTCTCTCCCTAATTCCAAATTCCCAATTCCCAATTCCTCCTCGGCCACCGTAGCTTTAGCGTAGGTGGCAATACCCCGGCACCTTAATCCACTTTACCATAGCATTTACATTTACTTTCGTTACTTGCCTTTAAGCTTTTGAAAAGAAAATTTCCCATAAGAATTTTTATCACCCTCTGCTTTGTCATTTCCCTTGTTCCCGGAATTGTATCAGCTCAATACAAAGTGAAGGGAACCGTCTATGATAGCTCAATGATCTATCGCATCCAATCCGTCACCGTCATGGCTACCAATGGACATATCACCATGACCGATACGATGGGACATTATCAGATTGACGTGGGTGAAAAAGATTCCATTTGGTTTTCATTTCTGGGTAAGACCACTCCCAAGTATGCCGTTTTGAAAATGGCAGACGTGAACCAATTCAACCTTGCCCTTCATTTGAAAAATGATGTGATGAAGGAAGTAACCATCAGAAGCCATAGCTACCGCATGGATTCCATCCAGAACCGTAAGGATTATGCAAAGATCTTCAACTATCAAAAAGTAAGTGTCGGCTCCATGACAACCGTCGGACCCTCAGGCGGTGCCATTGATCTTGACGAGCTCATTCGACTTTTTCAATTTAAGAAGAACAAGGCTACGCTCAGATTCCAGCAAAGACTTCTGGAACAGGAACGCGAAAAATTCATTGACCATCGCTTCAACAAGGCACTCATACATCGTCTGACGACGCTGGATGGAGAGGATCTCGAACGATTCATGGTCAAATACCGCCCGGCTTATGAATTCGCCCTGTTGTCCAGCGATTACGATTTCCAGTTCTATATCAAAACGGCTTATCAGCAGTTCTCCAGGGCCGCTGCGTTCTGATTAGCTAAATGCAGTAATTTGAAACCAAATCTGCTGCATGAGAAAAGTCCTTCGGTTTTTGTTCTTCATTTCTATCTTCTCCTGTACCCAGTATAAAAAGCTCCATCAGCAAGCTGTCGTCATCGATACCCATAACGATGTTCTTTCCACCGTTACCATGAAAGGACTGAATATAGACAATGACCTCACTGGTATCTCGCATTCCGACATACGGCGTTTTCAGGAAGGTGGCGTAGACATCCAGGTCTTTTCCATTTTTTGCGATGAGCGGTTTGGAAAGGACACGGCGTTCCGTTATGCCAACATCGAGATCGATTCACTTTATGCTATCGTAAAAAGAAATCCCGCTTCCCTAATGATGGTCTCCAATCCATCGGACCTGAACGAGGCCATACGCCTGCATAAGATTGGATGCATGATGGGCGTGGAAGGTGGGCACATGATCGAAGATCGCCTCGCCTATCTTGATTCATTTTTTAAAAGAGGGGTTCGTTACATGACGCTTACCTGGAACAATTCAACTGCCTGGTCTACGTCTGCTGTTGATGAAACATTCAAAAAAGATTCGTTGCGGCACAAAGGACTGACTGATTTTGGGAAACAGGTGGTGCGCAGGATGAATGAGCTGGGAATGCTTGTAGACCTTTCGCACGTAGGTGAACAAACTTTCTGGGATGCAATTCATACCAGTTCCAAACCGGTTATTGCTTCCCACAGTAATGCCTATGCGCTTTGCCCGGTGCCTCGCAATTTAAAAGACGATCAAATCAGGGCCATTGGACAGAATGGAGGTGTGATCGATCTGAATTTTTATTCAGGATTTGTGGACAGCAATTATGGAAAAAGAAAGCAGGCTTTTCTCGAGCATCATCAGATGGAAGTGGACTCGCTTAAGAAGTTGAAATGGGCTGGTTACGAGATTGAAGAATGGATATCGAAAAAATATAAGGACGAGGCAAACGAGCTTCGCCCTTCTCTTTCTCAACTGCTCGATCACCTGGATTATATTGTGAAACTGATTGGCGTGGATCATGTTGGGTTGGGATCCGATTTCGACGGAATTGAATCGGCACCCCGAGGCCTGGATGATGTGCGCAGCTTTCCGCTCATTACAAAAGCACTGATAAAAAGAGGTTATTCAAAACAAGATATCAGAAAGATCCTGGGAGGCAATTTTATCCGGGTATTTCGGGCGAATAGTTTGGGATTGGAATTGGGAATTGGGAATTAGGAATTGGTACCTGCATCATACTATGAAATCATCATTAAGTGTTGAAAGTTGGTGGAGATGAACATTCAACTCTGAACTTTGAATTTTGAACTTTGAACTCTGGACTTTGAATTTTGAACTTTGAGCTTTGAACTCTGAGCTTTGAACTCCGAACTCTGAACTGCCATAATGAGCAAACAACTACATAGCGAGCTAAAAAAAGAATTTCAGCTGGAAAGGATGATCCTGTTCAGCGATGCCATCTTTGCCATCGCTATTACCCTGCTGGTATTGGAGATTCGTGTTCCTGAATTAAATCGCCATACCGCCACCGATCAGGAACTTTCCGTGATTTTGGATGACATGGTTCCAAAGTTCATCGGCTTTCTGGTCAGCTTTTTTGTGATTGGCCTTTATTGGACTGTCCACCACCGGATGTTTGGATATGTGGTGAACTATACGCCAAAATTACTTTGGTTGAACCTGGTGTTTTTACTCGCAGTAGTGCTCATGCCCTTCAGCACCGGCTTTTATAGCACTTACCTGCTTCGCTATCTGAAAGTTCCTGTGATCATTTACATCTCCAATGTGGTTTTTCTCGGTGGAATGAACCTTATTCTCTGGCGTTATATCAGTAATCCCAAACTGGAACTGGTAGAAGGACTGGGTGAAACGGAAAAGAAATACTATTTCTTCCGAGCTATTGCAGTCCCAATTATTTTTATCCTGTGTGCTGGAGTATATCTTTTTGTAACAAAAAAATATGCGGTGTGGATACCGCCTTTTATTCCGCTGATCATGCGAATACTCACACGGAGATACAGAAAGAACCTGGATGCTCTGAAGAAACGTTCTGACCTGTCTGCAGAAACGAAAAGACAAATTGAAAGCACATGAAAAAAAATATAGTCTCCATAGTTCTCTTTCTGATGGTCGTAACTGTTCACGCACAGGAACTTCCATCCTTTGTCAGGGATAGCCTGGACAGCTATATTCAAAAAGCTCTGGTTGACTGGAAGATTCCGGGTGTGGCTGTTTGTGTGGTGAAAGATGGAAAGGTGGTGGTGATGAAAGGATATGGTGTGAAGGAACAAGGAAGCAATGATCGCGTGGATGAAAATACTCTGTTCATGATCGGGTCCAACACGAAGGCATTTACCGCTACGGCACTTGCCATGCTTGATGCAGAGAAAAAACTTTCATTGGATGACAAGGTTCAAAAATGGCTTCCGGATTTTACACTCTACGATCCCTGGGTAACAAAAGAAGCCACAGTTCGCGACCTGCTTTGCCATCGTCTGGGCTTTGAAACCTTCCAGGGCGATTTTATGTATTTTGATTCAGACCTTTCGCTTGAAGAAGTGAGACAAAAATTCGGAAAGGTAAAACCTCTTTATAGTTTTCGAAGCCGCTGGGGCTATACCAATGCAGCTTTCATGACAGCAGGGGAAGTAGTCCGCAGTGTTACCGGAAAAAGCTGGGCAGAATTTATTCGCGACAGCATTTTTATTCCGCTTGGAATGAATCATTCCCTTTCTGTATCCAGGGATATTGAAACAGCCAACAATAAGTCTTCTGCACACACGCTCGTGAAAGGCGAATTAGAAAAGATACCTTATGGAAGACTGGAGAACATGGCAGCTGCGGGCGCCATTTCTTCTTCAGTGAACAACCTCAGTCACTGGTTGCTAACGCTGTTGAACAATGGTAAATACAATGACCGGCAGGTGATTCCTTCATCTGCCATCTATCAGACAAGAACGCCTCAGTCCATTTTGGGAAATGGTGGAGTGCTGTTCAACAAAGGTCATTTTGCACTTTATGGACTCGGTTGGTTTCTGCAGGAATATGAAGGCCGGAAAATTGTATCGCATACAGGAGGCGTGAACGGATTTGTTACGAGTGTTACACTTGTCCCGGAAGAAAATCTGGGAATCGTAGTTCTGACCAATACGGATGCAAATAGTTTTTATGAAGCTTTGAAGTGGGAGATCATGGATGCTTACCTGCGCCTTCCTTACCGCAATTATACCAAAACCTATCTCACGATGCAGCAGCAGTCGAACCAGAGAGATGAGATTTGGTTGAAATCGAAAAAAGATTCGGTTGCGCTTCATCCCAGGCCTGCACTTCCTTTGCAAAGTTTTACCGGAACCTATGTTCATCCCGTTTATGGCAACATGTTAATTGCTTTGGAAAACGGACAACTCGTTGCACGGTTTGAGCACCACAAAGGAAGGTATGCCATGTTGGAGCCGCTTGGAGGGAACCGTTTCCTTGCGAGCTTCAATGATCCTTTGTATGGAGTGAAGGTCTGGCCTTTTGTGATTGAAAATGGGAAGCCGCGATCAGTAACGGTTACCGTGGCCGATTTCGTGGAATTCACACCTTATGTGTTTGAGAAAAAATGATTTGTTACTTACTTATATTGAATTAGTATCTAAAAACCTGTAAGGTTATATGGACCAACTTCAACTCGGTATTGGTACCCGCCTCCAGCACACACAATTCGGACCCGGCGTGATCACAGGTGTTCGTTATGCCACCTACCTCATTACGTTTATCCATCATGGACTAAAAGAGATTGACAAGAATGACAGCAAGCTTGAAGAAATTATTCCCGATCATGTGACTGAAGAAATCGAAACGCATTCGGAAGTGGAAAAATCGCTTTTGAAAATTCTTCGCCTCTGGAGTGGATCGCCTGAACTGGTTCAACTTGGAGATCGCTGGCAGGGGGGAAAGCTGCTGCTGCAGCCAGCCGACAAATCGCTGAAGCCAAAAGAAATTCCTATTGAAGATTTCTTCCACAAGATCGTGATGCTGCGAGACCGCCTTCGTGTGCTGGAACAGCAGATCAATGCCCACAAAAAATTATCCGACGAAGAAAAACTGAACCTGCAACAATACATCACCCGCATCTATGGCTCGCTCACTACCTTTAATGTATTATTCAAGAACAAAGAACACTGGTTTGTTGGAGACAAAGGAGAGTGACAGTGAGAGATGAGGGATGTGGGAGGTGAGATGTGGGGGAGAGAACTAGCAACGTCTAAGGACTGACGACTTCTTAACATCACCATGAAGGAGAAATTTTCGAGAAGAATAAAGTTTACGGGAAAAAAATTTCCCGGCAATTATATGTCCGCCCGGGTACGGCCTGGCCCTGAATCATCCCGGCCTCGCGAAACAAGTCCCGAATATCATTTTCTTCAGGAGTCAGAGTCTGTAAATAAAATACACGGCAAAGAACACGAAGCCATCAAACATTTCAGGCATTATCTCTTCGATTTTCTCATTCTCTTCCTCGCAGTGGTGGCTGGATTTTTTGTAGACAACCTGCGTGAGCACTATGTGGAAGTTCAAAAAGAAAATCAGTTCATCCATTCCATGATCACTGATCTAAACGACGACATCCACGAGTTGGACAGTACCCTGAACAAAAGATACGAGAAACAGGTAATGATCGATTCCATGCTTTGGATCCTGTCTTCTCCACAATACAAACAATATGGAAACCAGTTATATTATTATGCGCGCTGGATGCCCCGCATCAACAGGATGTATAGTAACGATGGCACTTTGCTCCAGCTAAAAAATGCGGGGAATCTCCGGCTGATCAGAAACATTACCGCCCGGGAAAGCATCATGAAATATGACCAGCAGATACGGTTCTGGAATAATGTGCAGGAACGCGAAGAGTCTCTGATACTGCAATACTATCCCATTCTCATGACCATGTTTGATGCGCGGGTATTTGATCAAATGGTAAACGGAATGGCCATCAACAGGCCAGTCAACAATCCTCAGCTCCTCTTCGATGACAAGGCACACATCAATGAGCTGTTCAGTCGTGTTCATTTCATAAAAAATGTAAACACTTACCAGATCCAGTTCGCTCAAAATCGAAGGGCAGACGCTCGAGCCGTAGTGGCCTTATTAAAAAAGGAATATCATTTATAGTGAGGTGGTCACAGGAAGATGGCGGACATCGATCGTCGACCCACGCACTGCACTTAACGTTAGTGTTTGCAAAAGTTCTGATAAACATTTTTTTAAACCCAGCTTTTGGCTTTGGTAATCCGTCAATCCATACGTTATGCGAAACCTTTGCAACCTGCATTTAGATATGACATGAAATATGAAGATCCAGAATTCACGCCTAAAGCATTGATGGAATTGGATAGTGAAGATCCAGATGTCGTTTGTTCGGCACTTGTAGCAATTTGCTTAAACAGCGGAAATTATAATCTCTCTATAAACTCGGTTCATAAAACTATTATTTCTGATAATGATCAGATAAAAAGTCTTGCTATTATTTGCGTTGGGCATATAGCAAGAATTTGGAGAAAAATTCCACAAGACTTGGTTAAGGTGGTTGAAGAAGTATGGTTAGACAAGAATAAGCCTTTGTGGGGGTATGCTGATGACGCAATAAGTGACCTCGAGATATTTATAAAAGGTTATCAAAAGCCACGGTAGGCTTCGCACGTAGGATAGGTTTGCCAAAAGCTGCGTCGTTTACAGTAACGTCTTATCTTAGGTCACGCCTTCGGCAAGCCCTTTCCGATTTGCGAACCATCTAACTTCTCCCATAAAAAAACTCCCCACTCACCTTTCATCATTCACTATTCACCTCTCTCCGCATTCACCATTGACCATTCACCATTCACCACCTCATTGCGGGTAATTCGTGGCGGTTGTGGACGTGGTTCTCCTGCTGGTTACACTTTGCGAAGGCTCATTCCTCCAGTCGTCTCGGTTGAACACAAGTGCAGCAATAGCTAAGATGCACATTCCTGCAAAGAGGCAAAGGCCCAGCAAAAGTCCATGCTGTGGCTCGTTGTAGACCGACTGATGGCCATTTTCCATAACGATGGTGCGTACGGCTGCTGACCGGTACACGGCATAGCCCAGGGCCAAAACGGCCAGGACCAGGAACACGGGAATAAGATTTCGTCTATTCATAACTGTTTTGTTTTATCGTCCTCAGGCAGGGCCTGAACCCTTTATTATGCAAGAAAAGGACCAGTGGTGAATGGTCAATGGTGAATGGTGAATAGGAAGAGATCATAAAGATCGGGGACGGCAGATGAGTTTGTTTATGTGGTGTTGACGGAGGTTTCACAATTTTTGTGAGGCATTACAAAAGAATTACTACCCATTAAGGATCCGTTTTTTCCGCTGATTCCCGACTTTCCCATTCACCATTCACCATTGACCATTCACCATTCACGATTCACGATATTTGTTTCCATGAAAAAAATCATCCTGTTTATTTCCTTGTTGTTTTACATTGACTTCGCTCTGGGTCAGGCAGATTCCGTAAAAGAATACGACAAGCGTGAGGTGATGATACCCATGCGTGATGGGATCAAACTCTATACGGTAATTCTTATTCCCAGAAATATACGGGCTTCCATGCCCTTCCTCATCCAGCGAACGCCCTACGGAGCCAGCGTTCCGGAAAATTTCAATCCCGTGTATAATCCTTCCATGTCCATCCTCGCCCGTGAAGGATACATTTTTGTTTTGCAGGACATACGCGGCAAATACCGGAGCGAAGGCAAAATGCAGATACATCAACCTATAATTCACAACACCCACCCTGGAGCCGTGGATGAAAGCACTGACACTTATGACCTGGTTGACTGGCTGGTGAAAAATATTCCAGGCAATAATGGACGAGCAGGCATCATGGGCATCTCCTATCCCGGATGGCTGGCGCTTGTTGGCGCCATTGATCCGCATCCCGCACTCAAAGCCGCTTCAGAACAGGCTTGCATGGGTGATCTTTTTTTGGGTGATGATTTTCACCACAACGGCGCTTTCCGACTGAGTTATGGAATGGAATATAGTTACGAAGTAGAATTCGATAAGACCACCGATTCCGATTTTCCATTTCCACAATACGATCTCTTCGACTGGTATCGCTTACTGGGATCACTTAAAAATGTCAACGATAAATATTTTCATGGACGAATACCTACCTGGAACAATTTTGTACAGCATCCCGACTACGATAGTTTCTGGAAACAGAATTCGCCGCTTAGCTATGTTTCCTATCCGCAAATACCGATGCTTCATGTAGGTGGTTACTTCGATCAGGAAGATATCAATGGACCGCAACTGATGTACGAGCACATGGAAAAGAAAGACAGCTTCCATCGCAACTTTATTATCCTGGGCCCCTGGAATCATGGACAGTGGGGCAGAAGCAAAGGCGATAGCCTGGGAAAAATAAGTTTTGGCAGGAACACCGGTGAAGATTTTCGTGAGATGCAGAAAAAATGGTTCGACTACTGGCTAAAAGGTATGGGCAATTCTGATTTTCAGGAAGCCATCTGTTTTCAAACCGGCAGCAACCAGTGGAAGACCTACAGCAGCTGGCCTCCGAAGGAAGCGAGGTTGAAAAAATTATATACTCTTCCTGGAAACCGTTGTGCGCTGGATATAAAACCTTCGTCTGGATATACTTCATATATCAGCGACCCGGCGAATCCTATCCCCTATCGCACCCTGCCCATCGAAGCAACGTATGGTCGCGGCAGCCGGTGGCGCAGCTGGCAGGTAGAAGACCAGCGATTTGTTTATTCAAGGCCCGATGTAGTCAGCTTCACTTCAGATTCTCTGACGGACGATTTAACTGTAACTGGAAAAATCATGGCTCATCTTTTTGCCAGCAGTTCCGGTACGGATGCAGACTGGGTGGTGAAGCTGATTGACGTTTATCCTGCGGTTGATAACCAAAACTATTCCATGAGCGGTTATCAATTGCCTGTAGCCATGGAAGTTTTTCGTGGACGTTATCGCAAAAGTTTTTCGCATCCCGAACCTCTTAGTCCCAACAAGGCGGAGGAATTTCTCATCAACCTTCACGACATCAACCACGTTTTCAAAAAAGGCCACCGGCTGATGATCCAGGTTCAGAGTACCTGGTTCCCGATCATCGACCGCAACCCACAAAAATTTGTCGCCAATATCTTTGAAGCAAAACCTTCAGATTTTATCAAGGCAGAACAAAGAATTTATTACAATACCTATCTGGAGTTGCCGGTGGTTGACGAGAAGCGGTGAGAAGAGGGCTGTTAGCTGATGGCTGTTAGCTGCTAGTACAGGATTGCAGCCTGCGGCGGAAACTTTTTTGGAAATAGATAGCAGAGAGTTTTTATAATTGATGTTTTTTTCTTCCCGCGAAAATCAAATACGAGGATTATTAATCGTTATAGGTGGCACATATTCAGTAAGAATTTATTAAAACGCAAGGGCCGCAAGTTATTTCCCCTTGCGGCCCTCTGCGTATTCTTTGCGTTCTTTGCGGTTAAATCTCTCTCATTCACCATTCACCATTCACCATTCACCATTCACTATTCACTATTCACTATTCACCATTCACCTAAAAGATTTGTTTCAAAATTTCCCGATGGCTGCTTTCCACGTGTTGTTTGAACTGCTCATACCATTGCTTCCATTCATCTTCATGCATGCTGCTGTTCAATGAAGCCTCGTAGTCTCCGAGATGATCGAAGCCTTCTTCAAAAATGAGGCGATAGGCATCACCTGTAAAATCGGTGAGTACACGGGTTTGCAAGGCATCGGCTGGAAGCATATCTTTTTGTCTTGCTTCCTGCAATAATGCTTTTGCCTCTTTGAAATGACCAAACTTAAGTTGAAAGATGTCGCGGATCAGGAAGGTGGTTTTGCTGGAGAGAGGCACACCCAACTGTTTGCGCAGGACGTCGGCCGCCATATAAATTCTTGCTTCCTGGATCAATCCATTTCTAAGAGTATAACTAACAGAGATCGGCACCTGCACATCTTTATTGGTGGCGGCAATACCCATGAATTCTCCGATGTGTTTTCCTTTGATGTAGCCTTCCAGGAGCGCCTTGTCTTCGGTAATGATCGAATTGGTTCTTTCTAAGTGGGCATCAAACGCGACATGATAAGTATAATGCAGCATGGCTCCGATCTCCGCTTTTCCAATGTGGACCTGGCCCGTGTTGAAATTGCGGTACACAGCATCTTCTGCCACATATTTTAAATCCAGCGTGTCGAAATAAGCCAGCATGTTCTTTTGTGAAGTGGCCAGTAATTCGTTTTGAATGGTTGTCTCTTCCATAATTTATTTTTTAAAAATGATAAAATCAGGAAGCTCTCAGAGGGGAAGCTGATCCAGGGGGCGGTTATGCAGGGTGAAGGTAAGATTTGTTTAGCGACAGAAGGTCTACCGTTGATGTCCAAACGAAAATATGGATGGCTGTGGGAGATGGGGGATGTGAGATGGGAGGAGGGAGCAGTCAACGATTTTTCAGAACCCAGCTTTTATTTTGTTCTTGTTGTGGGTAATCAAAATGATTTAAACCGAGAAGAGTGCAAGGGCTAGCAGTCTCAGAGAGAATGAAAATAAAAAAATTCACTTGCGTACCCTGGCGTTCCAGGCGGTCTTCCATTTAAATCGTTTGTCATTCAAAGCTTGTCGTGAGATCTAAAATGTCAAAAGCTTTTGAATGGCTTCATGTAACCTTGATTCGGCCATAAAATTTTTTTCCAGGTCCAGGTTGAAGGGAACAGGTGTATCCAGTGAAGCACAACGAACCACAGGACCATCCAGCAGAGAAAAACAATGCTCCGCTATCCACGAGGCAACTTCTCCGCCAATGCCACCTGTGAGTGTGTCTTCATGTAAAACCAAAACCTTTCCTGTTCGCTTTACTGATTCTTTAACGGCTTCATAGTCCAGAGGAAGAAGCGTTCTGAGATCAAGTATATCAAATGAAATATCTGTATGCGCTGCAGCATAGTCTTCGGCCAATCGCACGCAGCTTCCATAAGTGATGATGGAAAGATCTTGTCCCTGCTGCACCTGCCTGGCCTTTCCGATCTCCACTTCGTAATATTCTTCAGGAACAGGTCCGGCAACACTTCTGTATAATACTTTATGCTCAAAGAACATGATTGGATTGGAATCATTGAATGCGGCAATCAATAAGCCTTTGGCATCCGCTGGTGTGGATGGATAAAGAACTTTGAGTCCGGGCGTATGAACGAACCAGGCTTCATTGCTCTGACTGTGAAAAGGACCTGCACCCACGCCTCCACCAGTAGGCATGCGAATCACTACATCGGCATTTTGTCCCCAGCGGTAATGGATCTTTGCAAGGTTATTGATGATCTGGTTAAAGCCCACTGTTACAAAATCTGCGAATTGCATTTCCATCATGCTCTTGAATCCTTCAAGACTCAATCCCAGTGCGGCTCCTACAATAGCACTTTCACACAAGGGCGTGTTACGCACCCTTTCTTTTCCAAATTCCGCTACAAATCCTTCCGTGATCTTGAACGCTCCTCCATATTCCGCAATGTCCTGTCCCATCAAAATCAGTTTGGGATGTTTGTTCATACTCTGATGAAGTCCCTCCTTGATAGCGTCTATGAAACGAAGCTCTCTTGAACTATGTGGTATCTGATTTATTTTTTTTACGACTGATGGTGGAACCGGCGCATATACGTCCTGCAATTCCCTGGATGCATTCAATATGGTCCTCTTTACTTCGAAACCTTTCCTGAGTTCTTCTTCAATCTTTTGCTTCTGTTCTTCGTGTGTCGCATCAATATCTGATTGCTTCAGCACACCATGCCCGATGAGGAAAGCTTCATAATTTTTCACCGGATCTTTTGCGGACCAGGCATCAAACAATTCTTTCGGAACATATTTAGTACCGCTTGCTTCTTCATGTCCTCTCATACGAAAGGTTATACATTCAACGAGGTAAGGCTTTTGTTCCCGGATACAATATTCTCTCACGCCGTTAATGGTATCATACACGGCAAGAACATTGTTTCCATCAATTACCACACTCTCCATTCCATATCCTTTTGCCCGGTCGGCCAGTTGGGCGCAGCGGTACTGCTCATTCGCGGGTGTACTGAGTCCGTAACCATTGTTCTCGATCAGGAAAATCACAGGAAGGTCCCACACGGAAGCAAGGTTGAGGGCTTCATGAAAATCACCTTCACTGGTTCCACCTTCACCGGTAAATGCAAGAGAAATCTTATTTTCTTTTTTGAGTTTGTATGCGAGTGCTGCGCCATCTGCAACAGCCAGCTGAGGACCGAGGTGAGAGATCATTCCGCAGATATGATGTTCCCTGCTTCCGAAATGAAAACTTCTCTCTCTGCCCTGGCTGTATCCCTCCTGTGCTCCCTGCCATTGTTTGAACAACTTGTGGAGCGGCATTCGCCGGGTAGTAAATACACCCAGGTTACGGTGAAGTGGCATGATCCACTCATCTTCATCCAAAGCCATCGTAGCACCGACAGCAATGGCTTCCTGTCCGATACCGCTAAACCATTTTGAGATTCTTCCCTGGCGGAGGAGAACCAGCATTTTTTCTTCTATCAGTCTTGGCCACAGCAGGTTTTTATAGATGTGGACCAGTTGTTCATCACTCAGGTCTCTTCGATTAAACTCCATATTCAATTTTGATTAGGCCCTGTCCCTCACCACTCTGCCCAGCACGTAACTGACCAGAGAAACAATCAGGCTAACCAGAAGTGCGGAAAGCCATCCGTCTACACGAAAACCTTCCACCAGTTCCGAAGCCCATTTGACCATCAGGGCATTGATGATCAGCAAAAATAGTCCGAGCGTAATTATGGTCACCGGAATGGTGAGAATAATAAGAATGGGTCTGATAAAGGTATTGAGCAGGGCCAGCACCAGGGCAACGATGATAGTTGTTTTCATATCGTTGATGGTGACACCGGGGAGCAAATAAGCCGCGAGGTAAACTGCGATGGCAGTTACCAGAACCTTCATGATAAATCCCATGGGAATGGTTTGAATTGACTAAGGTAAGTTTATTAGGAGCAGTTATTGGGGTGAAAGCTTAACTGAGAAGAGATTTTAACCGCAAGGAACGCAGAGAATTCGCAGAGTGCCGCAAAGGAGTTGATCCATTTCCACGAAGCGAATAGGCCTTGCGTTCCCTGTATTCTTTGCGGTTAAAAATTCTCTTTAGCCTTAAAGCAAAATAAAACTTTAAGAAAACTTCGAATGATCGCTCTTCGCTCTCTTTCTCCATTCTCAGTCGCGTAGCGACACTTGCGTGAAACTCTTCACACAAAAAAATAAGCAACAACTGTTACAATCACGCCGGCGAAAAATCCTGTGTACACTTCGGTGGTGCTGTGGTTGGAATCAATGAGCCTTGCAGTTCCTGTGAGTCCGGAGATGAGCAAAGCAATGGAAATATAAGGTCCGTAATTGATCGATGACATGTTTCCCGTGATCAGCAAAAGCGCCGAGAGAACACCTACAGAAATAGCATGCATACTTACTTTGATGTAGGCATTGATCAGAAGTCCGAGACTACAGGCGAGAAATACCGAAAGTCCGAACAGCACGATGGGTTTTGGAAAATGAAGATTGCGGAACACATACCAGGCCCAGAAATAAAAAATTTCGCAAACAACATAAGGAAGGATGCGGTCCTTTTGTGTACGCAGATGAATAGACTGAATAAAACCAAGCCCCTTCGACAACAGTGTTGTAATCAGTGGAAGAAAAGTATAGTACACAAAGAACTGGATCAGCACAATCGTTTTTTCCCAGGATGTCCGTTCGGGAAAAAGTCTTGCTTCATAAATCATGAACCAGGCAAGGTACAGGGGTAAAAAAAGAGGATGAAAGAGATAGGAAATAATTCTTGCTCCTATACGCACCGCCGGAGGCTGGTCAGTTTGCTCCCATTTACTTGCCCCTGCTGAAACCATAAGCAAATATAGGAGGAGGATGTGAGATGGGGGATGTGAGATGTGAGAAGGGAGAAGAGATTAAACGCGAAGAACGCGGAGGATACGCAGAGGGCCGCAGAGGGAAAAATCAGTCATCATATACAGGTATCCGTCGAAGGCTACAATCCAGTGCTGGCAGCTAACAGCTAATAGCTAACAGCTTTCTCTCTCAATCACAATTCCTTTCTCAATCTTGCCACTGGAATATTCAATTGCTCGCGGTACTTTGCTACCGTTCTTCTGGCAATATTGTATCCTTTTTCCTGAAGAAGTTCTGTTAGCCTTTCGTCGCTAAGCGGTTTTTTCTTGTTCTCGTTTTCTATCAGATCACTGAGGATCTTTTTTACTTCGCGGGTGGAAACTTCTTCTCCTGTGTCTGTAGTAAGCGATTCACTGAAAAAGAATTTTAGACGGTAGGTACCAAATTCTGTTTGAACAAATTTGCTGTTGGCTACCCTGCTCACTGTAGAAATATCGAGACCTGTTTTTTCGGCGATGTCTTTCAGGATCATTGGCCTCAGCGTCGTTTCATCACCAGTGAGAAAGAAATCGTGTTGGTGGTTCATGATTGCAGTCATGGTGCTAAAGAGCGTGTGCTGTCTTTGCTTGATGGCGTCGATGAACCATTTGGCGGCGTCAATCTTTTGTTTGATGAAAAGCACTGCTTCTTTCTGACGGCGGTCTTTTTTGGATCCGCGGTCATATTCCTTCAGCATGTCGCGATATCCTTCGCTGATACGGAGTTCGGGTGCGTTTTTTGAATTCAGTGTGAGCTCCAGTTTTCCGCCGGTATTGGTGATAAAAAAATCAGGCACCACATAACTCTCTGCCTTGTTCACTTCTCCTACATTGCCTCCGGGCTTGGGATTGAGCTTAGTGATCTGGTGCATCACTTCCTTGAGGTCTTCGTCACTGAGGTTGAGTCCACGCTGAATTTTTTCATAATGCTTCTTGGTGAATTCACCAAAATAGCGGGTCAATGCCTGGTAAGCCAATTCCACTTCCTTGCCTTCTTCTCTATGGCGGTGCAGTTGCAGCAACAGGCATTCCTGAAGATTGCGTGCCGCCACGCCCGGTGGGTCAAAGGCCTGGATCCTTTTGATGATGCCTTCAATTTCTTCTTCGTTGCTTTCTATATTTTGTCTGAATGCAAGGTCATCGACGATGGCGCTGGTTTCCCTGCGCAGGTATCCATCTTCGTCAATGCTTCCAATGATTTGTTCGGCTATGCGATATTCGCGATCATCAAGTTTGAGCATGCCCAACTGGGCTTCCAGTACTTCGTAGAAACTTGTTTCGACCTTATAGGGCATGGTGGTCTTTTCTTCCTGCTCGCCGTAATTATCATCGCGAAGTTTGTAGTCGGCAATTTCGTCGTCACCATCCTGCACATAATCCGAAATATCGATATTCTCATACTGGTCTTCGCTACTCAGCTCATTCTCTTCATATTCTTCGGTGGCTGATTCGCTGAATTCATCCTTGTTTTCCTCGTAGTCGTCATGGCTGTCGTCGGTTACTTCCAGGGCAGGGTTTTCTTCCAGTTCTTCCTTGATGCGTTCTTCGAGGTTCGCAGTAGGAACCTGCAACAACTTCATCAGCTGAATCTGCTGGGGAGAAAGTTTTTGTAATAATTTCTGTTGTAAACTTTGGCTTAAACTCATTATCGGTTTCGTCTGTGGCAAACCTTAAGCTGCGCTCCTCCGTCTGAAAAGACGGTTTGGTTAAGGGAAGGCAGAAAAATTTTGCCGGGTTCACAAAAATCAAGCCGTAAATTTACTGCAAATCCCAATCCATGGGCCGGATGCTCCTTCTTTTATTGATCGCAATGCTGTTAAATTCTTTGAAAGCCGCATCACAGCTGCATTTGAAGCCTGTGACCGATACGGTTGAGAAAAATTTTTCATTAAAGCTATTGCCGCAAAATTTCTACAGTCAACACCTTGGATTCTTCTGCAAAAAGGAAATCCAGGTTCAAAAAGCTATTAGCCTTCCCTTGTTCGTCCGTCTGGGTTCCAAGGAATATGTTGACAAGATGGAAGGGAAGAGAAATTAGATGTGAGAGGTGAGATGTGGGATGTGAGGAGGATGCAAAGCCGCTGAGATTTTTTATTCTTATGTCAGGATGTGTTCTGTTAGATTTTATGCACAGAAAATTTGGATAACTTTCAATTCTTAGAAAAGGAAGAATCTTATAAGCCAGCAAAAGCTGATGAATTTAAAAATAAAAATTCTCTCTGCTCCGTTGCGTCCTCCTCACATCCCACCTCTCACATCTCACATCTAATTCCTCCTCACATCCCCCATCTCACATCTCACATCTAATTCCTCCTCACATCCCACCTCCCACATCTCACATCTAATTCTCCGGTCGCTTCGGCAGCCAGTCCATTGGTGGAATCAGTGCCGGCTCATGGTAATAATTGTTTCGAATAGAATCGCTCCAGCCATTGGGGTTTCTGTCGAAGCTGGTGCTGCTGAAATAAATGGCGCCCTGAATATTTTCTTTTTGGCGAAGCGAATCAATCTGCCGGGGCAGCTGGCTCTGGTCTTTCCAGGCTGCATTGCTTCCTGCTTTGTAGATGCCCAGCCCAATATAACACTGTCGTCCGTAAGTATGATCATTCCACCAGTTAAGCAGTTCCTGGTAAGGCGCATGCGGTTGTGAGAATTCAAAATAGATCTGTGGGGCTACATAGTCGATCCATTTCATTTTTAACCAAAGAAGGATGTTGGCATAAAGATCATCGTAGTTGGTTTGTCCTGCCTGTGTGTTGCTTCCTTCAGGGTCCTGAGTTTTATTGCGCCACACACCAAACGGCGAGATACCGAATTTCACCCAGGGTTTGGTTTCCTTGATGACCACAGATAGTTTATAAATAATGGAATCCACATTGCTTCTCCTCCAGTCTTCCTTGTTCATTCCATTTCCATATTTCGCGTACGATGCTGAATCCGGGAATTCTTTTCCTTCGATGCGATAAGGATAAAAATAATCGTCCATGTGCACCGCATCAATATCATATCGTGCCACCATGTCTCTGATCACTTCCACCACCCATTTTTGTGCTTCGGGATTTCCCGGATCAAAATACAGTGTATTGCCGTAACGAAGGAACCACTCCGGATGGATGCGTGTGATATGATTGGGTGCAATAGAAGTTTTGCCGATGCTGAAGTTGGCGCGATAGGGATTACACCAGGCATGATACTCAAATCCTCTTTTGTGTGCTTCGTTGATGCTGAATTCCAGCGGATCATAGTAAGGTGTGGGCGGTTTTCCCTGTGTGCCAGTAAGCCATTGGCTCCAGGGCTCATATTGAGACGGGAAGAATGCATCACTGGCCGGACGCACCTGAACGATCACGGCATTCATTCCGTTTGCCTGGTGCATATCCAGCTGCCTGATAAATTCTGTTTTCTGGCTGTCTACATTGTATTGTCCTCTTTTCGGCCAGTCAATATTATCTACCGTAGCGATCCACACACCACGGAATTCATATTTGGCTTGAGCATGGGAGGAAAAAAACAGGACAATAAGCATTGCCGAAAAGACCAATCTTTTCATAGTGTTCTTGATGAATGAGGAATGATACCGGTGGCTCCGGCGCTCTAAATTAATCATTCATGTACCTGAATTCAAATGCGATGAGAGATTTCACTATTATTTAGAGAAGTTGGTGTAGAGGGAAGATCTGAGATGTGAGATGAGAGGATAGGAGATGAGTGATGATGAATGAGAAAAAATCAATGATTATCTGGTGATCCCTGGGCGGTTGACGTCTCTTAATTTATCGAGCAGCTGTGAAAGTTGTTCTGCTTCTTCTGGAGTGAGACCACCCATGATCTCTGAAATATGATCTGCTTCACTGTCAATTTTTTTAAGAAGCTTCTGCCCTTTTTCGGTGATGACCACGTCTACAAGTCGTTTGTCTTGCGGACAAATGGATTTTTTGACGAGACCTTTTACAACAAGGCGATCCACAATGCGGCTGGTATCGCTCATTTTGTCCAGCATCCTCTCCCTGATCTGCAGGGTAGAAAGTGGTATGGGATGACTTCCACGCAAAATGCGCAGGATGTTGAATTGCTGGTGTGTTATATTCTCGCAGGAAAGAAAATTCTTGATCTTTTCAATGATCCATCCATAAGTGAACAGCAGGTTGATCATCGCCTTCTGCTGTACGTTCTCAAAGTTGGACTGTTGTATTTCTTTTTCTATTCCCAATGTGGTTCATTTATTTTAAATGGTCGCTTAAGGAAGGAGCAGTCAACCTTCAACCATCTACCGACTTAAATTTCTCTTTCAAATGCTATCGACTATAAGATCTAAATTTACGCGCCCCTCATTCACCCCGCCTTCGCTGAAGCTAGTGCCTCCGCTAAAACTTCGGCGACACGCGGACGGCAGGCATGCATTCACTATTCACTATTCATTATTCACCATTCACTAACTCCACACCTTCACTCCTTCCGAGCAGTTGGCGCAAATGTCAATATTTGCGCGGCTTTGTAAAACCTGTGCTCTGAAATTTTGATAGTCGCGGTTCTTCCAGAGTTCTTTGAAGGACTGTTCTCTTAGGCTGCCCAATTTATGTTGTGCGTCTTTGTCGAAGCAACAGGGAACCACGGTTCCATCCCAGGTAATCACCGGATCATGCCACAGTCGCCAGCAATGATTGGCCCGCGTTCCTTTATAGACCATCTTTCCCTGGCTATTTTTTTTATAGCGGCTGTATTTTTTATTCTGCGGGATCAACTGGTTGGGATCATTTTCATAGTCATATACCTGCGCCGTTTTTAGTCTGAGCTGGTCTACTCCTATTTTTTTGGCCAATTGCCTGATCTCTCCTATCTGGTGCTCGTTGTGACGAACAACCAGGTATTGAAAAATAATAAATGGTGTTGTGCTTTTCAATTGTTTTTTCCATCTCACTATATTGGCAGCGCCTTCCAGTACTTTGTTCAACTGTCCGCCTACCCTATACTGACGGTATGTTTCCTGTGTGCTGCCATCAATAGAGATGATCAGCCGGTCCAGGCCGCTCTCTACTGTGTGGCGGGCGTTCGCGTCATTGAGGTAGTGGGCATTGGTGGAAGTTGCGGTGTAAATACCTTTTGAAGAAGCATAGCTGACCATTTTCAGGAAATCAGGATTGAGATAAGGCTCTCCCTGAAAATAAAAAACAAGGTACATCAGCTGCTTCTGTAATTGATCGATGGTTTCTTTGAAAAAATCTTTTTCCAGCATGCCGGTTGGCCGGGTAAAGGCGCGCAATCCGCTGGGACATTCGGGGCAGCGCAGGTTACAGGAGGTGGTGGGTTCAAAAGAAATGGATACAGGCATTCCCCATTGAATAGATCTTTTCGTCCACTTACTGATATAATAGCTGGCCAGTACTTTCACTGCATTGGCAAACCTTGGCCAGGTAAGCTTTCCAAATAAATTTTTGCTGTCGTTCCAGTTCCACCGCGGCATTGTTGCAAGTTAAGAGAAAAGCTGCGAGCTGCGAGCTGCTGGCTGAGAGCTGCTGGCTGAGAGCTGTTAGCTGCTGGCTTTTCTTGGTTGGCAGCCTTCGGCGGGAACAATGTTTTCATAGTTACAATCGCCGCTGGCGGGCTATAGATCGAGGGGATTGCTTCGCTTCGCTCGCAATGACGTATGGCGGTTCGGTGCTTACTAAGGTTTGCTTGTGCGGTCAGTTGATGTAAACACACTGTGGTATTTATTATTTGCATTCCTGCTTTAAAAGGTATAGGCTCTGTTCACAACAATTGGATAAGACACATCGAAACCTGTAGTAGCCATTCAAGTTTAGGCGTCATTGCGAGCGAAGCGAAGCAATCCCCTCGATCCTAAAGTTTTCACGGCCAATGCACCTACAAAAACATTGTTCTCGCCGAAGGCTGCTACTAAGAAAAGCCAGCAGCTAACAGCTCTCAGCTAGCAGCTTCTTCTTATCATTGCAGCGTGGCAATAAAGAACAACAGGAGAAAAAATTTTTTGTACGTATTCATCCTGGTCAGTATCCTCACTGCAGGTTGTTTTATTTTTTATCTGGGATATCTGTGGTGGCAAAGCAGGCAGATGGACATGGTTCGTTATCCCGAATTTGGCATTCCAATTCCTGCCGAATACGAGATCCACGGCATTGATGTTTCGAAGTACCAACAAAGCATTTCATGGGAAGCAGTAAAAGATATGCAGGTGCGTGGCATTAGGCTTGGATTTGCTTTCATCAAAGCCACGGAAGGCAATGGAAATACCGATCCTTTTTTTAAACGCAACTGGAAAAAAGCAAAAGAAGCAGGAATCATCCGAGGTGCTTATCATTTTTTTATTGTAACCAAAGACGGAAGAACACAAGCGCAGAATTTTATGAGTCATGTGGACCTGCAAACCGGTGATCTTCCTCCCGTGCTGGATGTGGAGCAAACTTTCGGTGCTTCACTTGCACAGATCAAAAAAGAAGTCAAGGCCTGGCTGGATGTTGTGGAAAGATATTATGGTGTGAAGCCGATTATTTATACCAATCTTGATTTTTACGAACACTATCTTAAAGATGCATTCGATGATTATCCGCTCTGGGTAGCGCACTATCTTCAGCCACACCAGCCTCGAATCACCCGCGACTGGACCTTCTGGCAACACAGTGAATCGGGACATGTGAACGGCATTCTCTCCCGTGTGGATTTCAACGTGTTCAATGGAGATTCCCTTTCCTTCAGGGCATTATTAGTACCTTGAATGGTGAATGGTGAATAGTGGTCGTTGACAGGTTCAGTCTTATTTCGTTTTACGATTTCTGATTTCTGAAAATTCACCATTGACCATTGACTATTCACTATTCACCATTCACTATTCACCATTGTCATGGACGAATACAACACCGGGATGGATCCGGAGATAAAAAAATATTTCCGAAAGATCCTCAATACATTTTCAGTGGCGCTGTTCTGGATGCTGACTATGGCCACGACGGGATTATTTTTTGAACTCGGCATCACAAAGAACGGATGGCGATGGTATAATTTTGTCTTTTATCTTTTATTTCTATTGAGTCTGCTGGCCCTGATCCGGTATTTTTATAAAACATGGAATAAGAAGGAAGGCTGATGGTGGAAGCTAAAAGCTGATGGCTGTTGGCTGTTGGCTTTTGCGAGAGTAAAATTTTAACCAATACTGCATTTAAAAAAAGAAATGGTTTTCACGGCGGAGTAAGGAGAGCGGAGAGGCTTTCGCAGGAGAAAAACCTGTTTATAGTTATTGATAGATCACAATCTCCTTCCTGTCATCTGTCTTCTGTCCTCTTGCATCGCTTATCTCTCTCTTTTACCAATTACCAACCACCAACTACCAACTCCCTCACTTGCCGGACAGGTATCAACTACCAGCTTCCTTTACGAACTATGATCGGAAATAATCAACCACTTTCCCGCGATCTTTCGAAAAATTAAATCATAATATCCACTCAGGTTCCCAACGGTTCGCGTGAGCGTCCATTTTCCCACAACAAAATAATATTCCGGAGAAAGTCTTCTTACCTGCAGAATATCAAAGGAAAGTTTTCCCATGGCCGCAGAATCAGGATAAGACTTTTTATAATTGTTCAGGGTTTCCTTCCAGCCAAGACGAATGCCCGATTTGCCAATGAAGAGCAACGAATCACTCTTCCAGTAAGTTTGCATAAATCCTTCGATATCGCCACCGTTCCAGGAAGTGGTTTGCACATCGAGAGCTGCGCGTATGTGTTGTTCGTCTTTGTTTGAACTGGACTGCGCAAAACAGAATTGGCTTATCAGCAGAAGCAAAAGCAGGAATGATTTCATAAGCCTAAGGTAAGAGATGATGGCGGACAAAGGACAGAAAGGGAAAGAGAAAGAGATAGGATGAGGGATGAGAGTAGTTGGTAGAAGAGAAAGGAATAGGGAGGGGAAATAGATGGCGGGAATGCTTTGGAATGGTTGTTAAAAACCGGAAAGACTGTATGTAGGATAATCAACAAGGTTAACTTTGTGCGACAATTCAAATCATGTCCAGGAAAAGGATTTTTTATGTTGTTTTTTTCAGTGTGCTGGTTCTGGGCTTCTTTGTTACGCTGGCCTCTATTGTACCTGGATTTACCAAACCAAAATTCGCACCCATTGGCATTGTTCAACCTTTTTCATTCATCAACCAGGACGGCAGGGTGTTCACTGACAAGGACATAAAAGGAAAAGTGCTGGCGGTGAATTATTTTTTCACCAGTTGCAGGGCGGTTTGTCCGCGAATGAATAACAACCTTAGACCTGTTTATGATGCATTCAGGAATGAACCTGATTTCCTTATTCTCTCACATACTTCCGATCCCGGCAGGGATTCTGCTTCCAGGCTGAAACACTATGCGGACTCCATGAATGTGGATACACGGAAATGGATCTTTCTGACCGGAAGAAAGGACAGTCTCTATAGCATGGCCCGCCACAGTTACCAGATTGATGATCCGAAAAATTATGTGCAGAATATCGATGATGATTTTTTACATACACAATTCATAGCTTTAGTGAACAGGAAGGGAGAGGTGGTGAAGATCTATGACGGCATCAAACCATCTGAGATGAGCCAAATGCAGATGGAAATAAAAAAGCTTTTGAAAGAATAGGTCATGGAATGGACTAGTAACAGAATGAATGATATTCTTAGACGCAAGCACCTGAGTGTTACAGACAGCCGTAAAAAAATACTTTCGCTTTTTCTGAGCGCATCTGATGCACTTGCACACGGAGACATTGAAAAAAAAGCAGGAGAAAAATTTGACCGCGTAACTGTTTATCGCACACTTCAAACATTTGTTGAGAAGGGCATCATACATACTATTCCTACCCCCGACAATTCGGTCCGTTACGCCTTGTGCAAGGATTGCACCGAAGGTCACCATCACGACGATCATGTGCATTTTGTTTGCACCAACTGCCACAAAACCATTTGCCTCGACGACATCGTCTCACCCAGCATTCCTCTTCCCCGCGGATATATAGCCGACACCGTGCAGGTGGTGATCAACGGAATATGCAAAGACTGTGAATAGAGGGATCGCAAGGGGTTTCACGCAAAGACGCAAAGCTGCCAAGGCGCAAAGATTATTTTTTGTTTGAAGGTTAGGTTCTTTTCTGAGTTGAAATTGATCTCAAACTCGGAGAGAAATATTTGGCAGTACAATTATTAATGAAACTAAGTTCAAAAACCAAAACAACTCCACAAAAATTATTCAACTCAAAAAAATCTTTGCGCCTTTGCAACTTTGTGTCTTCGCGTGAAACCCCTTGCGCCTTGGCAACTTTGCGTCTTTGCGTGAAACACTTTGCTCCCTCTATACCTTCGCGCCGGCCCTGGTAACTTTTTCGAGTTCCTTCTGCACAAAAATCATGAGCTCACTGATATAATCGGGAGCAAAGCTGAATTTAAGTCCAGCTGCTGCATAGAGCTCGGGTAAAGTTTTTGTTCCGCCCAGACGAAGTGCCTGGATATAATGTTCAATCGCCTGGTTTTTGTTTTCCTTGAATTGTTTCCACAAGCCAATGGCCCCTAGTTGCGCGATACCATATTCGATATAATAAAATGGAACTTCAAAGAGATGCAATTGTCGTTGCCAGGAAAATTTGCGGTATTCTTCCAGTCCTGAAACATCCAGGGCAATAGAGGTAAAGTCATTGACGATGCGTCTCCAGTTCTCTGCTCTTTCCTCCAGGCTGTGATTTGGGTGTTCGTACAACCAGTGTTGGAATTTATCGATGGTAGCGATCCAGGGAAAGATGGTGAGCACGCGTTCCAGCTGGTGTTCTTTTGCCCGTCTGAGATCTTCTTTATTTTCAAAGAATACATCCCAATAGTCCATGCTGAATAACTCCATGGTCATGCTTGCCACTTCTGCGATCTCCATGGGATATTCCTTAAAAGCGGTAAGGGGAAGGTTGTGCGCCAGAAAAGAATGAATGGCATGGCCACCTTCATGCACCATAGTAGTTACATCGCCCATTTGTCCGGCAGCATTCATGAAGATGAAGGGCGCTCCTGTTTCAGGAAGGGGACAGTTGTATCCGCCGGGCGCTTTTCCTTTCCTGCTATCAAGGTCCAGTCTTCCCATTTCTTTCATGCGAACGAGGCAATCACCAAAAAAAGGATTCATGCGGTTGAAGCACTCGATGGTTTTATTCACCAGTTCTTCTCCCGTTGAAAAAGGATTAAGTGGCTTTACACCTTCGGGCTCTGCCTCTGCATCCCAGGGCCGAAGTGAAGGCAATCCAAGTTTTTGTCTTTTCCGGTCATAGATAAAATCAACCAATGGAAGCACTCCGGTCTTTACTGCTTCATGAAATTGAAAACAATCTTCTTTGGTATAATCAAATCTTCCGAGGTCAGCGAATTTATAATCACGGTAGTTTTCGAAGCCTGCATTGCGTGCAACCTGGTCGCGCTTCTGGATCAATTTGCTGAAAAGTTCATTGAGCTGATCCTTCTCTTTCAATCTGCGTTCCTGGATCTTCCTGTACACATTTTCCCTGAGATTGCGGTCAGGATTTTCCAAAAACTTTGATGCCTGTTGAAGCGTGTACTCTCTTCCTTCTACTTCAACACTCATTTTCCCTGAGATCACGCCGTATTGTTGTGCCAGTACGGAGATGTCGGCAAGAAGAGGAATATTTTGTTCGCGAAATAATTCAATATTCTTTTTTACGTTGCGCAGATAAACCTTGTAAGCTTCACCAGTAAGCCGGGAAGTAAATTTATTTTCAATGAGCTTGCGATTGAGTTTGTCTGCGTAGGGCTGGATCTTAGGCTGAATTTCCATTACAAAAAATGTAAAGGCCTCTTCCAGTTGCTTATTCTCTGTATCGCAGGTCATGCGGATCTGTCGCCATGCCGCATCTTCACCAATCACCGCTTCGAGTTCGCTCACATCCCTGAGCCATTGCTCCAGTTCTTCCTGCGAATTCAATGGTCGCTCAAGCAATTCTTTAAAATAAGGTTCAAGACCTTCCCAATTGGTTATTTTAAAATCTTTTGGCAAATAATTCCTGGGTATGCTGCTGATGTGCGCTGTGTATTCGAGTTCGAATTCTTTCATAGATGATATTTAAAGTCTTCAGTCCTCAGACGTTGGTCGGCAGAAGAGCGCCGAATGTTTTTTTGTTCATATCACGGATTTCACGGATCTAATATGGATTTCACGCCTGCCCGTACCGAACGGTACGTTCGGGCGGGGATTGATTAATTGGATGAGCAAAACTGATGATTTCATAGAAACCTGCTCTCAACCCAATTCCTAATTCCCAATTCCCAATTCCAACGCAATACCTTAATACCTCAATCCCTTAATACCTTAACTATTCTCCCGTTTTCTTCCTTCCTGTTCTCTTGGCTCCTGTAGCAGCCCTGGCCGTGGTTTTAGTATTGGATGTTTTTTTCGGTGCAGCTTTTTTGGATGCTGTTTTTTTCGCCGGAGCTTTTGCTCTTGGCTTTTCTGATTTTTCTTCCTGCTCTTCTGCGCCAACGGCAACCTCTTCGGCTTCTTCCTCCGGTTTGGCGGTGAAGTCAATCTCATTTTCATTCAGCACTTCATACCATTTCACCATTTTTTTCATGTCGCTGGTATATACGCGTTCGAAATCAAGATCGGGAAAAACTTTTTCGAAATAAGCTTTTAGTACTTTATTGTCTTTTGTATCAGGCAAAGCTCCGCCACTCTGCTTCATTGCCGAGAACACATCAGAGAGCGTGACATTCTCCCTCACGGTGTACACTTCAATGCTTTCGAGATGGGAAAGATTGTGGACCCGCGATGAAACAAACCTGGTGCTTTTATCTTCCAGCGAACGCACTATGGCACCGTCAGTCTTGCTGCTCACCACTTCGTATAACCCGGGCATGCCTGTTACGGCAACTATTCTGTTATAATCCATAAACGCGATTTTGGGGCTGCAATATAACCGATTTATTAGCATTAATTAACCTGAGACCTCTTGGATAGGGCACGGTTTTTAGTAGTTTTCTCCTTTAAGACCAGAATAAAATTCAGCTATGGCCAAAAGACTAATCACCCTATGCCTTGTTATTTTTATCGCACATGGATTAAAAGCACAGAGCTTTAGTATTGCAGGAACGGTGAAAGATCAGCAAGCAAAAACTCCCCTCTCCGGCGCTACAGTACAATTGAAAAGCCTCTCCAATGCAGCCACCCAAAAAACGATCAGCGATTCTACGGGCGCCTTCAGATTCTTTAATGTTTCAAAAGACAGTTTTTTACTATCTATATCGTTTGTAGGTTACAACCCTGTTTCCCGTAAAATTCGTGTTGACTCCACTGATATCAATATCGACATAGCAGCCGTCACCAGCAGTTCTTCTGAACTGGAAACCGTTGTCATCCGTACAGCGATTTCTCCAGTAACCCAGAAAGCAGATACGATCCAGATCAATGCCAGTCAGTACAAAGTGAATCCGGATGCCACCGGTGAAGACCTCGTCAAAAAAATGCCTGGCATTACTATCGAAAACGGACAGGTGAAAGCACAGGGCGAGAACGTGCAGAAAGTGACCATTGATGGCCGTGAACTTTTTGGAGACGATGCAACCGCTGCTCTTCGAAATCTTCCTGCCGAAATCATTGACAAGATCCAGGTGTTCGACCGACTAAGCGACCAGGCGCAATTCACCGGGTTCGATGATGGCAATACCACTAAATCCATCAACATTATTACCAAGGCGAATATGCGAAACGGACAGTTTGGACGTGTGTTTGCAGGGATCGGCACGGACAATCGCTATTATGCCGGTGGCAATACAACGTTTTTGAACAACAACAGGAAGATCTCTTTGGTAGGACTCACCAACAACATCAACCAACAAAACTTTTCACAACAGGATCTCCTGGGCGTTACCAGTAACGGACAACGAGGCGGCGGTGGTGGTGGCGGCCAACGCGGCGGAGGTGGCAGTGGACAGAGAGGTGGTGGTGGCCAGAGAGGCGGAGGAGGAAACAATGGTGGTGGCGGATTTGGCAACAATCAAAATTTCCTGGTCGGTCAACAAACAGGGATCAACAAAACCAATTCCTTTGGCATCAATTATTCTGACCTCTGGGGTCCGAAGGTGACAGTGAGCAGCAGTTATTTTTTCAACAACACAAACAACAATACAAACCAGTTTTCCAGCATCCATTATCTGGCCGATGAACTCCCCAATCGTAACGACAGTACAATTGCCAGCAGTAAGAATAACAACCATCGTTTCAGTCTGCGTCTTGAATACCGCATCGATTCGTCAAACCAGCTGATCGTAACGCCTAGCCTGGCTTTTCAAAAGAATGAGACAGACCGCTCGGTAACAACTTCCACATTTTTCAATAGTGGGCAAAAGGTGAGCAACGTCAACAACAAAACCAATTCAAATACTTCAGGAAACAATCTTAATAATACGATCCTGTTCCGTCATGCTTTTGCAAAAAAAGGAAGGACGTTTTCTGTGAACCTGAATACATCTTACAATGAAAGGAATGGTACGGTATACACCGATGTTTCGCAAAGCTATTTTGATTCAACAGGCGCATCTACAAATAATCTTTCCAGGCGCCTTACAGACCAAACGAGCAGCGGATACCAGGTGTCAGCCAATTTCGCATATACAGAGCCGTTAGGACTACATTCACAGCTCCAGCTGAATTATAATCCCACTTATTCGAAAAACAAAGCCGACCAGGAAGCATATGCCTACAGCAATTCAGAAGGTAAATATTCACTATTTGACACTAGCCTTTCCAATAAATTCACGAACACCTACACTGCTCAAAATGCCGGTATTGCCTACCGTTACGGCAACCGCGACAACCAGTTTTCTATTGGTGCAAACTATCAGCATTCTGTTTTGACCAGCGACCGGGAATTTCCGACTGTGTTTGCAGTCAACAAGGCTTTTGATAACATTCTTCCCAATGCCCTCGCCAGGTTCAAGCTTTCTACCCGCAGCAATGTTCGTTTGTTTTACCGCGCTTCCATTAACCAACCTTCTGTAACACAGTTACAGGATGTGTACGACATTACGAACCGTCCTTACATTACTGCAGGTAATCCAGGATTGAGGCCACAGTATAATCATATCCTGAGTGCGCGATATACATTTACGAATCCGGGCAAGGGAATCTTGTTTGTAGGAAATATTTTTGGTCAGGCAGCCAATAATTATATAGCAAGCGCCACTTATGTGCCTTTGAGAGATTCGCTGATCAACAGCAAACTTACACTAGCACAGGGTGAACAACTAACCAAGCCGGTAAACCTTAATGGTTATATGAGTCTTCGTTCTTTCTTCACATTTGCAGTGCCGGTGAAACTGATCAAATCAAATATCAATTTCAATGGTGGTGTGGCTTATAACAAACTTCCCGGCATCATCAACAGCAAGAGCAGTCTTTCCGATAACTGGACTTATACCGCAGGTGCTGTGATTGGAAGCAATATCAGCCAATATGTAGACTTCACGATTTCATATTCTGCAAATATCAATGAGGTGAAAACAAATACAGAGGCGCAACCGGTAACAAACACGCATTACTTCCAGCATACTCTTGGATTTACCATGAATCTTCTTTCAAAAACGGGATGGTTTTTTCAAAATGATTTGTCCAATCAGTTGTACACCGGACTGGCTGCGGGATTCAACCAGAATTATACGATCTGGAACATGGGTGCCGGAAAAAAATTCCTGAAAGATCAAAAGGGCGAATTGAAGCTGAGTGTATTTGACCTGCTCAAACAAAATAGAAGCATCGTGCGCAACATTACAGATACTTATATCGAAGACGTACAGAACCAGGTGTTGCAGCAGTATTTCATGCTCACCTTTACCTACAACCTACGCAACTTCGGAACTGCCGCAACAAGGGCTTTTAATAGAAATGCAGGCGGCAACCGCGGCGGATTTATGGGTTATTGAGAATTGAAGTGTTTCACGTTCACGCAAAGACGCAAAGGGAAGAAAGACGCTAAAGTGTTCGCTTCGCTCACAGAGGATTTTTTAAACGCGAAGAGCGCGGAGAGCGCAAGGAGGGAGACGCAAAGGAGAGAGAAGGAAGGGTTCAAGCCGCTTACGGGCGGTAATTTTATTTTTTTCGGAGGGTATTGTTTTAATTCGGAGCGTACTGCTTATTGGTAGTTGTTGAAGATAGGTGAGAGTTGATTGCAGTGGAAGTTGTAATTTATATGCGTGCTGCCCTGCTGAATAGAAATTCTGCAGTGCAAGTTAGTGACACAAACCGCCTCCGAGCAACGCAAACCTCTTCACCCTTTCCCCTTTGCGTCTCCCCTCCTTGCGCTCTCCGCGTTCTTCGCGTTTAAAAATCCTCTGTGAGCGAAGCGAACCCCTTAGCGTCTTTCTTCCCTTAGCGTCTTTGCGTGAAACACTTCTAAAACCTCTAATTCTTCTGCGCCATTTCGCGTTTGACTTCATCCAGTACTTTTTCAATGCGCTGCTTAAGGGTTTCATATTCGGTGTAGCCGCTGTTCAGCAGGTAAAATTTTGATTCAGTAACCTGCAGCAGCACGCAGGGAAATCCTTTTACCTGTAATTGCTTGACCAGCGCAAATTCGTAGTAAGCTTTTTCCCTGTACTCTTCTGTTTTGAGCCTGGAATAAAACTCTTCTTCCGGAATATTGTATTTATGAACAAGATGACGGTATGATTCATCGTCGGTAAGGTCTCGGCCTTCATAGTTCAGCGCATACTGAAGATCGCTCGCAATAAACACCGCACGTTCAGGATAATATTCCTTGAAAATGCAAAGCGCAATGGCCGACTTTGTCGAGTCGGGATACCAGTCGGTTTCCTCAGGATGAAAAACGTGCCAGAGAAAATCTTCTCCAAATTTAATGCCTGTAAGCTCCTCCACTCTCTTATATGCCGATTGAATGTATCGAGCCATTGGCGCAAAATGATGTGGCTCCTGTGGCAGGATCATTCCGCCGGACAAAACATCAAAAGCCAGCTTGCCCGAATATTCTTTTGCTATCCGCGAGATCACAGGGCTAAAACCATAGCACCATCCGCAGTAAGCATCATAACAATAATAAATTGTCGGTTGAATCATAATCAAAAATTCACAAAAAACATTCCTTATCCCTTTGCCCGCACTTTCCGCATCTCATTCTATCAACTATTAAATCTATCAACTCCCAACTATCAACCATCAACTCCCAACTATCAACCACCACCTCTCTCCACACCTCTCTCATCCCACCTCCCACATCCTCTCTCTAATGCGCTTCCAGCCAGTTCATCCCTACGCCCACTTCTGCAATTACCGGAACACCATTGGGAAGGGTCATGGCCGACTGCATGCAATCTAAAATGAGTGGCTTGATGTCTTCCACTTCTTCCTTCCGCACATCAAAGACCAATTCGTCGTGCACCTGCAGGATCATGCGAGACTGGAATTTTTTTTCTTTCATGGATTGGTGTACACGAACCATCGCAAGCTTGATCATATCTGCTGCCGTTCCCTGTATGGGTGAATTGATGGCGTTTCTTTCGGCATAACCACGCACCGTAAAATTGGAGGAATTGATATCGCGGAGCCAACGCTTTCTTCCCATCACCGTTTGCACATATCCATGCTCGCGACAGAAATTGATCATATCATCCATGTACTTCGTAATACCCGCAAACTCTTTTTTATAATTGTCTATAATCGTCTTTGCTTCTGTGCGACTGATGCCGAGGTTTTCTGCAAGACCAAAAGCTCCTTGTCCGTAAATGATTCCAAAGTTGACGCTCTTGGCCTTACGACGCATTTCCTTGGTTACGGCTTCTTCTTCCACACCATATACTTTTGCTGCTGTTGCTGTATGAACATCCTTGTTGTTACGAAATGCTTCACACATTACTTCATCAGCACTAAGTGAAGCCACAATACGAAGTTCAATCTGTGAATAATCGGCACTCACCAGAACATGCTGGTCATCTCTTGGAATAAATGCCTTCCTGATCTCTCTTCCTCTCTCTGTACGAATGGGAATATTCTGAAGATTGGGATTGTTGCTGGCAAGGCGGCCCGTTACTGCAACCGCCTGTCCATAATTGGTATGTACCCTTCCTGTTTTCCGGTTGATCAGAAGCGGAAGTGCGTCAACATAAGTAGAACGAAGCTTGGTGTATTCACGAAAAGCCAAAATATCATCTGCCACAGGATGGACCACGGCCAGTTTGCGCAACACATCTTCTCCCGTTGCATACTGGCCGGTCTTGGTTTTTCGTGCTTTGGGATCGAGCTGTAATTTTTCAAATAAAACTTCGCCCAGCTGTTTAGGTGAACCGAGGTTGAAGCGCACACCCGCTGCTTCATATACTTTTTCTTCGTGCACCCTTGCTTCGATTTCAAGAACACGGGAGTACTCATTCAGAAAATCCGTGTCAACACGTACGCCTTCAAATTCCATTTCCATGAGCACAGGAACCAAAGGATTCTCAACTTCTTCAAAGACCCTACGCACTTCACACTTGTCCAGCTTTGGAATAAAAATTTTTTTGAACTGGAGTGTAACGTCCGCGTCTTCCACAGCATATTCCTTGATCTTCTCGAGCTCCACATCCCTCATATTGCCCTGGTTCTTCCCTTTCTTTCCAATCAGTTCCTCAATATGAATGGGCTCATAATTCAAATATTTTGCACTGAGCCAGTCCATATTGTTCTTGCCATCCGGATCAATGAGGTAGTGTGCCAGCATGGTGTCGAAGATCTTTCCTTTGATTTCTACACCATACCATTTAAACATCAGCATATCGTATTTAATGTTGTGGCCAATCCAGGTCCTGGTTGAATCGTTGAATAATTCACTGAATCGCGAGAGCGTGGCCTTTGTAGCGGCAACATTGTCTGGCGGCACAGGAACATACCATCCTTTTGCGGGCTCAATACAAAAACTGAGTCCCACCAGTTCTGCTTCGTTGGCATCGATGCCTGTTGTTTCCGTGTCGAATGAAATTTCCTGCTGGCGTGATAATGCTTCAATGAGTGAATTAAATTCTGCTTCGCTTTCCACCAGCTCATATTCATGCGGCGTGTTGCTGATATTTTTTCCGGGCTGCACCACCGAAATCACTTCTGCCTCTACCGGACCTTCAGGAACATTTCCAAATAAATCCGCCTGAACACCATTGGTTCTTTTTGCGCCGGCATCTGTTCCGGGTTCATCACCCAACAATCTTTTGGCGATGCTGCGGAATTCCAGTTCGTTGAAAACTTCTCTGAGCTGGTCGTTGTTCCATTCCCTGATCAGAAAATTCTCTTCGTGAAATTCAACAGGAACACTGGTGATAATGGTGGCAAGCTTCTTCGACATCAGTGCATCTTCCTTTCCTTTCCTGATCTTTTCTCCAAGCGCACCTTTGATATTGTCTGCATTGCTTAGCACATTCTCCAGTGTTTTGTATTCGGTGAGCAGTTTGCAGGCCGTCTTCTGTCCTACACCCGATATACCAGGAATATTATCTACTGCGTCTCCCATCAGTCCGAGTATGTCAATCACTTGTTCTACCGAATCAATACACCATTTCTCGCAAACTTCTTTAGGTCCCATGATCTCTACATCTCCACCCTGATAACCCGGTTTATAAATTTTCACTTTATCACTCACCAGCTGTCCATAGTCTTTATCGGGTGTTACCATGTACACTTCGTATCCGAGTTTCTCTGCCTGTTTGCTCAGGGTCCCAATCACATCATCTGCTTCATAACCGTCGGCTTCGATGGTTGGAATATTCAGTCCGCGAATAATTCTTTTGATGTCGGGAATAGCTTCCGTCAGGTCTTCAGGAGCTTCCTGCCGGTGTGCTTTGTATTGTTCATAATCGGTATGCCTTTCCGTAGGCGCAGACGTGTCGAAGCAGACAGCCATGTGTGTAGGCTTCTGGTTATTGATCAATTCAATGATGGTATTGGTAAATCCAAACTGGGCGTTGGTATTTTTTCCTTTTGAAGTGATGCGTGGATTCCGGATGAGGGCATAATAAGCCCGGAAGATGAGGGCCATTGCATCCAGAAGAAAAAGGCGTTTATCCATGCCAGCGAAGTTACTGATTGGCGAGGTTTTCACGCAAACCTGTCCCGCCAATGCGGGAGACGCAAAGCTCTAAGGGCGCAAAGAAATTTTCAGTTCAGGTCTTAAAGTATTTTACAGGGCTCTGAAAGCAAAAAGATTTGATGAATTCAAACTTTAGTTCCTTGGATTAAGCGAGGCTAAATCCGTTAATGAATGATCAGGTCTCCTTACTTCTTTTGCGTCTTCCGCATTGGCGGGACAGGTTTGCGTGAAAGCCTGGTGCCTTTAAATGCAAAACCCCGCGATTAGTGCGGGGTCAGGCCGGTTAGAAACGGTATGGGTTAGTATAAAAAATTTATAACAGATTAATTCTGGTATTGTACTGTAACAACTTCGCTTTTTGCGTGTGATTTGTTCAGGTATTGTTCCGGGTTATTTACAAGTACAGTTCCTTTGGTAACAGCCGTAGTATTCTTGGGAGCCGATGCTGCCTGGATGTTGCTGTCCTTGTGAATGAAGTTGAGATAAAGGGCGAAGAACAAAAGATTAAATGCGAAGAAATTCAATACCCTTGAGATACGTTTTTTCATATGACTGGATTTAGAAGTGGTTTGGACCGACAAAATAGAAAGACATCATTTCATCTGCAAGTACTAAGGGTATCTTTTTAGTGAGAATGGGGAAAAATACATAGTGGTGGCTAGTATATCTACGAGAAGAATGAGGGTTTTTTTAGATGTGGTTGTGGTTTTTCTTTCAGATTATAATGTTGATTTATAAGTCATCTTTTTAATGGATCCACGTCTTTAATCGCGGATTATTTGGATGAAAGGATTACACCCATTTATTTAAATGATTTCTGGATTGATGATTTCATAAATAGTTTTTGAGGAGTTTTCTTAAAGGTGTTTCTTAATTAGTTGTTTGAATTTTTTGAAGAAATTTAATAGAAGCATTCTGTCTTTACTAACTCGCGTCAGCTGCCTGCTTCCGAAAAGAGCCTGCGGATTTCTTCTGAGGCAGTCATTCCTTAGTGATTAGATTTTTATTAGAGAGTGTTTTTAGAGGCAGTCATTTTTTAGAGGTTGGTTTTTTTCTTTTTCCACTTTTGGCATTGCCCCAAAAGTGGAGCAAAAACTCTAGGCAATCCGAATGGCTCCGCCCGGATTGCCGGCCTCGGCACAACGGTCAGCGAGAGCTTGTCTCGAAGAAACGTTATACTAAGCAGTCTTTCTACTTAGATCGAAGCTTACTACTCTTTTTATTTGTTTTATAGTCGAAGGGCTTTAATTCGAAGATGCTAAACGCGCTGTGTTCCGCTCAGGCAAGGTCATGGAGTTCTTAAGTTAGAGTCCTACGCGGAACAAGGCGCTTGACCAGGCTTATAATTCGAAGAGGGCAGTAAGCCGAATCAATTATGCAATTGATGATTTCATAGAAACATGTTGTATTCCAAATTCCCAATTCCAAATTCCTAATTCCTTCGCTCAATTCACTTCATCATTTCCAGTTTTTTCTGCAAAGCAAACATTTCGTCGCGGAGTCGGGCTGCTTCCATGAAGTCCAGGTCGCGGGCTGCTTTTTCCATTTCTTTTTTGGTCTTGCTGATTAGTTTTTCCACCTGTGGAATGGTGGTGTATTCGGCTTCGTCCTGTGCTGCACGGGTAACGATTTCGTCTACAGCATAGGGGGATTCAGGATCGTAACCCTTGATGTCCAGAACAGAAGTTTGCGCCATCACCTGTTCGATTGATTTTCGCACTGTGGTAGGCGTTATATTGTTGACGATGTTATATGTGACCTGCTTTTCACGGCGACGGTTGGTTTCATCAATGGTGCGTTGCATGCTTTCTGTCATGGTGTCGGCATAAAAGATCACCAGTCCTTCTACATTTCTTGCGGCTCTTCCTGCTGTTTGCGTAAGTGATCGTTCGTTGCGAAGGAATCCTTCTTTATCTGCATCAAGAATTGCCACTAGTGAAACTTCAGGAAGATCCAGTCCCTCGCGCAAAAGATTCACGCCCACGAGAACATCGATCTTACCGAGTCGAAGGTCTCTCAGGATTTCTACACGTTCCAATGCATCAATATCGCTGTGTATGTATTTTGACTTGATGTCAATTCGCTTCAGGTATTTGTCCATCTCCTCCGCCATTCGCTTGGTGAGTGTGGTGACCAGAACCCGATCATGTTTTTTAACACGCTTGTCAATTTCATCAAGCAGGTCATCAATCTGGTTAACACTCGGACGAACTTCAATCGGCGGCTCCAGTAAACCTGTTGGCCTTACCACTTGCTCTACTACGGCTCCTCCTGTTTGTTCCAGTTCATAATCTCCGGGCGTAGCGCTTACATAGATGGTTTGATTGAGCATGTCGGAAAATTCATGAAAGTTGAGCGGACGATTGTCCAGGGCCGAAGGCAAACGAAAACCATAATCCACCAGTGTGAGCTTCCTGCTTCTATCACCTCCATACATCCCACTCACCTGCGGAACAGTTTGATGACTTTCATCAATGACACAGAGAAAATCTTTTGGAAAATAATCAAGAAGACAAAATGGTCTTGTGCCTGGCCTGCGGCGATCAAAGAAACGTGAATAGTTTTCAATGCCGTTGCAGAAGCCAAGCTCACGGATCATTTCCAGATCGTACTCGACTCTTTCTTTGACCCTTTGCGCTTCAATGAACTTGCCTACGCTTTTGAAATAATCCACCTGCGCATTCATCTCGTCCTGGATCTCGTACATTACATCGTTGATGATATCCTTTGGCGCCACATACAAGTTCGCAGGAAAAATAGCAGCGTCATGCAGCTTGCCAATCCTTTTTCCATTCTGCACGTCAATGCTTTCGATCTCTTCGATCTCATCTCCAAAAAAACTTACACGATACCCATAATCCACATAAGGAAGGTTAATATCAACCGTATCGCCGTTGACGCGGAAGGTGCCACGACTGAACTCTATAGACGTACGATTGTATAAAGAGTTGACGAGCGAATGCAGGAATCCCTGTCTGGACAGGCGTTCTCCTTTTGAGATGCGAACGATGCCGTTCTCATAATCTGTTGGATTACCCATACCATAGATGCAGCTCACACTCGCCACCACAATGATGTCCCTTCTTCCAGAGAGCAGACTGGTTGTGGCACGAAGCCGCAGCTTATCCAGTTCCTCGTTGATGTTGAGGTCCTTTTCAATATACGTATCCGTTGTAGGCATGTAGGCTTCGGGCTGATAATAGTCGTAGTAGGAAACAAAATATTCGACAGCATTGTCCGGAAAGAACTGGCGAAACTCGCCATACAATTGAGCAACGAGGGTTTTGTTGTGGGTGAGTACGAGAATAGGCTTTTGTACATTCTGAATGACGTTGGCCACTGTAAATGTTTTACCTGAACCTGTCACACCCAGTAATACCTGGTGCTTTTCTCCACCAAGGATGCCATCGGTAAGCTCACGGATGGCGGCCGGCTGGTCGCCCGCGGGCTGGTATGGAGCAACTAATCTGAAAGGCATAGTGTAAAATTAGGAAGTCCTTTTTCCGATAAAATTCAAATAACAAGCCGGAAGGAGGGTTTCAAAAAAATCTTAAGTCCTGGTTATATAACTGAGGGTCACCTTTTTACATATATGGCAATATGTTTGACACAGAATGGGCGCTAACCTACTTTGAATAGCACCGCCTCGTGTCTTATCCAATCCAGATTAAAGAAAAATACAAAAGTTTAAACCTATTGAACACCGCTCGGTAGCCTGTTGCTTTCAACAGGCTTTTCTTTAGCACGGATTTCACGGATGAAGAGCTGATTTCACGGATTGATTAATAGGATGAGATGATGTGACAGTTGATGCAGATGTCAGGTTGAATGGATTTCGAGCTAGTGTCCTTTAACTGAATCCTCTTTAGACGTACCGGTTGGTGCTCTCCCCTCATCCTCTCCATCCTGGCTCGTTACTATCAGCTCAGAGCTCGCAAGTTTTCCCTACACCATCATTACCCGGAACGCCACTTAATACCAGACGAATTTCAGGATACTTCCGTGAAACCAATTTTAATCCGGGCTATCCGTGATAAAAATAATCCCGCCTCGGGGGCGGGATCAGATATTAAATGAATTAAGCTGTCTGTAATTCTTTGATCTTTTCGCGGATCTTGCCTTCGAGTTCGTCGGCCAGTTGCGGATTGTCGTGCAGCAGGCTCTTTACCTGTTCGCGGCCCTGACCCAGCTTATCACCATTATAGCTGAACCAACTTCCACTTTTCTGAACAATGCCCATTTCAACACCCATGTCCAGGATCTCACCAATTTTGGAAATGCCTTCTCCGAAAACAATATCAAATTCCGCATTGCGGAAGGGAGGAGCTACTTTATTCTTCACCACTTTTACTTTCACGCGGTTTCCAATGGCTTCTTCACCGTCTTTGATCTGGCTCATACGGCGAATATCAAGGCGCACGGAAGCATAAAACTTCAATGCGTTTCCACCGGTGGTCGTCTCAGGATTTCCGAACATCACACCAATCTTTTCACGAAGCTGGTTAATGAAAATGCAAATGGTATTTGTTTTGGAAATCGTAGCAGTGAGTTTGCGCAAGGCTTGTGACATCAGACGAGCCTGAAGACCCATCTTGCTGTCTCCCATTTCACCTTCGAGTTCTCCTTTGGGTACCAGTGCAGCAACCGAGTCAATCACCACAACATCCAGTGCTCCGGAGAGGATCAGGCGGTCGGCAATTTCAAGGGCCTGCTCACCGTAATCGGGTTGAGAGATCAAAAGATTGTCGATGTCTACGCCCAACTTTTGTGCATAGACGCTATCGAAAGCATGTTCGGCATCGATGAAGGCGCACATACCGCCTTTCTTTTGTGCTTCGGCGATCACATGCGTGGCAACGGTTGTCTTACCGGAGCTTTCAGGGCCATAAATCTCAATTACGCGACCGCGGGGCAATCCACCGATTCCCAGCGCGGCATCGAGGCCAATAGAGCCTGTGGACACAACGTCCATGGGTTCCTGCGAGCGTTCATTCATCATCATTACACTGCCCTTGCCAAAATCCTTGTCGATCTTGTCCATGGTGAGTTTCAGCGCTTTTAATTTTTCAGAATTTGACATGTTTTAGAGTTGAAGAGTTAGAAGAATGATGGCTCTGAATCAGGCATCTATTCTCGAAATTTATTTGCATGCGAAGCTAATGAATTTAGCAAAAGGTACGAAGAAATTTATTGACAATTTTGATTAAAAAACTGTGAAAGAACCAGAAAAAAAACAACCAGGATTCGAGGAGATTTCTTAAGGATGTCCCGGATGCATTGTGCCGGAATTTTGAGGATTGAGATGAACCTGGATTCTGAGGTTAACCGGGATTACCGGGCGATTTATCTTGATCGCTTACTGAAGCGGGCAGATTAAAATTCCGAGCTCGCTTCAGAGTTCTGCTACCTTGTGTTTTCAAAGGACATCAAATCATATTTTCATTCTTTAATTCAATAAACTGGAAATCGATTTCGCCCTCGCACAAAAGCTCCAGCTAAATAAAATCAGTTCAGAGAAATGATTGTCGTCTCATAAATATCGCAACGCAGTTGACTTCTGACACAGTTAAACGAAAACGATAAGCTGTTTTTTTCCATTAAAAACTGTCCGAATAAATGGACCTTACACCAAGCTCCCTCCAAATTTTCATTCACTTAAGAACTGGCCCAATGAAATAAAAACTCTTCGACCTGAACATCCCGGAAATCCAGGAAAATCCCACACCTCCTGGCTGGCATGGGTTTTTTAGTTTTCTCTTGTGACCAGCAAATATTTTTACCTCCTGATTTTTATTTTTTCCGCCTGCACCGTTCCCGTAGACAAGAAAGTAGACCAGGTGCTCAACACGCCTGATACTTCGTTGCTGCAAAGCAGTGATACCAACACCGCACAGCACGATCCGGAGTTGGCTCAACCCCTTCCCCTTCCTCAAAAAATAAAAAACCCTTCAGGAATCTATCAAACCACTTTGCCTTTTGATGGAGGCATGCAACAAACCGTAGCTTTTTATGACGACCAGACATACCGGTTGGAAGAAAAATACAACCGCAAAGACAGTATGGTTGTGGTGGAAGGCAACTGGACACCATCAGATGGATTTATCTGGCTGTATCATGACCAGGTGATGCGCGGCCGGTACAATTGGAAGGGAGATGACCTGCAATACTTCAGTCCCCTGTACAAAAAATACTTTTCCATGCGCAGTCTTCACGACGTCATGGATGATCAGCAATGGCAGAATAAAGCCAAAGAGGGCGTTCTGCTCTTCGGACTGGGAAATGAGCCTTTCTGGACCGTGGAATTCAACAACCGCGACTCAGTTTCTTTTTTGCTGTCTGAATGGTCAAGGCCTGTGCAGTTGAAACTCGATTCGCTCGTGCACACAAAAGACAGTATTAATTATCTGGCGCATAGCGATTCTGCCCGGCTAACCATCACGGCTTATCCCTATTTCTGCAACGATGGTATGAGCGATAATGTGTACCGCAACCGGATCCGGGTTCGATTCAACAACCAGACTTACAATGGATGCGGAATGGTTTTTAAGTAGAGGCGGGTCGGCGGCGGAAAGCTGCGAGTTGCGAGCTAAGAGGAGTTGGAAGTAAAGCTTAGAGATAGCTACTATTTAGCTTCTCTTTTCTCTTTCTCCTTCTCCTTTCTTTTTTCTGTCACCTGTCGTCTGTCCTCTCTTTCTCTACTACCAACTACCAACGATTCAACTAATCTCTTTCCGTTAAAGCTTCCTTTCGTTGCTGCTCCAGCTCCGCCTCCTCCTCCAGGTTGGTTGTACTTTTTTCATCGCGGTTCCTCGGCTCGTTGAAAGCACTGGAACGCTGCTTGTCCTTTACTTCGTTTGACTGATTATCGTCTCTGTCTCTGTCCTGATTTCTATCCTTGTCCATAAAATGCTTTTCTTTAGTACAGAAAAATAAGGGCCAGAAATTGCGAAGAGATCCAATTCATAAGAATAAAACTTCCTGGTTTGGAAATTGAAAGCCTTTCTGCATGACCATTAGATTTTTTCTCCTTCTATTCTTTGCCACTGCAGCAAAGAACCTTCAGGCACAAAGCCTGGACTATCCCTATCCTGTCCACTATCTTCAACTCAACATCGAAGAGCAAACTGTACGCATGGCATACATGGACGTGATGCCCGAAAATTTCAATGGTAAAACAGTCATGCTCTTTCATGGAAAAAATTTCAATGGTTATTACTGGAAAGATGTCATTGCCTTTCTCACCAAAAATGGATTCCGTGTCGTGGTGCCCGACCAGGTGGGATGGGGACGTTCGGATAAACCCAATATTCATTATAGTTTTCACCTGCTTTCCGCCAATACCAAAAAACTCCTCGATACCCTCGGCATCAACAAGGTGGACCTTATTGCTCATTCCATGGGAGGAATGCTGGCCGCAAGGTTTGTACTGATGTATCCGCAAACAGTGGACAGACTTGTATTTGAAAATCCCATTGGTCTTGAAGACTACAAGCGTTTTGTTCCTTATCGAAGCCTGGATGATCTATTCCAAAATGAATTGAAATCGGATTTTGCTTCGCTCAAAAAATACCAGCAGTCATATTATCCTCAGTGGAAACCGGATTACGAGCAATATGTAACAGCCCAGTGGGAAGCCATGCAGATCCCAGAATTCAAGCAGGCAGCCTGGGCCAGTGCACTAACCTATCAAATGATCTATGAACAACCGGTGGTCTATGAGTTCAGTCATATCCACCAACAAACCCTCATCATCATTGGACAGGCAGACCGGACCATCGTTGGAAAAAACCTTCTGTCAAAAGAAGAGGTGGAGAAGCATGGACAATATCCTCAATTGGGAAAAGAATTTCACAGGCAATTGAAAAACTCGGTGCTCGTTCCTTTTCAAGGAGTAGGCCATATTCCGCACATACAGGAACCTAAACGTTTTGAAGAGACAGTTCTTTCTTTTCTGAAGCGCTGAACCGAAAATTTATAAAAGTTTTTTTAAACGCAAAGTACGCGGAGAACGCAGAGAAGTTTTATAGAGCTCTTTGCGTTCTTTACGTTTTAAATTCTTTCGCCTAAAGAAAGTATCTGTGGATCATTACCTGCCTTAAAAAGCACATCTCCAAATTATCAACATCTACTAACAGCAAAAGCCAGTAGCCAATAGCTTTCCTTCCCTTTTTGTATCTTTTATAAAACTATTTCCCTTGCGCAAAAAATTTATACTTCCCCTTATTTGCGGGCTGTTTTCCTTTTGTTCCATTATTAGCTATGCACAAAAGGCCGACATTATTTTTGTGAACGGAAAAATATTTACCGCGGATTCAACCAGGCCCTGGGCATCATCGCTGGCTATAAAAGGCAATAAGATCCTTGCCGTAGGCGGACCGGAAATAGAAAGTCTGAAAGATGCCCACACCCGTCTCATAGATCTCGAAGGAAAGACCGTTATTCCAGGGTTCAATGATGCACACTACCACCACAACCCCTATTACCAGGGCTTCTATGCTTTTTATCCAAGTGATGGATCAGATATTTCATGGAATCAGTTAAAGGATTCCATTCAGGCACTGGCCCGGAGAACACCACCTGGAAGTTTTCTTTTCGACCATGGGCATCGAAGTGGGCACCGATACCAGCATTACCCGCTTTGTATTGGATTCCCTGATTCCTGACCATCCTGTTCTAATTGAAGCCGACTGGGGACATGTAAGTTATTTCAATACAGCAGCGATGAGAAGGCTGGGAATTTCGGAAAAAGAAAAAGACATTCCTGGTGGAAGCTTTGGCCGGTTTGCAGGCACCCAGGTTTTGAATGGACGCGCTTATGAAGAAGTGTGCAATGCCATTCGCAGAAAAAAGCCGACGACCAGGGAATTATTCCGTGCAAGCCTCAAGGATCTTGCAAACACTGCGCTTTATTTTGGCATCACTTCCATCCAGAATATGTGCACTGCAGCTGTACCTGATTCATTTATTTATGCACTCCAGGGAATTTCTTTTCCGCTTCGGTTTCGTCTCATCAGATGGGCTGAGTACGGAAGTAATAACCAATTGCTCATACCATCGAAAAACACGCAAGGTGTTGCCGGACTTCCCCTGGTTAAAATTTTCGGTACCAAATGGATGCTCGATGGAACACCGATTGAAAGATTTGCTGAACTGAGTGTTGACTACAAAGACCAGCCGGGATGGAAAGGAAAGATGGATTTCACCCCACAGCAATTGCATCAAATCATCAAAGAATTTCAATCAAGAAAAGACCAGCCTCTCTTTCATGTGGTAGGAGACCAAACGATAAGGAATGTATTGAATGAGTTATTACAAACGCCAACTGCCTGGCAGGGAAGAAGAATCAGGTTTGAACATGCCGACGGATTGTTGCCCGATTTAGTGGAGCAGGCAAAAAGCCTCGGCATCATTGTAGTGCAGAATCCTGTGCATTTTACCATTGCCTCGACTTTGCACCAGCGCTACCCCGATCAATTGTTGCAACAAACGATGCCGCTCAAGTCTTTGCTGCGTGCGGGAATTCCTGTAGCATTGGGATCGGATGGACCGCTGAATCCTTTTCTCAACATCATGTTTGCGTGTATGCATCCTGTACATCCCTCAGAAGCCCTGACCCGCGAAGAAGCAGTGAGAGCCTATACCCAAACAGCAGCATACGCCGAATTTGAAGACAACAAAGGAACTCTGATGCCCGGCCAGCTCGCCGATCTTGCCGTACTCAGTGAAGACCTGTTCACCGTTCCCCTGCAACAACTCCCTTCTCTTCATAGTGTATTGACCATGATCGATGGAAAGATTGTTTTTACAACAATGAAGAAATAGTTGGTAGTTGATACCTGTCCCGCAAGTGCGGGAGTTGATAGAATGGAGAGAAGATGACAGAGAGAGTTGGTATTTAGTTGTTGATGGGTATTAGTACTGTTCTTTAATGTAGTCTGAACTTCCAGTCCAAAAATTCCTGACTATTTTCATAAAATATATCTGCACCCATTAACCATTCAACCACCAACTCCTGCTATCAACTATCAACTCCCGCACTTGCGGGACAGGTATCAACTACCAACTCTCTTCCGTATTTTTCTCAGTGCGGGAATAAATAGAATTGCAATGGTGACTCCAGATAATCCTTCGAACAAAACAGCCAGGGGTGCGCTTGTGACATGAGCCATCCATCCAATGAGTAAACTTCCGATGGGCTGCATGCCCTGGAAAGCCATCACGTAATAACTCACCACTCTTCCACGCATGCGCTCCTCTACGTTTGTCTGAACGTAGGTATTTGTGGATGCGATTTGGACCAGCATGCCTGCTTCGCCTATCATCAGTATAAGTAGTGCGAGCCAGACGATTTTTGTATAGGAAAAACAAATCAGACACACAGAGAGTAAAATGCTCGCAAGCACAATCATCTTTAACAGATTCCATCCCGGTTTCACATTGGTCATGTAAATGGCACCCAGCAAAGCACCAAGCCCGGAAATACTGTTCATCCAACTAAAAGTGGTGACATCTCCTTTGAAGACAGTTTGCGCATACACAGGAAAAAGATTGGAATAAGGCATTACAAGAAGACTGATAAAGGCCATCAGCGCTACGGCCGAACTGATGCCGCGGTTTTTTCTCAGATAACCAAAGCCTTCCTGCAATCCTTTCCAAATCGGTTCTTCATGTTTTTTTCTTTCAGGCACTTTGATCTTCATAAATAGCAGCGAGACAATCACCGCGATGAAACTGAAAAAATTGATCCAGAAACAAATTCCTTCACCAAAACTGCTCAGAAGAATTCCAGCTGCTGCAGGCCCCAGCAATCGCGCCAGTGTTACCATCGAGGAATTGAGCGCAATGGCATTGGGCAGCTCCTGTTTATGTTGCACCAGAACAATCATCAACGACTGACGTGCGGGTGTATCGAAAGCATTGATGATGCCCAGCACGACGCTGAGTGAAAGGATCGCCCAAATATTATAATATCCAAGGAATACGATCAGCGCAAGAATGCCGGCCTGTATCATGGAAGCAACTTGTGTTGCCAGCAGGGTGCGGTACCTGCTGTGCCGGTCTACATAGGCACCAGCGTAAGGAGAAAGTATGAGCATCGGAATTTGTCCTGCAAAACTCACCAGTCCAAGCATGAATGCAGAATGCGTAATAGTATATACCAACCAGCTCACAGCGATGCGTTGCATCCAGGTACCAATGAGTGAAATGGCCTGGCCCGAAAAATAAAGCCGGAAATTATAGTATCGCAGGGCCCGAAGGGAACTGTGTAAGTTCATTAAGGTAAAGGGTGTGGGGCAAAGGTATTTTTAGTTTATGGTTTAATGTTCATAGTTGTTTTAAGAGCAGTTCTTCCTTCTCGCAACTCCAGGCTCAAGGCTCACAGCTCTTCAAAAAAACTGCCGGCTGATGAACCATCGGCCGGCAGTTGAAATTTTACTTCATTGATCAATCAGAAAGCTTTATGAGTTTAAGGATTGCCTGCTGTCTTCCCTGGGTCACGCGAACAAAATAATTACCCGACTTATACTGGTCGCCAATGACAATCCGGCTGCCTGGTGTAATGATCCTGGCCTCTACAATGCGGCCCAGAACATCCACTACCTGCAGGGTCATTCTTTCATTGGTATTGCTACGGGCGAACACGGTAAAATTGGTGCGCGCAGGGTTAGGAGTAGCAATCAATTCCAGGTTGGGTGCATTTGTATCGCCGGGAATCATCCGGGTGATGGAGTTGTCATGATTCACAACAACGGATACATCCGCCTTGCTGGTATTGCCGCAATCATCTGTTGCTGTAATTGTGATCGTGTACACGCGTCCATCGCGGTTGCCTGCTCGTTCTGCCCTTAACTGAAGATGATGATTGTCCACAACAATCCAGTCAGGAGCGGTATCTCCATCTCCCGTTCCGTTGATCGGTTCATTGCTGACCACGGAAAGTGAGCTGGTGACGGCACTGCAATTATCCTTTGCGGTATAGTTGATCACTACATTGATCATTTTATGATTAGGTGGCCATAGCGCAGGTGGATTGGCACTGATCGCAGAGATCACTGGCGGAGTATTGTCTTTCACCAAAATAATCTGAACATGGCTGGTGGTATTGCCGCAATCATCGGTAAGCGTCCAGGTGCGGGTGATGGTTTTATTGCCTACACAACTACTATTGGTTACCACGTCCGAGTAAGTAGCATCCAGTGTATGATCACAATTATCCGCTTCGTCTGTCACATCTCCGGTAATGGCCGTGGAAGCATTGTATCCGCAACTGGCATCAGCAAAGATGGTAATGGGTGGAGGTGCAGTGAAACTAGGAGGCGTGGCATCTCTTGCGGTGATGACCTGAGTATGTGTAGTCACATTACTACAATCATCTTCCAGCCTCCATGTTCGGGTAATGATTTGTTCTCCTACACAACTGCCATTGGTCACTACGTCTGTATAGGTTGCATTGAGTGAATTATCGCAGTTGTCTGCTTCGTCTGTTACATCACCGGTAATAGAGGGATCTGCATTGTAATTACAACTTGCATCCTTGAAAATAGTGATGTTGCCAGGTGCCGTAAACGTTGGTGGCGTATGATCACCTACAACAAAATCTGCATTGGAGATATCAAAGAAAATATTTCCTACTGCTTCTACTTTAATTCTTGCATGATTGCTCCAGCCACAGACGATGGTCACGTCCTGCGATCCGTCGTTGTCAACATTTGAAGCAAGTGGCGTAAAATTATTACCGCCGTCTGTGGAAAGCAGGATGTTCACTTTTGACACATTGATCGGCGCTCCGTTTGTGCCGGCTACATCCCAGGTAACGGTATGTGTACCCGGACACCATTCGACTAAACTGTTGGGTGAAGTCACCTGGAAGGGTCCTGTGGATCCGTCCACATTCACCACCATGTCATCACTCTGATTGCTACCGCCTCCTGGGTGGTTGTCCCTGACGGTGAATCGGAAATTCATGGAGCGGGCAACGGCTGGTAGTTTTTCCCATTGGTCCGTATTCGATCCATCAAGAATAAAATTGAGGGAAGGGAAGGTACGGCTGGGAGAAGCGCTCTTCGCAAAAGAGCGGAAGGCTGGTCCATCAGTTGCCGTGGTGCTGGGGAACCAGGGGAAACTGCTGGCCACATCCATTTGCTCCCAGGTATAGGTAAATACGTCTTCTCCATCGGCATCGGTTCCCGAACCTGTGAGTTTAAATGGTGTAGATCTGGGAATGGTATAATCAAAGCCAGCGCTGGCTGTAGGAACATTGTCGCCAGTGTTGGTAACCGTGGGGCAGGACTTTGCCTTGATGTTGTCGGTGATTTGCTGGATGCTGATGGCATGGAAATTATCCGTGCTGTGTTTCGCCACGTCGTTAGCTCCTGTAATACCTGCATAGCCCATGATGGTGGTGCCGCTACCGGGTTCCACCTGCGCGGGGGTTGGACCTTCACTCTTGTAGGAGAAAGTGTGATTGGCGCCCAGCTGGTGGCCCATTTCATGAATGGGATAATCAATGATAGACGCATCCAATTTCCAGTTGGTATGGGAAGTATAGCCACTTCCCTTGTTGCTGCTGTTACAAACACACCCGATACAACCGGCATTGCCATCATTATCACCCTTCATCAGGAACACATGGCCGATATCATAATTGGCATTTCCAATCTGTGCATCAATAGCTGCCTGAGTGGCTGTATTGTATTCGGTAGTCCAGGGATCCGTTGCTGCATCGAGATAGATGATCTTGTCTTCGTCGCCGATCATGATCAGCCGTGTATCCAGGTCTATTTCATTGACACCATTGATCCTTGTCATGATGCCATTCATGCCTGCAAGCACCTTGGCTTTCCTGGCTGCATCATCGGCCTCTGTACCATCCAACCAGCTGGCAGAGAACTCTCCACTACAGGCCAGAGCCAGCCGAAAACTACGCAGCTTCGCATCATCTGCATTTTTGAGCTGAATCGAAGCACCCGGTGCTTTCTTTACGTCCACGGTGGAGCATTTGAAAGGAGCTTCTTCGGGAAGGCGGTCGCGGTACACCACCATGTAGGTTTGTGAAGTCTTCTCGACCTGGTCGATGTACATGGTAGAATGCTGAGAGGAGAAAATAGTTCCGCTGAATCCCAGGGGAGAGAAAGCAAACCGCAATACAGCGCTGGGATCATCGATGCCGATGCCGGCATAGGAGTTAATGCCGGGAAATTTTATTGCAAGAGCCGGAGCCATCACCGGAGCTTCCACAATTTTAAACCGGATGATCTTTCCATCGGCATCAGGCACGGAAAGAATGAAGCCTGAGGAGACAGCAGCAGTTTTTTTCTCTGATGGTGCTGACTTTAGATCCGCCCTGAGCGCACCCTCGTTGAGCCGGAACAACTGGAAGGAAGAAGGCTTTTTTCCATTGGGAAAAATGTTTTGTTTCAACGAAGCTTCATTGGTTGCCGTCCAGTAATTTTTTTGGGCGTGAAGTCCAATCGTGGTGAGCAGGATCACCAGGGAGAGTAATGATTTTCTCATAAACAATTATTGATGTGAAGAATGGATGAATGCCGTTCTTCATAGAAGTAGCAAGAGAAATTGTTTAGAAGGGAGCGAGGGCGTTTTACAAACGGCCAGTGGTTTGTTTTGAGGGATGGTGTTGTATAAATATATGATTTATTTTTTCGAACTGTGATATTTGGAGCTGCTAGCTGTGAGCCGCTGGCTTCTGGCACTGTATAGTAGGCTTCGGCGACTGCTTTGAATTTTATAGCTTGCTCCTGGTGCGGTCATGTTTTATTCGAAGTTATTAATCGCAGATGTTTGGATGATGGCGTGCGCGAACGTAAGTTGTGTATGGGTAGGGATTTCGCAGTAGTGTCTGATTATTTGTTCTTGTTATTTCTGTCTGGCTGCTTCATCTCTCCCCTGCCTCTGTATCTCACGTCCAGCCTCGCAGCTATTTGCTCAGAGCTCGCCGCTTTTGAAATCTTTTGTATGCATCCAGATACATGTGAGCATACCCGTGAGTGATGAAGAAAACTTCGTTCGCAAATGGACTTGATTCAAAAATCAATGACAATTGCCCGCCACGTCTCTGACTTCTGCCGACCGACGACTTCACTGGCGGTGGACCTCATCGCCGGACGGTAAACTTTCCCAAACGACAAATCCCTGTGGCCATGAAGCAACAGGGAGGCTATTGTCAGGGTTCTTTACAGTTTTACAATGCCATTGCGGACCGCGAAAAGCGCGAGACCTACTGCATTCTTGACACGCAATTTGTTCTGGAGCTTGAGCCGCTGTTCTTCAATAGTGCGGTGGCTCAAACCCAGTTTGTCTCCGATTTCCCTGGCTGTTAATTGCTTGCAGATAAGCTTGAGGAGCACAAGCTCCCTTGCTGTGAGTTCATTTTTTTTCACTGAAATACGAATTAGGCTCAATAAATATTGTTTTATTGAGGCGCGAGGAAGTAAAATGCACCGGGGCGAGTGGTGCAGGTCGAAAATAATATCTTTAAAATTAAAATCGAAACTTTTCCAGGGAAACTTCCCGAAACTGTACGGGTTTTTACATTTTGTTGAAAGTATTTGTACGGTACGGAGGAGTGGATACCTGTCCCGCTAGTACGGGAATTGTAGTTGGCAGTAGTAAATGAAAAAGTTTTTTTATATCAGCGTCATTTGCTTAGGAATCGATGCCTTCTCAAACCTGCCTTCTGCCCTTTGCCTGGAGACGAATAAACTGACGATTTTAATGAACAATAATGAATAAAAAACTGGAGGAAGTTCGCTGGGGCATCATTGGTTGCGGAGATGTTACCGAAGTAAAAAGCGGTCCGGCATTGAGTCTGGTACCGCACTCGCGGCTGGTTGCAGTGATGCGCCGCAATGCGGAAAAGGCCCGCGATTATGCCCATCGCCACCGCGTTCCAAAATGGTATGCAGACGCCGAAGAACTGATCAACGATCCTGAAGTGAATGCAATCTATATTGCCACACCTCCGTCCTCACACGAAGAATATGCCCTCCGCGCACTGAAGGCGGGCAAACCTGTGTACCTGGAAAAACCCATGTCCCTGAATGCAGCTTCTGCACGGCGCATTGCTTCGGCCGCAAAGAACTCGGGTCTTCCACTCACCGTTGCCCATTACCGAAGACAACAACCGTATTTTTTGAAAATAAAATCATTGCTTGGGGAAAGCAGCATTGGCAAACCAAGACTGGCGGAGCTCTGGTGTCTCCAACCTCATTTATCGCAACAGGTTGTATGGACTGAAGACAACTGGCGATTGAATCCTTCTGTCTCGGGTGGCGGACTTTTTCATGACCTTGCTCCTCACCAGCTGGACCTGATGATCTATTTTTTTGGAAGAGCTCAAAAATATTCTGGACTCTCTTTTAATTCCGGCGGGTATTATGAGGCGGACGATACAACATCGGGAGCGATCATTTTCGACAACCATGTTTTGTTTAGAGGTGTATGGTGTTTTAGTATGAATGAGAAAAAAGAAGAATGCCTGATCACAGGAACAGAAGGAAGCATAACCTTCAGCATATTTGGAGAGCAGCAGATCAGGATTTGCAAAAATGGGAAAGAAGAGCAGCTTACATTCACTGCTCCCAAACATGTGCAGCAGCCGATGATTGAAAAACTGGTTCAATACTTCCGGGGCGAATCGGAAAATCCCTGCTCCGCAGAAGAAGGGGTGCAGGTGATGGAGTTGATCGATGGAATGTCACGACAATCTTAGAACGTTGACCGTTAAAGCCGGTTTAGAGTCTGCAGTCATCAGATGGCGGCCGGCAGATGCCTTCAATAATTGTGAGAGGATAAGATGAAATTTTATTGTAGTATTTTTTCTAAGAAGTTTATTAGAGGTGTGATTAATTGCCAAAAAGAAAATGCTTTATCCTTTAACACGAACAATAAACCAATTCCCCAAAATATTTCTCTGCCCCGCCGCAGCTGGATCCTCCTTTCTCCGCGGTTGAGCTTTCTTCTTTACGACCGCCAACTAAAAATTGGCATTTCTTTTATAAACTTTTTGCGCCGAATCCGTTCTTACCCGAGGTATGAAAAAAATTTCTGTACTGCTGCTATTGGCACTGGTGGGCTTTGCCGGTCCGGCATTTTCACAATTGAAAGGATTCAGTATCGGGCCTTATCTGGAGCGCGACTGGGTGAAAGGTTCCATGGCACAAACCAATGGAAACGGACTGGGCGTAGGTGTGGCAGGCGATATTAAAATAGGAAGCCACCTGTCGCTGATGGGTTCCTACGGCTACCTGCACTTCGGAAAAAATTTCGGCGAACAGTTTAGCCAGAACATCAATGCAAGGCCTCTGAGACTCGGACTAAAATTCAAGCTTCCATTAATTTACCTGAAGATGGAAAGTGGAACGGTCTCTTTTCAAAACGGATCCGGCTCTGCCCTGATCCTTTCCCCCGGATTAGGCATCCGTGTACTGGGACTTGACCTGCAAGCCTGTTATGAATCCTGGTTGCACCAAAGCCCACAAAGTTTTACTTCTCTCAAGGTTGCTTATCATTTTTAAACAGATAAAGGATCTTAATTCTCTTCCACGCCGCGCCGGGTCCTTCTCTCTCCGCGCTTAAATTCCTTCCTCTCTTTCTCTCATCTCTTTCTCTCGTCTCTTCCCACATCTCTCATCTCCCATCTCACATCTATCCCTTCTGCCAACTCTCTCATTCCTCATCTCTTTCTTCCGTTACTCTATATCTCATAGCATGAGGCAGGGGACGAATGGGCTTACCAAAATGAATAGCCCAAAGCTTGGTAAAGGCAGCACCATAATATAGGATCAGCGCAGAATAGAACACAAAGAGCAGGAGTAGAACGACGGAAGCAGATGTTCCAAAAACCGTATTGATATTGCTGTAGGTAAGCAACCAGTGAAGAATAATTTTTCCAATAGTAAATAACAGTGCCGTGAGAAAGGATCCGGCAAAACAAACCTTCCAGTGCGGACGGGCATCAGTAAGATAACGAAACATAATGGCGAACCAGATTGTTTCGATGATCACAGAAAACACATAGTTCAGAGCCGTGTTGAAATAAGCAGAAAGCCAGGGAGAAAGTTCAAAAATATATTTCCCGACAAAAGCCTGCATTGCTTCTGCAATAATACCGACAACAAATAAAATTCCTGCCACCAGGATCACGGCAATTGATTTGGCCCTGCTGCCCAGCGTTTCGCCGAGAGTTCCCTTGTCCACCCTCCTGATTTTCCAAATCTGGTTGATTGAATTTTTGATCACCTTGAACAGGGTAGTGGCCACAAAAAGCAAAAAGATAAAACCGCCAACGGTGATCCACCAGTTCTGTGCAATTTGACGCATGGCCCTCAATTGAACGGCGAGTTGCTGCACGGTCTCTGGTCCGAAAAGGCCGGAAAGATTTTTAAACATTTCCGTACGGATGGTGTGTGGATTCAGAACGAGCTTCAATGCCTGAATAAGAATAACCAGAATGGGTGGAAGAGCGAAACTGGCAAAGAAGGCGGTAGCACCTGCCATGCGAAGCGGATCGTTTTTCAACAATTCCGCAAGTGCATTGCGGAAGATGTTTGCATAAAGTTGAAGCAGCCTTCCAGTTTGCCGGATCATACTCTAAGATAGTTGGACAAATTAAGCGACAGACATATTCTTTATGAGATGTGGCTCTTGGATGTTGCAGATGGTGAGCACCGTTAGCTTCTTTGTTTTAGCGGGTCAGTATCGTTTCACCGCTTGTTCATCCCGCAGTTCCCAGGAGTCATCTGCAAAATCAGCGAAGGTGAATTGAATCTTTTAAACAGGAGATCATCTTGTGTAAACAATCATCAGTCTTGATTATCTGAAGCAAGGATTTTTGTTTTATATCTTAGAGATTCTTCTTAGATTCCTAACTAAATCAACCATCATGCGACCACAGCTACTTCTGCTTTCCCTGCTTTTCAGTTCCTATGTGTTTGCACAGAATGCACAAAGCGTTTATGATTCTAGCCTTGCAAAAAAACTGGGCGCTGATGATTATGGAATGAAACAATATGTGATGGTGTTTTTAAAAGCTGGCCCGGTAACTATTACCGATACAGCACAAAGGGCCCAGATCTTGCGAGGGCACCTCGCCAACATTTTCCGGCTGTCAGGCGAAGGAAAACTGCTGATTGCCGGACCTTTCCTCGACAAAGGCAACTTTGCCGGAGTTTTCATCTTTGATGTTCGCACCATTGACGAAGCAAAACTCCTTGTTGCTACAGATCCCGCCATAAAAGCAGGCATGTTTGAAGCAGAATATCATTCCTGGTATGGGTCTGCTGCGCTGATGAAAATAAATGAATTGCATAAGCAGGTGCAGAGGAAGGGGTTTTTTGATTAAAATGTTTTGTAGGGTTTAGGGTAATGAGGTGTTTGGATTAGGACTTAATTATTGTGATTATTACTTACTCAGACAGTTCTGATTGTTTTCAGCTTCTTTCTTTTTTCATCTTAAAGCAGTACGCCAATAACGACGCTTCTTAAATACCTACACACAAGAAATGATCGCTTTTAACCCGCCTCATTAATCTTAAAAAAATCTTTACTCGTTATTACACACGGCAACAACACCGAATTCTCCGAAGGGACGTCGGGATTTCTTCAGAGGTAGTCATTCTTTATTAGTGATTGTTTTTTGAAGGTTTCTTCAGATTTAGTCATTCCTTACTGGTTAGATATTTTGAAGAGAGTGTTTTAATGGCAGTCATTCTTTATTGGTCTAGTTTTTTAGACCTATTTAAGGCAGTCAGTCTTTACTAATTGGATCTTTTTGAAGAGCGTGTTTTTAGAGGCAGTCATTCCTTACGGGTAGTTTTTTTCCTTTCTACTTTTTCTCTTGGAAAGAAAAAGTAGAGCAAAAAGTTCAAGGAGGCCGCCATCGCTCCGCGGGCGCCTCCGGGCCGCGGCACAACGGTTACCCAAAGCTTCTCTCGCAGTTACGTTATACTAGGCAGTTTGGCCTTTACAGAATAGAGTTCACTACAGGAATAGAGCAGTTTGATTTTCGTATATCTTTTATTCGAAGATGTTAAAGGCGCTGTGTTCCGCTAGGGCAAGATTTGGAGAAGCTTTTTGTTACAGTCCCGCGGAACAAGGCGCTGGAACATGCATTAGGTTCGATGAGGGCAGTAAGCCGGACCAAGGGAGTAAAATAGCGGGTAAGCTCACGAATGGTTTGTTGGACTCAGTTAGTGATAAGGTTAAAACAGTGAAAAGAATGGAAGGGGATGAAGTATCGGTTTTAGGTTTCTACTTTGAAATTTATTTAAGCTGGTATGATTCTTTCGGGGGGGTAACCTTATAGGTCTTATAAACCTATAAGGTTACCCCCGTCAAAGATTGCACCCCCCAAGATTATTATCAGACG
>JBJMLU010000004.1:0-28082 GCA_045805145.1 Flavisolibacter sp. | reverse complement strand
TAAAACAATTAAAACCAATAGTAAACTTCGATCTAAGGAGCAAGACCGCCTAGTATAACGTTTCTTCGAGACAAGCTTTGGGTAACTGTTGTGCCGCGGCCCGGAGGCCCCGCCTAGGCGGGGAGCTCCTTGAACTTTTTGCTCTACTTTTTCCTTCCAAGAGAAAAAGTAGAAAGGAAAAAAACCAACGAGTAAAGACTGACTGCCATCGAGGAGTCTCTCCAAAAAACCTAACCTCTAAGAAATGACTGCCTTAAAAACAATCTCTCCAAAAATCTAATCAGTAAAGAATGACTGCCGAAGAAGAAATCTCTAAAGAAAAGAATCGTCAATAAAGAATGATTGCCTTAAGAAATTCCTTCAAAAATCTAACTCGTAAGGATTGACTGCCGCTATTAAACCTCTTCAAAAAAATTTTATTCGAAAAGAATCACCACTTGGTAATAAAGCTTCCGGATAACATTTATACTATATCAATAATGGCAAAATTGTTTTTCCCTCAATGGAATGCAAACAAAAAGCCCCGCGACTTGCGGGGCTCCAGGTTGAAAAAAAATTTATCAGAGCTTGTTGTTGTATAGGTTCGTTACATCAGCCTGCGTCAGCACCGTTCCATACAGCCGCACCTGGTCTATCAGTCCGGGGAAGGCCGACATCCACGTGTTGGCCTCATAAGTTCCCTGAATAGAAGCCGCCTGTTGGAAACCTCCTACTACAAGAACTGAAGGATCCTTGAACTTTACATTGGCCACTGTCTTCTGCTCATACTTTGCACCATCCAGGTAAAAAGTATAGAGCGAAGACGCAGCATCATAGGTGAACACCAGGTGATGCCACTTACCATCATACATATGCGGAATCCTGTTTTGATTGTCATGCGTTATAAAATTTCCCGCGAGTACAAGAGTGAGCCTCATGGAGTCAGAAGTGCTGGTTTCGTGATCGGCAAACAAAGTAAAGTTGCCCCAGAAATCACTGCTCTTTCCAAATTCAAGAATACCATCTGCATTCACATGGTCTTTGTCGGCAGTGGTTCCGGCATTGATCCAAAGCGATACGCTGAAATTGGTTTGGGCACCAAAATCATTGGCACTCGGATACACGATGAATCCTTTTTTGGCAACATCAAATTTGGCTGCCTTGCCGTTTACGCCGGCAACATAACTTACATTATTATCAGTTGCATAAGTTGCCCTGATACTATCCACGCTTCCTCCGTTCATAGCCGCATAAAATTTCACTGGACCGCCAGGAGGATTTGCGTCTTTAGGATAATCGCCCAGCGCAGGCCTTTCCATTTTCTGGCAGGCAGCAAAAGCAAGACCCATGAAGAGAAGTGCTAAAGCCTGGTGCAGTTTATTTGTATTCAATTTCATAATCAATTCAATTTTTTTGGATGAAGAAACAACCCCGGACAAAAAATTCTGCCAGGAGTTGTTTCATATTCTACCATTCAGGATTTTGTTTTAGCACTTGACCAGACAGATCGATGGCCTGTTGTGGAATGGGATAAAACCTTGCCCGGTTGGTATAGCCCAGTGGACCAAGAACAGAAAGCGCATCACCCCAACGCACCAGGTCGTAGAAGCGATAACCTTCCATGGCAAACTCCCACCTTCGTTCGTCCTTGATGGCCTGACGCATCTGCGCCTGGTTTACAAAAGCAATAGGTGGAACAATGGTCCTCGTAGGTCCAAGATTACCACTGGCCCTGTTCCGGATCTTCTCGAGATTGAGTGCGGCTGTGGCACCATCACCGGTTTCATTTGCGGCTTCGGCCAGCATCAGGATCACATCGGCATATCGAAGAATGCGGTGATTGATCCAGGGTGCAGCACCATTGGCATTGACAAAACCAGTTGCCTGACGCATGGCAGGATCATCTCCGGTATATATTTTTTTATTCCAGTACTTCTGTGCCAGTCCACCGGTACCATCCGGATTGGTGTAAGGAGGAAGCGTGGCTCCAAACCCGCCCTGGGCGGCACCTCCGTCGGATTGACCGGAATACAGGACGGTCTTGCGTTTGCGCGGATCGGTATCGGGCCAGGCATTCACAAGGTTATCCGTTGGTGTGTTCCAGCCCCAGCCAAGGTTCCAGTCATTGGTGGCACCGTTTTGCCTTACCGATTGGGTGGTGCCCCAGAAGGAGCCATTGTCTACGGCGCTGTTGCTTTGTGCACCAGGAGCATCCCAGGCCTGCATTTCCCAAATAGATTCAGGTCCGTTCTTTCCAGCACCATTGAGTCCATCTCTCCAGATATCAGAGAAATCGGAAGCCAGTGAATATTGGCCGGAAGAAATAACCTGGTTAGTTAGCGCGATTACTCTTCCCCAGTTTTGACGGAACAAATAAGTCTGGGCCCACAAAGTATTCGCTGCTCCGCTTGTAAGCCTTCCTGAATAACCAACGCCGTAAGCAGTAGATTTCAGTGGAAGCAGGGCAGAAGCCACCTGTAAATTGGAATCAATAAAAGCATAGATGGTCGCTGCTGTTGATTTCGGCCTGATCGCATCCGAAGGGAATACGACCGGATAGTTGATCAGCGGCACATCACCATAGGTCTTTACCAATTCGAAATATAAATAAGCCCTAAAGAAACAAAGCTCTCCCACATTGCGAAGTGAAGCCGGATCAGATACCTTGGTTGAATCTGCGATATGCAGTGCGTTGTTAGCGTCCAAAATCATGGAATAGTGGTCATTCCAATAGGCATTGGGCGCCCAGTCGTCCTTTGAATACTGGTAGGTATCAAATTCAGACACCACTTCCTTTCCATCATTGATATCGCTTCCCTTCTGTGCATCGTCATCACGGATGCTTTGAAAATCCAACCAGGGCAGGGTAGAGATGCCCGCGTTATTTCTCAGGCCCGAATACAGGCCCAGGACACTACTCTCCAAAGCACCCTGGTGAAGGTCTTGTAGGGTTGCTGTAAGCGGCTTGCGGTCCAGGAATTTTTTACATCCGGAGACTGTAAAAAACATCGGCATAGCTGCAAGTAAGCTCCAGAAAACAATTCTATTTTTTTTCATGCCAGTAAATTGAAATTTTTAAAAACTCAGGTTTATGCCCAGGGTACCTACCATGGGAATAGCTCCACCTGCATTGTCATATCCAAACGCCGTGGCGTCTCCTCCGTATTCAGCTGTATAACCCAGGTTGTTCTTGAAGGTTTTCAGGTTCTGAACGTTTGCATAGATCTTCAGATCCCTGAAATGCCATTTGGAGATCGTTGCCCTTCCAAATGTATAACCCAACTGCAGATTTCTGATGCGGAAATAACTACCATCTTCAATATTATAGGAAGAACCATTGTAGTTAAAACGGTCGCCCTGTCCTAGAATCGGCACCCAGTTGGATGTTCCAGGCCCGTACCACCTTCCCATTTTCTCTGCAGAATAATTCACACGCTGAAAAGGAGATTCCAGTGAACCCCATGTGCGGAACACTTCGTTGCCATACACACCATTAACATCTACGTCCAGGTAGAATCCTTTGTAGTTTAGATTCACCGATCCACCATACATAAAATCAGGTGATGGGTTTCCGATCATGGTGCGGTCGAGGGGAGTGATCTTACCATCACCATCAATATCCTTGAATTTAAAATCACCCGGGCGATAAGCACCCACAGCAGAAGCATTCGGAGATTTCAGGATGTCGGCATAGCTCTGGTAAATTCCTTCCACTACATAACCCCAGAATACACCAATGGGGTAACCTGGTATGGTTCTGCTCTCGGCACTTCCATTGTTCTGGAATCCCCTGGAGATATATCCATTTTGAACGTCAGCCAGGCTCACCACTTTATTTTTCATGAAAGTGATGTTACCGGAAATGTTCACTGAAAAATCTTTGTTGATTGGCTGGTTCCAGTCTGCCATGAACTCTTCTCCCCAGTTGCGGATAGAGCCACCGTTGACCAATTTAGCACGCTGTCCGAGTGGGCGCTGCAGATAGGTCATGAGGTTATTTGTCGTCTTGGTGTAATAGTTCGCTTCAAAATGCAGTCTGTTGGAGAAAGCATTCAATTCCACACCTACTTCACTTGCATTGACCGTTTCCCATTTCAGGTCAGGATTGGGATCATACGCTGGTGTAGCTGCAGAATATACATTGGTACCGAAAACTGCATTGTTACCGGTAACGAGGTTAGGATAGAAAGGATAGTTTAATGCATTGCCGTTAAGATCATAGGCAGATTGGTTACCCAAAACGCCCGTAGAACCTTTCAGCTTCAGGAAACTGAAAATATGCTGGCTCGACATAAAATCTTCTTTCGAAATTTCCCAGGCCCCGCCCAAAGCCCAGAATTGCTGGTGCCTATTCTTGGGAGGCATTCTTGAAGATGCATCGTCACGGAAAGAAGCATTCAGATAATATTTGTTGCGGTAATTATACAGGGCCCTGGCCAGGTAAGAAACCGTGCTGGATTCGTTCTGGCTGGAATTGCTGGAAGTAGCACCTGAATTTTCAAAGCCGCTCGTGATATACCAGAAACGGGGATCATCTGGAATAGGAAGAGCTGTAGGACCGCTGTTCTGGCTGGCCTTGGCGAACCGGTTGAAATTACCGAAATAATAAGTGGTGAAACCACCAGTTAAGGTCAGGTTGTTTGAACCGAAACTATTTTTGTAATTAATCACATGGTCGCTCTGAAATTTTCTCCAGTCCTGGTTGGATTGAGAAACACTGGTATTCTGTGAATAAAGATATGGTGTATTGTTCTTGGGGTTGTATGCGTAGTATAATGGTGTATACTGCCTCTTGTCTACATTGCTTACATCAGCAAACACACTTGAACGAAAGGTGAAGTGTTTCAGGAAAGTCAGTTCACCATAAACACTTCCCACTGTTCTGTATTCAATATTTATTGTCTTGTCCCATTCGTTTTCCAATTGCAGCAGAGGGTTGATCACACCAGAGGATTGTAGTCCTACATCCAGTCCTGAATAAAGATCCATGTTGATACTATCTGCACCATAAGGATTACGAACGAGGAAGCGCTGAGTGCCTGCGGAAACCTGGGGGATTACTTTGCGCGCTGCGTCCAGCACCCATGTTGCATCATATGGATTATTGGTGCGGGCCGCATTTAGTTGTACCCCCATCCGGAAGAACTTGGCCACCCTGAATTCATCGTCCAGAGATAAGGTCATTCTCTTTAATTCCTCACGCTTGATGATTCCCTGGTCCAATGTATATCCGAGGCCGAATTTGAATCGGTTACGGTCCGAACTTCCCGATATGGTCAGGATGCTATTACTGAAATGTGCTGTTCGTGTTACTGCATCAATCCAGTCTGTATTCGCGGTCAATCCTGTATAATCGTACGGAGCATTGGTAGGATTATCCTTGTCCAGTGCTCTTTCTTCCGCAAACAGTGTTTGGAATTCAGAGGCGTTAGCGAGCTTGATCTTGTCCACCAGTTTTTTAAATCCATAGCTGGTGCTAAAATTCACGACCACTTGTCCTGCTGCAGCCCTCTTGGTTGTAATGATGATTGCACCTGTGGCACCTCTCACACCAAAGATGGCGAGTGAAGACGGATCTTTGAGAACCTCGACGGATTCAATGTCGGCTGGGTTGATATAATTGATGTTATCTTCGAAAATTCCATCTACCACATAGAGCGGGTGTACCTGGCCAATGCTCACGGTGCCCCTTATGCGAATATCAGGTTCTGCGCCTGGAGTACCGCTGTTCACCACTGAAAGACCGGCCACTTTCCCCTGCAGGGAAGCAATGGGGTTAGAATTGGGTTTGTCCTCCAATTCTTTTCCTGATACCTTGGTAATGGACCCGGTAAGGTCTCTTTTGCTGGCAGTTCCGTAACCAATCACCACGATCTCATCCATCGCATTGCGCGCTGCGGTTAGGCTAACGTCGATGGAATTACGACCGTTAATAGCTATTTCGCGTGTTTGATAGCCCACATAAGAAAATACCAATGTGGCGCTTCCATCCGGAGCAGAGATAGAATAATTTCCACTCGCGTCTGTGGAGGTTCCGATGTTGCTTCCTTTTACCTGAACGGAAACACCGGGAAGAACTTCTCCACCCTGTCCTGTTACTTTTCCGCTTACCCTGATATCGGTTATCTCAATCTTGAGGTCATTGGACGCTTTGAGCACAACAAGGTTATTGTCAAGAATCTGGTAGCCGATTCCTGCACCTTCAAAAACCGTATTCAATACAGAAGTCACGTCGGCATTAAATACGTGTACATCCACTTTTGGTTTGTTGCTGACCAAAGCCTGGTTGTATAGAAAACGAAATTTCGTTTTTTTCTGAATTTCATTCAACACCTTCCTGAGGTCGGCCGACTGAAGATTCAATGTCACCCTGTCCTGTGCATGGCCTCCTGCAGAAACGTGTAAACAACAAAGCAGCATCAACGCGCACATTAGTTTCATAACCCTACCAAGTTTTTGGAACGAGGGACCCTTAAGGTACGAGGTCACTTTTCCTTTCGTATTCATGTTGTAACATTAAAAGTTAGTAATTTATTTTCACATAAAGCAGATCGTAAGATCCTTGTTCTAAGAGGTGTTTGTGTACATAAGGCCATTGGTTTACTGTGTAATGAATATCTTGTTTTGACTGAAGGTAAAATTAAATGGTGCGGTAATCTGAAGGGCCGACAGGGCCTGGCTGATGGTTTCGTTCTCAAATGTACCTGTCAAATGGTATTGAGCAATTTTTTCATCGCGAATATCGATCGATACTCCATACCAGCGTTCCATTTTCCTGGCTACGTCGATAAAGGATTCATCCTGGAACACGAGTTTATTATCCACCCACGAAGTTTCAATGATGGTATTGTCCCCGGTATGTGTGAGGTTGGCCAACACCACCAGCGGCTCTTTTTTCTCAACCTGTTTTTGTTTCACTTCTTCCAGTTCATTGGACACCACAAGTTTTTCATTGGGACGAAGAATGAATTTTTCTCCAGGTCTGTGGTCCAGGGTAATTTCCACGCGGCCGCGGATCAATGTGGTCTCTGTGGTTTTTTCGTTGGGATAGGATTTTACATTGAATGAAGTGCCCATTACTTTAATATGCACCTGACCTGCAAGGATGATAAAAGGAACCGAAGATTTTTTTACATCGAAGAATGCTTCTCCGGTCAGTGTTGTGTTGCGGTTGGATACTCCGAATTGTTCATTGTAGGTAAGCCTGCTTCCTGCATTGAGCCAAACTACCGTACTATCGGGAAGAACCAGTTTTGATTTGGAGCCAGGTTTAGTAGAAACTTCGCTGAGTCCTTTTTTCAACAAAACTTCTTTTTTGGAAGCCAGATTATTCCAGGTGAGTCCGGACATAAAAAGCACCACCGATCCCAGAACCGCAAGTGCAATGACACGAAATCTTGAGAACTTTTTTGGATTTACCAGGGAAGGAACAACAGCGGGAGAATGCAGCTCGGGAAAATAAAGTCCGTTCCTGTTTTGTTTGTGGAGGTGAAGCTCAAAGGCCAGTTCCGCTTCGTAGCGATCATCTTCTTTTGCCTGGAGTTTCCAGAGCGCTTCAATTTGTTCGGCTGCAAATACCCATTCGGGATTATTGCGCAACAATTTTTCCAGCTCCTGCACCTCTTCGGGCATGGCTTCGCCCGAGAATTTCTTAGCAAGCAGGTTCCAGAATCTGTTTTGGGACATAGCGGGAATAGGATAAGGACAATGGGAATCGGCAAAACCCCTAAGAGAGAGCTGGTAGTTGTGCGTAGATAGTTGGGAGGCTTTTGGCTGTTGGCTTTTGGCTGTTGGAATTGGTCGTTACTGCTAATGGTTTTTTGTGGTTGGAGATTGAAGGCGGTAATTTTTAGCGCCTTTTAAGAACCTTCCGCCTTATTTCACCATTGACGTCCTCAGTTGAATGGATTGTCCCAGTTTTCGGAGTGCAATGGTCATTTGGTTCTCGATGGTCTTTACGGAAAGATGGAGGAGTTCGGCCACTTCCTTGTAGCGAAGCCCGTCTTCCTTAATCAGCTTGAATATGAGTTGGCATCGGGGTGGCAGCTCCAGGATGGCATCATGGATCCTGCGATACATTTCTTTTGTGATGAGGAGTTGCTCGGGGTCGAGGTAAATACTTTTTATTTCAACTACCATTTCATCCAGGGGCAAAGTGGCCTTGCGTTTTTGTTTGACCAGGCAATTGATGGAAAGATTCCGCGTGATGACGTAGATATACAAATGAAAATTTTCAATCCTGGGAAGTTCCTGCCTGCTGGTCCAGATTTTCAAAAAAACATCGGACACCACTTCTTCTGCTGATTCTTTGGAATGTGTGATCAGGGAAGAGAAGCCAACGAGCCGTGAATGATACAATAGAAAAACTTCCTTATAGGCGTGAGCATCGTCGTACAAGGCAATCTTCGAAAGGAGCTTGTTAATTTGAACACCAGCAGTCATTGAAAGCAATCGTTACCAAATCTAGGTAAAAATCAATAACAGATTTCTGGTTTTTTGAGTTTTAAACCGCGGATAAGGAAGAGCGCATAAGTTGGCGCCTCTTAAACCTCCACGTCCTCCATTCTCTGCATCTAGCCTGCCACTCAAAAGATCATGGTCATGATCGACCTGCTCAAGGCGGACGTTTGTGCTGCTTTTCCTTTCACCCACAAATAAAAAGGCATTGCCTTGTCAGAAGTATTCATCACTACAACCACGATCTTGCCATCCGGATTTTTAAATGCTGTGGTGAGCAGGGGACTGCGGCTGGCGGAAGCGATGATCCTTTTTGCTCCGGGGCGAATGAATTTGGAAAACTGCCCGATATAGTAATAGGAATTGGTATAAATCAAATTGCCATTCCGGGTGTCGGCGTGAATGGGAGCAAAGCAATAATTCTGCACATGATTGGGTCCACCTTGTTCATCCAGCAAAACATTCCAGTCGGTCCAGCCAACAGTTCCGTTATTGAAATCGTTGATCATGGATCTGCCATAGCGCTCGCCCAATTTCCAGTCGTAGATCTGATTCATTTTGAAAGGACCATTGCATCCTTCTGTGAAGAGAAGATTTTTATTGGGAAAGCTTTCTGACACGCGTCTTACATTATTGTACACCTGATCTGCCCCGCTCCAGTCTTCATACCAGTGAAAACCTATACCCCAGGCATATTTGGCGGCTTCGGGATCATTCAGTACAGTGCTTGCTCTCTGATATAGCAGGTCACGGTTGTGATCCCAGGCAATGATCTTCTTGTCGGCAAGGCCTTCTTTTTTCAATGTGGGTCCGAGATAATTTTTCAGGAAGTCGCGTTCTTCTTCTCCAGTGTACATGCACGACTCCCAGGTTTGTTTGGCCATCGGTTCATTCTGAATGGTGAGTCCCCAGATGGGAATGCCTTCCTTTTCATAGCTCCTGATAAATTTCACATAATAATTTGCCCAGGTCTGACGGAATTCTGGTTTCAGCTTTCCGCCATGAAGCATGTCGTTGTTGTCTTTCATCCAGGCCGGAGGACTCCAGGGACTGGCAAATAAAGTGAGTTTTCCGCCTGCTGCTGCCATAGCCTGTTTTATAAAAGGAATGCGGTACTGACGGTCGTGTGCGATGTTGAAGCTTTTTAATTCCTTGTCTCCATCTGTTACATAGGTATAGCTTCCACTCGAAAAATCACAGCTATGGATATTGGTTCTGGCCAGCGTATATCCAATGCCTGATGTTGTGCTGTAATAGGCTTTCAGAAATTCCTGTTGTTTATCGTGTGGAAGTTTGGCAAATGTTTCTGCTGAAGCGTCGGTCAGCGCACCGCCGATTCCAAGAAAGGTTTGATAAGTTTTAGATGGATCAATAAAGACGCAGGGCTGGGTTTCCAGGGGTTGGCCAAAATCGCTGAACTGCAAAGTATCGGTAAGCGTTAGCCGGTAATTCGTACTGTCGGCCGTGCGGTACACGATCACCTTTGCGATGGCTGGTAAAAAAACGGTTCGAGCGTCCTTAGTCCTGATCGCATGTTTGTTAGCAGAAGAAAACACAGCGATCAATGCTATAGCAAGTAAAAGTTTTTTCATAGCTGCAATTTAAGAAAAGAGAAGTTATTGGAATTGAGTGTTGGGGAATAGGAATTAGGAATTGGGAATTAGGAATTTGGGAGAGAACACGTTTCTATGAAATCATCAATCAGGCAATCCTTTAGTCCTGAATCCTGGTAATCCTGGAAAATCTGATAATCCTGGTTTGAAGTGGGGACATGATTTCTAAGAAAATGGTCAATCCAGTTAATCTATTGAATCAATTCCCGCCCGAACGTACCGTTCGGTACGGGCAGGCGTGAAATCCAATTTCAATCTTGTCATCCGTGTTAAAGGAATTTGGGAGAGAACAGGTTTCTATGAAATTATCAGCCCTGGCAAGCATGGAAAATCCTGCTGTTGTTCCTGTTTGAATTTGCAGGAACTAATAAATAGAATGATGACCGTAGACGTTTAAGGGTTGACTGTTGGTTTTTGACGCGTCCAGGTTTCGAAAATTATTTGTTCGAGTCTTTCTTTTTTTTGAAGCATTTGTTGGAGCAGTGCGATCTGGTTCTTTGTCCGAACAAGGTTATGGCCTGCATAGGAAGCGCCATAGTAATGGTCATTCATCAGGTGGTCGGTCAAAAAACGAAGTGACTGCATATAGGTCATGAAGATGCCTGAAAAAACAAAAAGCCCTAGTTCTTCCCTGCTCAATATTTGATCCATTTCTGATAGATATCCTTCAGCTATGGCAAGGAAATAATCTTCTCTTAGTTCGATCAGGGAAAGATCTTTCTCCTCTTCGCTGAATGCAGTCAGGTAAGTGCGCATCATGTCGCCCACATCGCTGATAAAATATCCGGGCATCAGGGTATCCAGGTCAATGACACAAAGTCCTTTTCCCTGCTGATCAAATAAAACATTACTGATCTTGGTATCGTGGTGGGTAGCTCGAAGAGAACAAAGATTTCGGGATTGCATATCCTGGTATTGATCAACAATATCATGGTGCTCACGGAGAAAGTTTATTTCCAAATTTGCTTCCCGAATGCGTATAGCATCACCATTGCGACAGGCTTCTTCAAATTGCTGGTAGCGCAATGGCAGGTCATGGAAATGCGGCAAAGTGATTTTTAGATATTCAGGTGGAAAACTAGAAAGCAGCCGCGCGAATTTTCCAAATTGCTTCGATGCTTCCCGGGCCATCTGAGGAGAAGCGGCAACCAGATAACTCACAGAATTTTCAACAAAAGGAAACAAACGGAAATAACCATGGTCATCCAGGAAAACCATTGCTTTTCCTTCGAGAGTTTTTATGGGTTCAACAAACAAATATTCCGGGTGACGTTCCTTTAAATACCTTGCCACCTTCTGTATATTTTCTGCTATGGACCAGGGTTCTTTGAATACTTCATGATTGATTTGCTGCAAAATATATCGATGATCTTTGTGTTGAACTTTCCAGGTGCGGTGGATCAAACCACTTCCAAAGGGAACCAGCGAAAATTCATCCCGGATATCATATTGCTGAAGGACTTCTTTTACCAGTTCCATGAAAGCGAAATTAGTGAAGGGTGAAGCGTCAATGGTGAATAGTGAATAGTGAATAGTGAATAATGAATAGTCATAGCCAACAGCTAATGATTAACAGCTAACAGCTAGTAGCTAATAGCTTTCCTTTCTAATTTTCAATTTCATGGAAGAAACAAAATCTGCGCTGGTTGTTCCTTATCTGCAAAATTGCACTGCTGGTTCAGACTATGGTGAAACAGAAGCGCGGTTGGATGAATTGGAAAGGCAGTTGATTGGAGCAGTTTCCTGGCCCGCGTTTCCTTACAAGCCTCAGGTGCAGTTCGTGCTTGCACACAGAGGTGATGCGTTGCTGTTGAAATTCTTTGTTTGCGAGGAATGTGTCAGGATCGAACATCAAGAGGATAATAGTGCCGTATATGAAGACAGCTGTGTGGAATTTTTTATTGCATTCGACGGGGAAGAATCTTATTATAATTTTGAATTCAATGCGGCAGGCACCTGCTTGGCCCAATTCGGAAAGAACAGAAGGGAGCGGTGGTTTATTGACGCGGAACAACTGCATAAGATCAGTCGCAATACCCACATGAACAACAAAAAAGAAAGCGGAACCGGTGAAGCAAACTGGCAATTGACTCTGGTGATTCCTCTGGAAGTTTTCTCTTACCACCAGTTATCGAATTTAAAAAGCCACACGGCCGCTGCCAACTTCTACAAATGCGGCGATGCTCTGCCTCAAAAGCATTTTCTTTCCTGGAAAAAAATTATCTCTCCTGAACCCGATTTTCACCTGAGACAATTTTTTGGAGACGTTATTTTTGAATAAGCCCTTTGGGATGACCTTATAGGTTTATAAGACCTATAAGGTTCATTCAACTTCGTTTGTTTCCCACAGAAGCTCAATGATTTATCTGCCCTCAATGTCGATCCGCTTTTCACAATCGGACAGGAAAATTCAAAAGGACCTTATAGGTCTTATAAACCTATAAGGTTGGCACGTCAAAATTCACGCCAGGCAGCAGTTCTCGGATGAAACATGAAGTCCCGGCCCGCAGACCTCGAACCCATTCTGCTCCATTCATTGTAATTTGTGATGGCTCAACTGCTTGCTATGAAAAAAATTTCCATCGCCCTCTGCCTGTGTTTGTGCATCAAAGCTTCTAGCCAGCTGCCAGGCCAAATGAAATTTACTTCGATCCCTTTTCCTGCACCTCACTACCAGGAAGAATACCATTTTGACACGGTCGTCCATAAAGAAGCATGGAACAAACTAACGCCGGGCCTTCATGCTTCCTTCGCCACCACCGACCAGTCCTATTTCCGCTCCGAGGTTCCTTCTGAATTGGAAACAAATTCCTGGGAAGGAAGTGCATGGAAAGGTGAACGCGTAAATATGGAAATCCTTTTGTGGTCAGTCGATAGTGTGCAGCAGGTGCGGCTGATCGCTGCCGATTTGAAGAATGAGAGGGGGAACATCATTTCAAAAAACAATTACAGTATAAATCTTGTACGGTATGTGGTGAGCAATTATCCCTATGGGGCACGCTATGCCAATTGCGGAGAGAGTCCTGACTCCAGTCTTTTCCTGATGCCCGACCGATTTGAAGCTTTTGATCGTTTTGATCTTCCTGGCAAAACGGTAAGACCTGTCTGGGTCTCCCTCAACATCCCACAGGAAGCCAGTGCTGGAAACTACAGAGCAACGGTTGAAGTTCGTTCGGCACATTCAGTAGCGCAGATGAATATCATGCTGCACGTTCAAAATATGGTGCTTCCCAAACCGCATGAATGGAAACATCGCCTCGACATCTGGCAAAATCCCTGGGCAGTGGCCTGGGAGAACCATCTGGTGCCCTGGTCTGAGGAGCACAAGGCTTTGCTGAAAAAACATCTTAAGCTCTATGCAGATGCCGGAGGAAAATTTATCACCACCTATGCTGTCCATTCACCTTGGTCCGACAACTCGTATATGATCGAGGGAGGAATGATTGAATGGATCAAAACAAAAAATGGTTCCTGGAAATTCGATTATAATATTTTCGATCAGTATGTGCAACTGGCCATGGATGTAGGAATTGACAAGGCCATCACTTTGTACACGCCTGTTCCATGGGGCTTCAGGTTTCGATATCTCGATGAAGCAACAGGTAATTACATGTATGAAACCTGGTCTCCGCAATCCGCTATCTATAAAACCGTGTGGAATGCTTTTCTGTCCGATCTGAAAAAGCACCTGGAGAAAAAAAGATGGCTTGAAAAAACCTATCTCGGAATCAATGAAAATGTGATGGAGGAAACGCTGGCCGCCATACGGGTGATTAAAGAACATTCCCCAAAATGGAGGATCACCTATGCGGGGGACTGGCATCCGCAACTGGATTCGCTTCTGAATGATTATTGTTTTCTTTTCGGCAATGAATCGGATACAACGGTGATAAGAAATCGATCATTGCGCGGTGCTACCACCACTTATTATGTTTGCTGCAACCCGCCCTTTCCCAACAATTTCGTTTTTTCTCCACCCATTGAAGGAAGATGGATGGGATGGTACACTGCGGCGCATGGCTATGATGGATTTCTTCGATGGGCCTATGATGCATGGCCCGCAGATCCGATGCGGGATGCACGTCATCCCTTCTGGCCAGCAGGCGATTGCTTCCTGGTGTATCCTGGTGGAAACAGCTGCATCCGTTTTGAAAAACTAAGAGAAGGTATTGTTGATTTTGAAAAGGTCCGGATCATCCGGGAAAAAGCAATGCATTCTGCAGATCCGCAGGCACACCAACTATTACAGCAGCTGGATCAACACCTGAAAATATTTCTAACAGAAAAAGAATTCGACACTAAAAAAATTACTGCTGAAGTGATGGAAGGAAGAAAACTGGTGGACCAGTTGAGCGAATTGCTTTCTTCGGGAAACGCCACTGTGAGTAAGGGAAAATAAGTCTCGTTTGTGATTTTGGTTTTCATGTGAACCTGTCCCGCACTATGCGGATGCAAAGCAGGGACGGTGGAATGATCGCTTCTCTTCGAATAGTTATTAGCCAGTGGAGTTAAATCTAAAAAATGAAGATGTTGAGAAACAACAGTGCCATGCTGAAAACGTTTTTTTCATTGCCCTTGATGATATTTTCCTTTTTCTGCCGGGCACAAAAGATTCAGTTGAGATGCATAGAATATGAAGAAGACCGGCTCACGCATCTACTGGTTCCGGCTGGTCCTTTGCCCACAGCATACGATCCCAATGGTGTGTACCCTTATCAGAGTTACGTAGAAACTTCTGCGAGGCCTTTGCCGGTGAAATATCATTTCGTTCTTCTGGAGAATGATCATCTCACTGCAATCATTTGTCCCGACCTTGGAGGAAAACTGATGGCGCTGATTTGTAAACCTTCAGGTAGAGAAGTCCTGTATACACCGGATGTCATTCGCTTCACCAGAATTCTACCCAGGTTTTATTTTGTGGCCGGAGGAATTGAAGTAAGCTTTCCTATTTCGCACAGTCCATCGCAAAATGAAAAAATTCTCTACCACATCGACCGTAGTATCGACAGGATTTACGTGAGTTGTGGAGAAAGAGAATTGCGTTTCGGAATGCAGTGGACGGTAGAATATTCTCTGGGCAAGGAAGACCGGTTTCTCACTGAGCGGGTCGTCTACCACAATCCCGGAAAACAAAACTATCCCTGGATGTCCTGGTCCAACGCGGCCCTTCCCGCAGCAGCAGATACCAAATATGATTTTCCCTCTGGAAAAGTGTTATCTCATTCTTCTGTGGTGGATACCCTCGACTGGAAAAGTTCTGGTCCGAAAACGGAATCAGATATAAAAGAAATGACGGGATATTTCTGGGAGACGAGTGATGTGAATGCATTTGGCGCATATACGCCTTCGTTAGGCTCCGGACTTTATCATATTGCCGATAAACGAATTGCCTCGGGTATAAAACTATGGAGCTATGGAAGGGGAGCCGACAGCAGTTGGGCACTGCTTAGTACGGCAAGGCATCAAACTTATCTGGAGATTCAGGGAGGGCCATTGGGAGATCAGTCCATCAAAGCAGAACTCATACCTGGAGAAACAAAATGGCATGTGGAATACTGGTTTCCTACAGATAAAGAGCTAGACATCTACCAGTTAAAACTTCCTTCTCCATCGCTTAGGCCTTTAAATGCCATTCCATTTTTCGGCTGGGCAAGATCTACTGATGTATCAATATGGATGCAGATGAAAACTGCTTTTGAAAAACGATCAGCTGTTCCCGCTCCTCCACTATCAGAGCAGAACAACTGGCCTCCTTCGGGAATGGAAAACCTGGATGCCGCATTCAAATGGGTGATCAGTTCATCAAAAGGTAGTGACGGAGATCTGTGGAAATTTTATTATGGCACCTGGCTGGCAGGAAGAACGAGGCAGGATGAAGCGATCCGAATTTTATCTCAGTGCACTCTTGGAGTTGGGAAAGCCTTGCTGGCAAGACTGTTAAAAATAAAAGGAGACCTTACCGGTGCATCGCACGCCTATGATGACATCAGGGAACCATGGCTTCGCATTCATCCGCAGCTGGTAGTGGAAAGGGATAAAGTTTTACGAAGCCTGGGCCCTCAAAATCTATCGAAGAGAGATAGTTTGCTGTCTCTTGTAGAAAGTCTCACAGATGAATGGGTGGTGGAAAGAAAAATCCAACTAATGATTGATAAGGGCGAGTATCAAAAAGCAAAAGATCTGCTCTTGTCTTTTCCTTTTCAGAAAGTACACCAGACCTACACCCGGACAGGACTGTGGAAGCAGATCTCTGAAAAATTGGGACTGCGCTTTGAACCTATACCCTCTCAGCTTGGTGAAGACCGGCTGGCACACTTCGGGGCGTACCGGGAGTATGAGTGAGAGGGAAGAGAGCTGTTGGCTGTTGGCTTTTAGCTGTTGGTGAAGTGGAAAATAATTGGCGCAAAGTGATTGTTTGGCATGCAAATTTTTTAACCGTGAAGGATTCAAAGTGCGCGGCGAAAGGAGTTAGGTTGCAATGGAAAATAAAACCGTGCGGGCTCTTTGAATATTGTTTGCGTTCTCCGTAGTACATCTATTTAGAAACATCTTCAAAAAAATTTTACAGTTTTACATGAATTGAAAATGTACTTAGATCTTTTGAACGTCATAACAAAGGGCGGCTGCGCCAAGCACTCCACTGTTCTCAAGATCTGATACAAGGATCTGCAAGTTCTGAAGTGGTTTTGTAAAAGCTAATTTTCGAATGTTTTGCCACATGCTTTCTGAAAAAAATAAAAAGGCTTTTGACACGGAGCCACCAAGGATGATCAGATTGATATCTACCGCATACACCATATTCCGGATTGCATTTCCCAGGTGAGCGCCCATTTGCAGGTACATATTCAGGGCTTCTGGTTGCCCCTGTTTGGCAAGCTGGTATACTTCTTCACCTTTTATTCCATAACAGTTCTCGAAAAATTGTCCGCTTGCATAGTACTCGTAGCAATGATCGAGGTAGTCCATCATTCCAAATTCTCCCGCACCTCCGTTCGATCCTGAAAATAATTTTCCATCGATGATGATACCCGAGCCAAGGCCCGTTCCAATAGTCAAACCAATAAGAGCATCTTTTCCACGGCCCTGTCCAAAATAAAATTCTCCCAGTGCAAAGCAGTTGGCATCGTTGTTCACAAACACCGGAAGCTGATATTTTTCCTGCACCAATTTTTGCAGTGGAAGTATTTTCCAGGAAGGAATATTTACCACATCGTAGACCATTCCATTTTCTGTATCTATCAGTCCGGGCACACCAATACCGATACCCTTTATTGTTTTGTTCATCAAAGGCGTGGTCAACTCAAAAACTTCTTCCAACACTTTTTCCATGGAAGCGGAAGCATCAATCTTCGTTGACTCCAGTCGAATTAATTTTTCATTCTGTACGAGGGCTGCACGGACCTGGGTTCCGCCCAGATCAATCCCGATATAGGATTCACTATTCATGTTGTTCCGAGATCATTGAAGCCGCCGATTTATCGAGGTAGATGCGCAATCCCGGATGTTTTTTAAGAAGGCTGAATGGAACTTGCGCGGAAGGTTCCTCTTCGAGTGCTCTTTTGATAATTTCTGCTTTGTGGGCGCCACTGGCAAGCAAAAAAACCTGGTGGGTTTCCATCAGGTTGGCAATTCCCAAGGTAATGCCCTGAGTAAGCTGCCTCGGGGTCTTGAAATATTTTTGTCCCACCTCTTGTGTGCTGCTGTCAATGTCTGCAACATGAGAGCGAAGCAGAGGAGAGGTTCCTGGCTCGTTCATTCCCACATGTCCATTGATGCCGAGGCCGACGATGGCAATATTGATGCCTCCATGTTCATGAATAAAACTTTCCGTGTGCTGGCATTCCTGCTCCGGGTCTTTGGCCCTTCCATCAAAAAAACAAATTCTTTCTTCCGGAATATTCAGAGGTTGAAATAATTGCTGGTTGAGATGAAATCGACAACTGCCTTCATCTTCACCGTTCATTCCTCTCCATTCGTCCAGGCCAACAAAGAGCCAGTCGGATACGTCGAGTTGTTTTTTCCCTGACCTTTTTACCATTTCCCGGTAAAGTCCTGCAGGCGAATCACCGGAGGCCGTGCAGATGACGGGTTGCTGAATGGATTGCATCAGGCTGATGACATCATCTGCTGCGCGTTTGGACATTTGTTCGTAACTGTCGTCTATAAATATTTCCATGACCTGTTGATACCAGAATCGTTGAACATCCGGGTCAGGTGAAAATAAGAACATTTCTTTCCAAATAAAAAATGAAGAACAGCAGAGTGATAATTTCTTTACCTTCAAAATCATAATCCATCAATTCAACCTCTATGCCTGGTGATTCTCTTCAGGTGCATGTCAATACCACCGGAGTTCAACAAAACAGTTTTGATGCTATTGTTATCGGTTCGGGTATCAGCGGAGGTTGGGCAGCCAAAGAACTTTGTGATCATGGAATAAAAACTCTTTTGCTGGAGAGAGGAAGGAATGTAGTGCATAACAGGGATTATCCCACTGCCACCATGGCTCCATGGGAATTCAAACACCGCGGAGAGATGACCAAACAGTATTTGCAGGAGAATCCTTTGATCAGCAAGGCTGCCGGATTTGGTGAAGACACTGCTCATTTTTTTATCAAGGACAAAGACCATCCTTACATCCAGGAAAAACCTTTCGACTGGATCCGCGGTTACCAGGTAGGTGGAAAATCACTGACCTGGGGAAGGGCCTGCCAGCGATGGAGCCAATATGAATTCAGCGCACCTGCACGCTATGGTTATGGAATCGAATGGCCAATCAATTACGAAGAGATGGCGCCTTGGTATTCGCACGTGGAAAAATTTATCGGCGTGTGCGGAACCCGCGATGGAATCGACGCCATGCCCGACGGAGAATTTCTTCCTCCCTTTGATTTTAATTGCGCAGAAGCCTCCATTCAACAAAGTATCAGCAAAAATTATAAGGACCGTCATCTCGTTCACGCGCGCTGGGCGCACCTGACACAGCCTACAGATATTCATTTGCAACAGGGAAGATCCCGTTGTCAGGCAAGAAACCTTTGCATGCGCGGTTGCCCTTTTGGTGGTTATTTCAGTTCGGTTTCTTCCACCATTCCCTGGGCTCAAAGAACAGGCAACCTTAGTATCCGGCCATTTTCTGTAGTGCATTCCATCATTTATGACGAGCAGAAAAATAAGGCCATCGGTGTTCGCGTTATTGACAGCAATACCAAACAGGCTACTGAATATTTTGCCCGCATCATTTTTGTCAATGCATCTGCGCTCAATAGCAACCTTATTTTGCTTCACTCCATCTCACATCGTTTCCCCAATGGATTGGGAAACGACAGTGGGCTCCTGGGAAAATATGTAATGCATCACAATTACCGTGCTTCAGTAAATGGCTATCTCGAAGGAATGGAAGACAAATATTATTATGGAAAAAATCCAACGGAACCCATACTCGCCAACTACCGCAATTTGTACAAAAATGATATGGACTATGTGGGAGGCTTCACCACGTTCATGGGCGCCTACCGGGGAAATGTAAGCGAAGAAAGCCTGCCTGAAACCATTGGAGCGAGTTTTAAAGATGCCATGAGTGAACCAGGCGGCTGGAAGACCTACATGTACATGCAGGGTGAAACCGTTCCCCAGGAACAGAATCATGTTCGACTGAGCACCGACCAGAAAGATCAGTGGGGAATTCCCTTGCTCGTGATGTCGGTTGGATATGATGGGAACGCAGAAAAAATGATCAAAGATTTTTTGACCCAGAGTGCGGAGATGTTGGATAAGGCTGGAGTAAAAGGAATTGACCAGCACGACAATCACCAGGCACCTGGTCTTGATATTCACGAGATGGGCGGATGCCGCATGGGAAAAGATGCAAAGACCTCGCTGCTCAATGAATGGAACCAGATGCATCACTGTCCAAACGTTTTTGTGACTGATGGCGCCAGCATGACGAGCACAGGCAATCAAAGTCCGTCCATTTTATACATGGCGCTAACTGCGAGAGCCGCGAATCACGCCGTGGAAGAATTGAAGAAAGGAAATTTGTAGGACAAGTTGGTAGTTGGTAGCTGATTAGTTGGTGGTTGATTGTAGAGAAAAGATGAGGGATGACAGAGGAGGGCTTGGGGAAAAGGAAGAAATACAAACCACTTCTGAAAGACAATCAGGAAAAATTAAAATATGAATAGAGCATCGATTTTTATTGCATTCATTTCTTTTGCACTGATTTCCTGCAATGCTTCGGATACGAAGAAGACGAGTGAAACGACTTTGGATTCGACAGCTCAAAACAAATCAGACTGGACGCCTTTGTTTGATGGTGTTAGCCGCAAGGGCTGGCATAGCTATGGGAAAGACAGTCTGGGCTCAGCATGGAAAGTGGAAGACAGTACCCTTCATCTCGACGCTTCAGTGAAACAGGATTGGCAAACCAGGAACGGCGGAGACATTGTAACAGATGAAGACTTTGAAAACTTTGATCTCAAACTCGAATGGAAAATATCCAAAGCAGGAAATAGCGGCATCATGTTTTATGTGGTAGAAGACACTTCAAAATATCACTATCCATGGGAGAGCGGACCGGAAATGCAGATCGCCGATAACATCGGCCACCCCGACGGAAAAAATCCCATCACCAGTGCGGGCTCACTCTACGATTTGATCCCTGTTTCAAAAAATGCAGTAGTGAAACCTGCGGGCGAATGGAACGCGGTAGAAATCCGCGCAGACAAGGGCAGGCTGGATCTTTTCATGAATGGACAGAATATCATTTCCACCATACTTTGGGATAATGACTGGAAGAAATTAATCGCCGGCAGCAAATTCAAAGACATGAAAGGATTCGGAACATTTAAAAAAGGAAAAATCGCCCTGCAGGACCATGGCGCTGATGTGTGGTTCCGGAATATCATGATCAAAAAACTTTAACTGCAAGAAAGGAGAAGGCAAAAGTTTTCGCGGAGGAAAACGAAAACTGCTATATAAAAATCTCTGCTTACACCTCCGCGCACTACTTTCTCCTCGGTTTTAAATTGCATTCGGCCACTTTCACCAAAGAACCATAAACCAGAAACCCACATGCTTCGTTCCTTCTTTGTACTTCTTTCTCTCTCACTTTATTCAATTTGTTTTGCGCAGAAAAAAACTGTTGACCAGAAAGTAGATTCGGTGTTGAAGCTGATGACGCTGGAAGAAAAAGTGGGACAAATGAACCAGTATTCTGGCATGTGGGAACACACAGGCCCAATCACCGATGAAGGAAATATTTTAGAACAGATCAAGGAAGGAAAACTGGGTTCACTGCTCAACATCAATGGTGTTCCGCATACCAGGCAGTTGCAGGAACTGGCCATGCAATCGCGAATGAAGATTCCACTTCTGTTTGGACAGGACGTGATCCATGGTTATCGCAACTCTTTTCCTATTCCTCTGGCTGAAGCCTGCAGCTGGGATCTTGCAGCCATTGAACGGTCTGCAAGAATTGCAGCATCTGAAGCATCAGCGGCAGGCATACACTGGACCTTTGCTCCGATGGTGGACATTGCGCGCGATCCGCGATGGGGAAGGGTAATGGAAGGCGCTGGCGAAGATCCTTACCTGGGATCATTGATTGCTGTAGCGCGCGTCAAAGGATTCCAGGGAAATGGATTGGGAAGTGTGGACGCGGTGATGGCTTGTGCCAAACATTTTGCTGCCTATGGTGCGGCTATTGGAGGACGCGATTACAATTCAGTGGACATGAGTGATTACCTGCTCTGGAACGTGTATCTGCCGCCATTCAAAGCCGCGGTGCAGGCTGGAGCGGCCACTTTCATGAATTCATTTAATGACCTCAACGGAGTGCCTGCATCCGCCAATCATTATCTGCAAACAGATATCCTGAAAAACAAATGGAATTTCCGGGGCTTTATTGTGAGTGATTGGGGTTCGATCGGAGAAATGATTCCGCATGGTTATGTAAAGAATAATTACGAAGCGGCGTGGAAGGCAGCACTGGCAGGAAATGATATGGACATGGAGAGCCGCAGTTATATCAATCACCTCGTGCAACTGGTGCACGAAGGAAAAGTGCCCATGTCAAGAATTGATGATGCCGTGCGAAGAATTCTCCGGAAAAAGTTTGAGCTCGGTTTGTTTGGTGATCCCTATCGTTTTAGCAATGCAGAAAGAGAGCGCCACATGATGGAGGATACTTCAAACGCAAAATCCGCGAGAGACATGGCGCGGAAGAGCATTGTGCTGTTGAAAAACGAAAATCATTTGCTTCCTCTTTCCAAAAGCATAGGAACGATTGCATTTATTGGTCCTCTTGTTAAAAGAGTCAGGGAGAATCTTGGATTCTGGTCCATTGAATTTGCGGATTCCAATTATATCGTAAGCCAGTGGGAGGGAATGAAAAATAAACTAAAACCAGGTGCGAAACTTTTGTATGCTGAAGGATGCGGTATTGAAGACAGCTCTCGCAGCGGATTTGCAGAAGCGATAGCCACCGCGCAACAAGCCGACGTAGTGATCATCAGTGTTGGAGAAAGAAGAGACATGAGTGGTGAAGCCAAAAGCAGGTCAAATATTCATCTTCCGGGTGTTCAGGAAGAATTGATTAGGGCAATACAGGAAACGGGAAAACCGGTAGTAGTGTTGATCAATGCCGGAAGGCCATTGATATTTAATTGGACTGCCGATCACGTGCCTGCAATTCTGTACACATGGTGGCTGGGATCGCAGGCGGGTAACGCCATTGCGGATGTGTTGTTTGGTGATTATAATCCTTCGGCAAAACTTCCCATTTCATTTCCACGATCAGAAGGACAGATCCCTATTTACTATGCCCATTTCAATACCGGAAGGCCTGCCACCAATGACAGCGACCGTTTTTATCGTTCCGCATATACCGATCTTTCCATTTATCCGCGCTATGAATTTGGATTTGGTCTCAGTTACACGAATTTTTCTTATAGCCAGCTTCAATTGAGTAGTAAGTCTCTCCACATGAATGGAAATATTCGTGTGCGGTGTACCGTTAGCAATACAGGTTCCGTTGCAGGAGAAGAGATCGTGCAGCTTTATATTCGAGATAGAGTAGCCTCCCTGGTCCGTCCGGTGAAAGAGCTGAAGGATTTTCAAAAGATATTTTTGAAAGCTGGTGAAAGCAAAACACTGGAGTTCATAGTGAACAAGGAGAAACTTTCTTTTTACAATGGGCAATTGCAATGGGTTGCTGAGCCGGGGAATTTTGACCTGATGATCGGCGCTTCTTCGGAGGACATCCGGTTGCGGTCGGAATTTGAGTTGATCAGGTAGGGTTGATAGAAAAATGCAACCGCAAAGAACGCAGGGAACGCGGAGTGCCGCAAATTACTTTCTCCTTTGCGTATCCTGCGTCCTTTGGAAAAGGTTTATAGGCCAGATCAGCCGATGTTTAATTGCCTCAAATTATTATCAAACCATTCAACTAAGACAATGAAAAGAACACTTCGTATTTTATTCTTTACAATCAGCTTCCTTGCACTGAGGTCTACTGTTTGTGCACAGCCATTCATTGATGAAATAAGAACGTTCAGGCACCAGGATAGTGTTCATACGCCGCCAAAAAATGCCAATCTTTTTGTGGGTAGTTCTTCGCTGAGAATGTGGACGGATATACAGGATTATTTTCCGGGCTACAAGATCATCAACCGTGGGTTTGGGGGTTCTTCTCTGCCCGATGTCATTCGTTATGTGCCGGATATTATCTATGCTTATCATCCCAGTCAAATATTGATTTACTGCGGAGAAAATGACCTGGCTGCATCCGACACCGTTACTGCTACAACAGTTGCTGCACGATTTCGTGAGCTCTTTAAAATGATCCGGACCAAATGGCCCTCGATGCCCGTGGTCTTCATATCTATCAAACCCAGTCCCAGCAGGGAAAAACTGATGCCCAAAATGGTGGAGGCAAACCGTTTGATCCGCAATTTTCTTCGCACTCAAAAAAATACCAGGTATGTTGATGTTTATACCCTCATGCTCACAAAAGATGGAAAACTCCGCCCGGAATTATACCGCGAAGACAAACTACACATGAATGCAATGGGCTATGCTATTTGGAAGAAAGCGCTTTTGCCTGTGATGAAGAAATAAAGTTCAATTGAAGTCAAAAGTGAAAACTGAAAGCAATGTGACTGAGAAGGCTGGAGATTGCTTCGCTCCGCTCGCAATGACGTTCACGGGTAAGGTCTGTACTACCGTTTAAAGAGGATTGCTTCGCTCCGCTCGCAATGAGGTTCACAGGTAACGTTTGTACTACAGTTTGAAGAGGATTGCTTCGCTTCGCTCGCATGGCTGAAATTATAGTCATCACTAGAAGTTCCAGGCGGCCTTATAGGCGAAAGCGTAACATGTGTAAGCAACATTCAAAAAATAAATAAACTTCGAAACCCCTGAACATCATTGCGAGCGGAGCGAAGCAATCTCCAGCCTTCTCAGTCAAATAGCTTTCAGTTTTCGCATTTTTGACCTGCTCCTTGATGGAGGAATGAAGTCATCTGAATCCAACTTCAAAAAAAATATTTTAATCAGTACATAAAAAAAACACTTTGAATTTCTGCACCCATTAACTTTGGTGCAACCGATTGCGTTGTGGTTCCCGGTAACCATTGACGACCATAAACATGAGCCCATGCGAGTAATAGTTTTACTTTTTATCTCTTCTTTCTTATTTATTCCCGCAAGTTCACAGCAACAGAAATTTTTTTATACCAGGGGAACGGAGATCATATCTCCGGATGGGCAGCCATTTTTGATCCGGGGAACGAATCTGGGTAACTGGCTGGTCCCTGAAGGTTATATGTTCAAATTGCAAAGCACGAATTCACCGCGGTTGATCAACCAGGCGTTCAGTGAGCTGCTGGGTCCAGCGGAAGCCAGAAATTTCTGGCAGAAATTTCTCGATAATTATATCACTGCAGCTGATATTCATTATTTGAAATCAGTAGGAATGAATTCCATTCGCGTGCCCTTTAATTATCGACTCTTTGCTAATGAAGATTATATGGGCGGTCATGACAAAGACCGTGGATTTATTTATTTCGACCGCATGATCTCCTGGTGCAAAAAAGAACAACTGTATATTATTCTTGACATGCACTGCGCGCCAGGCGGACAAACAGGAGACAATATTGATGATGGCTATGGTTACCCTTTTCTTTTTGATAGTGAGGCGGACCAGGAACAAACCGTTTCAATATGGACCCGCATTGCAAAAAAATACAGCAACGAACCGACCGTCCTGGGGTACGACCTGCTCAATGAACCCATTGCTCACTACTTCGACACTGCTCATTTCAATCATTTGCTGGAACCTGTGTACAAAAAACTGGTGAAAGCTATCAGGCAGGTCGACAAGAACCACATTATTTTTCTTGGTGGAGCGCAGTGGGATTCCAACTTCAAACCATTCGGACCTCCTTTCGACAGCCGGCTTGTTTATACATTTCACAAATATTGGACACCGGCTACTAAGGCCGCGGTGCAGGACTATATCAATTTCCGTGAACGATACCAGGTCCCTATTTATGTAGGAGAAACTGGCGAGAACAGGGATAGCTGGATCGATAGTTTTCGAGTGGTATGCGAGCAAAACCGTATCGGGTGGCACTTCTGGCCCTACAAAAAAATGGATAATACCAGGGGCATCGTTTCATTCGACGAACCTGCTTACTATGATTCCGTTATCCTATATGCTGAATCACCGCGTAAAAGTTTTGCGGAGATCCGTGCTGCAAGGCCAAAGGATATGGAACGGATTAAAAAATCATTTGAAGAACTCATTAAAAATATCCAGTTCGCTCATTGCAAACCCAATAATGGGTACATCAGGGCGTTGGGATTAAGAGGAGGGAGTTTATAGTTCGGAGTCGGGAGTTCATAGTTCGGAGTCGGTGACCTAAGAGCCGGTCAGTACTACTGATTTTTTTAACCGCAGAGAACGCAAAGGCTCGCAAAAAAAACGCAAGGGTTTTCACGAGCCAGAGAAGCTACTGAGTTTGCGGCCCTCTGCGCTCCCTGCGTACCCCGCGTTTAATTACGCGAGCGAAAACGTAAGACTGACTGCCTTTAAGTTCATTGACTCCGAACTCCGGACTCCGGACTCCGAACTCCGAACTTTGAACTTTGAACTTTGATCTCCTTTCTCCGGCTGGAAATTAAATCTCATTTTTACATTTAATCAGTAATTTGAATAATGCTGTTACTTGGAATTGACCTGGGTACTTCTTCCATCAAGGTTTCTGTAGTAGATGCTGAAAAAAAAATTTGCCTCGCATCAGCACACTATCCCGACTCAGAAGCGGAAATCATTGCACCACATCCAGGATGGGCCGAACAAAGTCCGGACCTGTGGTGGGAATATACCCGGCAGGCAATATTGAAATGCCATGCTACACAGCTGTATGATCCGAAAGAGATTGCCGCCATTGGAATTGCTTATCAGATGCATGGACTGGTGCTGGTAGATAAAAAAGGCGAAGTGTTACGCAATTCCATCATCTGGTGCGACAGTCGTGCAGTATCGATTGGCGACAAGGCCTTCGAAGAAATTGGTGAAGAAAAATGCCTCGCACATCTGCTCAATTCACCAGGGAATTTCACTGCATCCAAACTTGCCTGGGTAAAATCAAACGAACCTGCAGTCTATGAACGCATCGACAAGCTGATGCTGCCCGGTGATTTTATTGCCATGAAACTTACCGGTGAACCAACCACCACGATGTCGGCATTATCAGAAGGAATCTTCTGGGATTTTCGTGAAGGAGGACTATCGAATGACGTTATGGATTATTATGATTTCAATTCATCATTCATTCCACGCATCCAGCCAGTTTTTTCCATTCATGGCGCAGTATCAGAGCAGGTTGCTCTTCGACTCTCACTCAGGAAAGGAATTCCGGTGAGTTATAAAGCAGGCGACCAGCCCAATAATGCTTTCGGATTGAATGTGCTGGAGCCCGGGGAAGTAGCTGCAACCGCAGGTACTTCTGGTGTGATCTATGGGATGAGTGACCAACTGTTTTACGATCAGCAATCACGCATCAACAGCTTTGCGCATGTCAATCACAGTTCTGAAAAAAACAGGATCGGTGTTTTGCTTTGCATCAATGGAGCCGGAATATTTTATCGATGGATCAAGGAAAATTTCGGCGGGCAGCAGAACTATGATAGTCTGAATGCAGGTGCTGCATTGGTTGCTCCAGGTTCGGAAGGACTCCTCATGCTTCCTTTTGGAAACGGTGCCGAGCGCATTTTAAGTAACCGAATGCTTGGATCGCATATTCATTTTCTGGATTTCAATATTCATAAGACCGAGCACTTGGCGCGTGCCGCGCAGGAAGGAATTGCGTTTTCATTTCGATATGGACTGGACATCATGAAAGAAAATGGTATGAAACCTTCGGTGATTCGTGCGGGAAGAACGAATATGTTTCTTAGTGAAGTTTTTGCCCGTGCCTTTGTGGATGTAACAGGTGTGCCCGTGGAATTGTATTCGGGTGATGGAAGCATGGGAGCTGCATTTGGCGCAGGAGTAGGTGCGGGTATTTATAAGAACATAAGAGATCCATTTACTGGAAGAAAACCATTAAAGCTGATCGAGCCAACCCGAAGCGATGTGTATGAAGAGCATTACGAGAAATGGAAATTATTATTGGAGATGCAGGTGGGAGTTCGAAGCCGGGAGTCGGGAGTTCGGAGTTCATAGTTCAAAGTTCATAGTTCATAGTTCATAGTTCAAAGTTCATAGTTCAGAGTCGAGAGTTCGGAGTTCAAAGTTCATAGTTCAAAGTTCAAAGCTCATAGCTCATAGCTCGAAGCTCCTTGATCACAGCTTTGGTTTATAAAAACTCAGTAGATAAAATTATCTCGGAAGAAAAAACAATTGAGAAAATAACCACAAACCATAACCATAAACATGATTATATGGAAGTAGTCAGCGGTCAAAAGCAGTATTTTAAAAACGTGGAGCGGATCGCCTTTGAAGGAGTGGAGTCGGACAATCCGCTG
>JBJMLU010000003.1:0-4391 GCA_045805145.1 Flavisolibacter sp. | reverse complement strand
TCTCCATGCACCAGAAAAATATTGCGAATCCGCTCAGGATCCTGGTTGCTGATAAAACGGCACAGATCATCGGTATCTCCATGAGCACTCATTCCTGATATCTGTCCGATTTCCGCAGCCACTTTGCAAGGATCTCCAAATATTTCCACTTCATGATGACCTGCCAGCAATTGTCCACCCAGTGATTTTGGTCCGCAGTATCCGGCCATCAGCACAGCGCAATTGTCTTTGCCGATACAACTGTTAATATGATGTCTCACCCTTCCTGCATCTGCTGTTCCGCTGGCAGAAATGATGACGCAGGGCTGTTCGTAGTCTACCAGCTTTCTGCTTTCTTCAACGGTTTCAATATATTTCAAGCCAGGGAAATCAAAGGGATCATCATCGATGGTGAGTACCTGCTGCAACCGTTCATTGAATTGTTCTGTATATTTTTTGATCGTCTGAGTTGCTTTCATGCTCAGAGGACTATCGACGAAGTAAAGAATTTCCGGAAGTCTTTTTTCCAGTGAAAGCTGGTTGAGTGCATAAAGAATTTCCTGTGTTCTTCCCACACTGAATGCAGGAATGATGATTTGTCCTCCTTTGTCCACACAGATCTTTTTGATCCAGTTCAGAAGTGTTTCAACGGTGTTGAAGCTGATGTCGTGATGCTTGTTTCCGTAGGTGCTTTCGAGAATGATATAGTCGGCCTGCGGTACTTCGGCGGGCGGCTGCAACAGCATGGAACGGTATTTCCCCACATCGCCGCTATACAGGAGATGGATGGTTTCTGATCCTTCTTTGATTCTAAGTGTAATGGCCGCACTGCCAATCAGGTGACCAGCATTGGTGAACAATACATCTGTTTGTTCGGAGATCGCGGTCCACTCTCCGTATTCGATGATCTCGAAACGCCTGATGGTTTCTGCAACATCATCCGCAGAATAAAGAGGCTCGTAAGGTGAAAGGTTTTTTGAAGCACGGCGCTTATTGATAAATTCTGTTTCATAGGTTTGGATTTCCGCGCTGTCGTACAGAAGAATCTCTGAAAGTTCGGCGGTAGCCTGTGTGCAATAGATCTTTCCCACAAAGCCTTCCCTCACCAGTTTGGGCAGAAGGCCCGAATGATCAATATGGGCATGGGAAAGAAGAACAAGAGATATTTCCTGCGGTTTGAATCCTAAATGTTCATTGAGTTCTTCCGTTTCTCTTCCCAGGCCCTGGAACATACCGCAATCCAGCAGGATCTTTTGTCCGTTTTCGAGTTGCAACAGGTGCTTGGAGCCGGTCACAGTTTGAGCCGCACCATGAAATGATATCTTCATTTATTCATTAGAACCAATTTCATACCCGAATCGCTTGCCTCGATCCCTCATCAAATGGCAAGTAAGCAGCATGGAAATGGGGTGAAAAAATAAAGGGAATCCAGATTGGGGAAAAATATCCAAAGAAAAAATTCAGAAAAGAAAAGAAAAGAGAGAGAAAAATTCTGGTACAGAATTCGAAATAATCATTTCAGTTGACTCAATACGACTGGTTATCTCCGCAAACAAAACATTCATTTATTAAGAGAGATAATTCCAAATGGTGATTGGGTATCGGTATTGTTTTGTGGTTTAGAAGAGGTAGGATCGACGTTCTACCTCTTTTTTTATTCAGTGAACCGGGAATACCGAACTATTATTCTAAAAGAACCGCTGAACATAAGAATTTTTTTCTTTCCCCAACTGTTTATACCTTAATAGCACCTCCTGAAGACTTCGCCTCTGAAACACGCCATAGCTCCAGCCTTTCACCAAAAATCAACAATATGAGAAAGATGCTCTTTGCTTTTTTTGCCGGACTGTTTTGTATCAGTACCGGATGTAATGATTCTACCAAAGTTTCGGCTGCCTCTTCTACCGACAACGCTACTACCCAGAAAAACCTTGATGCCAACAGGCTTATTAGCAACGCTTTTGAATCGGGTGATGCCAGCGTAGTGGATAGTGTGGTTGCAGAAGACTTTGTGGACCACAGCGAACACGGACCTGTAAAGGGACGCGATAGTCTGAAAGCCATGATAAAAATGGTTCATGACTATAATAAGGACATGAAGATGGAAACCATCCACGAAATGGGCGATAACGACTATGTATTTTCCTGGGTGCGCCTCACTGGAACAAGCGATGGAAGGATGATGCCTGCCGGTCCTTACGATTGGCATGCGATCGAGGTTTCCAAATTCCGCAACGGTAAGATTGTTGAACATTGGGAATTTGATGATCCGGCAGAAATGATGAAGATGATGTCCCAAATGCAGGAAGGCAAAATGGGCGGTGCGAAGATGGAAGATAAGAAAGACAAAAAATAAAGAAGGCCCCGACTCAGTCGGGGTTTTTTTTTGATTTATCCTTCGAAACAATCCGTATAAAACCTGATGAAAAAAATCTATCTTTCGAGAGAACGCAAGGTTACTGTTGTTACTTTGCCTAATCAAATTAAAATCCGGTGTGCCTGAAAAAACCCAGACGATCCCAAATTCTCTTATTCTCCCTTTTAATTCTGGGTGCCCTCGATTTACAGGCACAAAAAAACGGTGCAAGGATTTCAGGACAGGTGTTTTCCGATTCACTGAAACAGGAACTCGCAGGAGCCACTGTGCTTCTGAGTAATGCCAGGGATTCTTCAGTAGAAAAGATTATTCTCACGGACCACCGGGGGAAATTTGTTTTTTCATCGGTGCAGCCCGATTCGTTCATCCTTGTGATCACGGAAGTGAATCACGAAACACTGGTAAGGTCACTGCTTATTGGCAATGATCAACACGAACTAAGCCTCGACTCTATTTTTCTTCACGTCAAGACCAATGACCTGGATCCCATCACCATTTTCAGCAGAAAAATTCCAGTGTTGATTAAACCGGATACCATTGAGTTCAATGCCTCCTCCTTTCCTACAAGGCCAAACGATATGGTAGAAGAGCTGTTGAAGAAACTGCCCGGTGTGGAAGTAGACAGGGACGGTAATATTACGGCACAGGGCGAAAAAATTACTCAGATACTCGTGGATGGCAAACCATTTTTTGGATCCGATCCGCGCACGGCTTCGCAAAACCTGCCTGCAGACCTCATTGAGAAAGTGCAGGTGATTGATCAGAGAAGCGAACGTTCGAGAATTACCAGGGTAAATGATGGAGAAACCCAGAAAGTAATTAATCTCACCATTCGCAAAGACCGCAACAAGGGTTCCTTTGGAAGAGCCTATGCGGGTTACGGAACGCAGAACCATTATGAAGCGAGTGTCAATGCCAATCATTTTGAAGGAGATAAAAAGATTGCACTGATTGCTTCTCAAAACAACACGGGCAGAACCGATTATAGTTCGGGCAGTAATGACCTGGCTGTCTCGGCTGGAAACTCCAATGGAATCAATACCAACAGCCAGCTAAGAATGAACTACACCAATAAATGGGGAAAGAAACTTACTGTGGCAACAGACATTGGTTACAATAATACAGACAATATTTCCGACCAAGTCAGGAACAGGCAAACGGTTCTTGGTGACTCTGTGATTTATTATTTTGAACAAACTTCAGCAAACAGGACGCGCTCGGGCATCAATGGAAATATCAATTTAAATTATGAAGCAGACTCTCTTACCCGGATCATCTTCACCCAGTCGATGAATTATTCCAGGTACAACAGCCATGCTCTTTCGGCCTTCCTTACTTCGGAGACCGGCCGAAAAGTAAATGAAGGAACAAGAGCAAATGACAATGCTTCAAAATCTCCATTGTGGAATGGCAACCTTTCGTTCAGCCGCTCATTTCGGAAAATGGGAAGAGCGCTTTTCGTGAACCTCAGTGATAATATCAATAAAAGCAATAGTGAAGGTTTCATCCATTCTGCTAATTATTTTTATCCCCTGAGCGAACCTGATTACAGCCGCCTGTTGGACCAGTACCTTCCTGCAAACAATTCCAATAACGGCTGGAATGCTGCTGCTACCTTTAATGAACCACTCAGCACAAAATCTTCTTTGGGACTGAACCTCACTTACAACTACAGCAAGGGTCATTCACTTCGGGAAACTTTTGACTGGAACCCTGTGTCGCAGCGTCATGATATTTTCAATGATACGCTGAGCAGCCATTTTAATAATTTTTCAAGCTTCATTGCTGCAGGATTCAACTACAATCAGATCTTTGGTAAGGGAAATATTTCAATTGGTGCAAACTGGCAGGACAACCGGATCAAAACAGTTTCCGTTTTCAACGATAGTATTTACCAACAACAATATGCCAGCATTCTTCCCTTTGCATCTTACAATTATTCTAGCAAGGGCAAAAGATTTTCACTGAATTATAATTATGGGACCAGGGCTCCTCAACCCATTCAGCTGCAAAAAATTATTGACAACACCAACCC
>JBJMLU010000002.1:0-15157 GCA_045805145.1 Flavisolibacter sp. | reverse complement strand
TCCATTCTCTATTTTTAGGCTCCGATCACCAGAACGATTTTATTTATGGCTTTTGATCTAAAACTTTTTGGTAATAAACTTGAGAGATGCAGAAACCAACTTCAATTAAGTACAAATGAAGTTGCAGACAGAACGGGCATTGAGGAGAATCGTTTGGTTAGATTGGAAAAAGGCGAAGAAGAACCTTCTGGTGATGAAGTTTTGATTTTCGCCGACCTATATAAACAGAACTATAATTATTTCATAAGTAATCAGCAAAAGTCCGCTTCAGAGCAAGTTGATATTCTATATCGGAAGTTTGGAAACGATTTTACAAAAGGAGATCGGTGGGCCATTCAGGAGTTTATTTTTCTTTGTGAGTCTGAGCATTTTATTTTTAAAAACATCGGTCAGCGAATTTTAGACTTCAATTTTATTCCGAGCGGGACTTTCTTTAAATCACACGGACAAGAAGCAGCAAAAAAATTAAGAACAGAACTTAATCTTGCAGATTACGATATCGTTATTGACCCGTATGCAACATTCAGACAATTAGGGCTTCATATTTTTCGAAGGAAACTTTCTAATTCAAAGATTTCAGGGCTATTTATTAATCATCCGGCAGCTGGCAAATGTGTTCTCATTAACTATGATGAAGATATCTATAGACAGAACTTTACGCTCACACATGAGGTAGGCCATACGATATTTGATGCTGTGGACGAAATCAATATTTCATTTGAAAATTGGTCGAAAGATGATTTAAAAGAGATCAGGGCCAACAGTTTTGCTTCAAGCTTTTTAGTTCCCAAAACAATATTTAGCAAGCTCAATGTTGCGAGTTGGTCTCAGGATCATATTGTGAAAGTTGCAAAACAACTGCAAGTGAATCCAACCGTTCTACTCATAGCAATGAAAGATGCAGGAATTATTAGCAAGGAGTCCTCTTTTGCACTAAGTCACCTAAAAATACCTAAACAGGAAAAAATAGATCCAGAGTTAAAAAATTTATCTCAAAATTATTTGGAAGCCAAAATAACGCTATTGCAAAAAGGCTTGTCAACTTTTTATGTTAGAAGTGCCTTTGAATGTTATAATAGAGGAATTATTTCGGCAGGTCGATTATCTGAAATGCTTTTGTGTAATGAAGCTGAATTGGTACAAATGCTAAAGCTTTTCAACTTACAGTTAAGTTATGACTATTGATATCACGAAGTGTATTAAAATAAATATTGTTGATAGTTGCGCAGTTTCAAATATCCTGTCCTCTCTGCTCTTATTTGCAAGATTAGATAGCAGCGGCTTCTTTTTCTCTGTAACAAAATATGTCGAATACGAATGCCTTTATAAGTCAAGAGCCAAGGCCGATGTGGCTGATAAAGAGCTTCAAAGAAGGTTGTTGCGGCATCAAAAAAATGGAAAATTTTCTAGTCATATACTTTCAATTGCCGACCTGCAAGATGCATCAATTCAAAAATATAGTCAACAACTTGGTACGGGAGAGTTATCTTCAATTGCTTTTGCAAAAAAGATTAATCAATCTTTTCTAACTGACGATCTGAGAGCCAGAAGAATTGCAAAGGCGATTCTTGGTGAATCCAGTGTTCAAACCACTCCACATTTAGTTGGTTGGTTATTTTATGAAGGAATTCTTTTTGATGGTGATCTCGATTCTCTAATCTTTGAACACAATAATTTCAATCGTCCACTTGAAAAATATTTCCGGTTAGTTTATAGTGAAGCTTTTCGGATAAGATCAATTTTTAAATCTACATAATCACGAAATAGCCAATGCACATTTTGTTTGCCACGAGCTATTTTTGAAATAACTCCAGAAAAATTTTCCATTATAACAGTTGGTATACCCCCTGGGGATGAGTAGCGTCGGGATCTTTCGAATTTGAGCATTTTATTAGCCTTCGACGATAGGAATCCAAGAAAATTTGCACTTACTCTTTGATAACTTTCACAGTGATAATTCCATGTTCGAGGTCCTTAAAACTGATCAGATAACTTCCTTTTTCAAAGCCAGTAAGGTCAATTAATATATTGTTTTTCCCTCTCTCTGACTTTCCTAAAATTCTTTTCAATAGTTTGCCTGAAGCATCATTTATTTCTATTTGATAATCGCCGACTGTTGTGCTATTGAATTGCAATGCTGTCGACCTGTGAACCGGATTGGGATACACCCTTACCAACTTACTCCTTTTAGGAACCTTTATATTCAGGATCGGGCTATACACATACTTCCCATCGCGGTCCAAAATCTGTAAGCGGTAATAGCTATCTCCAGCTATGGGATCTGTGTCCATAAACATGTAATCGTGATCTCCTAAGGTCGCAAATGCAGGGACCACTCCAACTGGCTGGTATTCCCCTCCCTTATTTTTTCTTTCCACCACAAATTGTTGAGTATTTATTTCCTGCGCGGTGGACCAATGCAGATTGACGTGCTCATTTTGCCATGCTCCACTGAATCGCAAAAGGGACAAAGGCAGAATAATGTTTTCTGTGGTAAGGTAAAACCCGCTGAATCCTGACACCGGGAAGCTTACTTGCCACCAGCTATTGTCACTATCCCAGGAAACGCTTGGTATAATCGTTTGAGCGCCGCTGGCATAGTTGCCAGGGAAAGAAGATCCAGTGAAAGACCCATGATACTGTGTAATACGCACATTGCCGTTATCCACTCCGCTAGCAGGTAGTAAGGGTAATGATAAATGGTTTGCTATAACATAAGTATTGAACCTATCAAAATCTGCTTGTGTAAAATAAAGCGTAACAGTTGCCTGGGAGGTAGATGCATTATTCGCCGGCGTAATGTCGTAGTGTCGCTCAACATATGGAATGGTATTATAACTCACTACAGGAGTATCCAGGCTGACTAATGTGGTAACTGGACCACTCAAGGCATTGACCCCAGAGGTAGGTTCTAACCTAATGAGTTTATAAATTCCCTCGCTTACATCAACTGGACCGGTACCATTTACTGCTGTAGTTACAGCGGTCGATTTCTCAGCCAGCACCATAACAACAGAAGTCGTGTCTGTGGACAGGATAAGTTGTTTCGCAACGGAATTGGCTATCGTGATATGATATTTACCTACATCAGTAATGATAAACGAAGAATCTCCGGATTTTGTCTGATTGAGGGCGCCATCTTTAAATAGTTTGTAAGTGTTGTTGGATACAGTGCCACCTGCAGACACCGAGAGACTAGTGCCGATTCGATGAATGGATAATGGCGATTGAGGCGAGTAAATGATGGATTTGAAATTTGATCCAGGAATCTCCAACCCGTCAAAATTGAACGAGTTGTTTTGAATGGTGATGACTGCATTGGTAATTCTTTTAAAAGAGCTAGGGACTGGTCCATTCAATTGATTGTTCTGTAATGCAAGCAAACTAAGTGAGCTAAGTCGTCCAATTGAATCAGGTAATTTCCCAGTCAACTGATTATCATTCAAAAATGCGACGCTTAATCCTGTCATGTAACTTAGAGAATCTGGGATACTTCCACTCAAATGATTGTTGGAGATACTTAGAACCACAAGATTTTTTAGACGTTCCCAGGAGGCCGGAACGCTTCCACCTAATTGATTATCGGACAAAAAAAGAGTATTCAAATTAGTCAACTGCGAAATTGATTCAGGGATTGCACCGGTTAATTGGTTGCCAGAAAGATTTAGAGACGAAAGCTTGTGGAGGTTCCCTACGATATCAGGTATTGGTCCGGTCAATTTATTATCGCTCAGATTGAGTCCACTTAATTGAAACAAAGACCCAAAGCTAATAGGAATTGATCCTGTGATTTCGTTTCCCATCAAAACTATATCACTCATTGACGTGAGGCTGGATATGGTAGAAGGCAGAGTACCGGACAAGTTATTGGAAGAAAGATTAATACTATGAACTCGTCCAAAATTAACATTCACTCCATACCAGGTGGCTACCGGGGAAGTAGTCAGCCAATTTGTTTTTTTTGACCAACCAGGTCCGTTTAGGCTGTTGTACAAATCCACAAGAGCGAGAGAGTCCTGTTGCGAAATAAAAGTAATGCTAGTCAAAGTAAGAAAAGGAACTGTTGAGCTCGTTACTTTTACACTGTAACTCCCCGGAGTTGTTACTATAAGTGTAGAGTCATCTGTTTTGGACCCTAAATTAAAACCATCTTTATACCAAGTATACGTGTTATGGACCTTCGTGTCTCCAGCAGCTACCGAAATAATATTCCCATCCCTGATTAAGGGAATATTAGCCTGCGGTGTATAGAAGGCAGGAATGGAAGTAATGGTCTGAAAGATGGCCATTCCGGAAAACGTGAACTGATTGTCGTTTAGTAAAATTCGTTGAACAGTGGGAAAAATGTTCGCAATAGAAGCAGGGATACTTCCGCCTAAAAGATTTTGAGACAAATCAAGCAACTTTATTTGGGAATAGTTGCCAATAGATTCTGGAATTGAACCTGTCAGTAGATTTTGGCCAAGGCGGATCGTGTCGATTGCTGAAATATTGCCAAAAGTAGCAGGAAGATTTCCTGCGAGATTATTCATGTAAAGATTTACCGTGCTCACTCGTCCATTATTGAGAGTAACTCCATACCAAGTTCCCAGAGGTGAAGTAGTCAGCCAGTTATCGTTTTTCTTCCACTTAGTTCCGTTGGTGCTTTGATATAAATCTACTAGAGCTAAAGAATCTTGTGAATTTACAATTTGAACGTGAGCCAGTTTAGGGAAAAAGAAAGCCAAAAAAAGTAGGTAATAAGGAAACAATTGTTTTCTCATGGTGGTGTTAGTCAAAGATGAGAGAGGCTTGAAAAATAATGTTTTAATAAATCAAGAAAAACCCAAGATGTGAATCTCAGAGTTAAGGTTGCATCATAAGGTCGAATATATAGCATTTAGGTGACCAAATCAGTGAAAAGAGCTATGACATTTCCGATGAGCTAAACGCTCCAGTGGAAAAGTATTTCCAAGAAAAGTGGTAGTCACTTTGGTCCTATGATTTTGGATTCCGTTATAAGTAATTTCAAATCCTGCAGTATGGCAGAAGTTGTTTTCTAACATGGGTTTTCTCAACGGCCTAATTTTTTATCGGATGATTAAAAATGAAAAATTAAATGTTAGAAACACCTTTAACAAATCATTGTAGCTCATTTTGATCGCAGGGGTATTCCCAATGTGAAAGGAAAGGCTTATCAATCTCCCGGGTAGTCTGGCGTATTAAATAATAATTTATATTTGGCCTTAACCTATCTGAAATGCACCGCATACCTGCCTTCGCTATAGGCTGCCCAATTTTACCTTCTAGTTGTTCAATAGAAAATACAAAACAACCAATTACTCCATTAAATAAACAAGTATAATTAAAACTGGGGTTGGGACATTGGTGGCGTATATCCCAAGTTCACTCAATTTTCAAAAAACAATGTGAGTAAGATTGATGCTCCCCTAGGAGGCTTAGGTAATGGACCGGAATTGCTACAATATAAACTGGATAGCAATTCGAGGATTATAGAGATTGACAATGTAAATGATATAGGCTCTGACTATATCACGTATTACTAACTAAAATCGTGTTTATCTTATTGTTTGGCCATTATAGTTCGCTCGTTGTTAAAAGCTTTATACAAAGACTACTGATACAAGTACGTCAGCCTATAAGACTTAGTAAAATCTATCCTATACAAACTAAAGCTTGCCGCTTTAACAGCACAACAACGTTGGCTGAAATTCACCTTTAACCTATTTAAGGATTAATCACCAGAGTATAAGATTCCAAAACTTTATGAAAGTATTTTTTCTAGCTTTTTTTTCAATAGTCATCCTCCAACAAATTCAGGGACAAGTACCAGGAGTATTAATGCAAAGATGTGTGGGGGATTCGACCAAATCCGCTCTGTATTGTTTAAATAAAGCAAATGATAATGGTTATATCGCGGCTGGATATTGTTCAGCCAAATCAGGAGATGTAACGGAGTATAAGGGTGGCGTTACCGACGGATGGATTGTAAAGCTTAGCGAGCAAGGCGGTATTCAGTGGCAAAAATCCATGGGCGGTTCTGTAAGAGATGATTTTCACGACATAATACCAACAAAAGATGGCGGTTATATTGCATGCGGTGGTTCGGGCTCCTATGACGGTGACATTACCAGCGGCCATTCTGTAAATGGAAACGCCAATATGGAAGTTTTTATCGTGAAACTTAGTGCAACGGGAACGGTGCAATGGACAAAATGTTTCGGAGGAAACCGCAATGACGAGGGAGAGAAAATTATTGAAACACCAGATGGTGGGTATTTGTGTGTGGGAAAAACTGAGTCTAGAGATGGAGATGTTTCAGGCCTTCACTTTGATTCAACATTCGGTGTATATCCTGACGTGTGGCTGATTAAGCTATCAGCTACTGGTCAGTTGCAATGGCAAAAATGTTATGGAGGGCCTTTTTATGATGAAGGAAACACGATTTTGGCCACAGGTGACGGCAATTATTTGATAGGAGCGTATGCTGGTGGATATGGAGGTGATATGAGTACGATGCACGGAGATATGGACGCATGGCTTATTAAAATTGATCCAAACGGATCGATCATTTGGGAGAAGTCTTATGGAGGCTCCGGATTGGATCTTGCTCCGCAAGTTGATACCGTTTCGGGGGGAGGGTATATTATGGCTTTTAGTACCGAATCAACTGATGGAGATGTCGTGAATAACCACGGCAGTAGGGATATTGCTTTGATGAAACTAACAGAAAACGGAAATATACTTTGGTCCAAATGTTATGGAGGATCAAGTGTGGATATGATCGGACAGGGCCAATCCGATATAAACCTGTCTTCTAATTTACGGTTAACCGACGATGGGGGTTATGTCTTGGCTGGTACAACCGAATCAAATGATGGAGATGTGGCCGGAAATCATTCTGCATACTTTATGGATTTATGGGTGGTGAAGCTGGATGCAAATGGAAATCTGCAATGGCAAAAGTGCCTGGGCGGAACAGCCAGTGATTATGGTAATGCCATAGTCCCTGAAATTGGATCAAGGCAGTTTATGCTGGCAGGTGAAACTGCGTCTCATGATGGCGATGTTTACAGAAACAAGGTGGGACCACCAGACTTCATGAGATTATATGTAGACGGATGGATCGTCCGATTAGGAGCGGTCAATACTTTAACCGGACAAATTTTTCTAGACAACAATTCCAATGGTATTAAAGATCCCAATGAGCCATGGGTCTCCGGGGCGGCTATACAGAGTAAAAAAACTGGTGATGAAAAAACAACGTTTGCTTTGAATGGACAATTTCGCAATGAACTTGATACAGGCGCTTACACTACCACTGTAAGTTTCAAACCCTATTACACTGCAGTTCCCTCATCAGTTGTTTCGCCAGCCTATACAACCTACTTTCATTCAGATACAATAAATTTTGCTCTTCAATCTATTCCAAATAAACGCGATCTGGTAGTTACCGCTTTCCCCTTAGGAGCAGCAAAGCCGGGTTTTAAAGTGACGTACAGAGTACAAGCAACCAACGTTGGGACTGAAAACATAGGCCAGGGAAGCGTTAAGTTTGTCCCAGACAAGCGGCTTGGATATTGGTCTTCCACACCGCAAGGTTCTATAATTGCAGATACCATCAGCTGGAATTTTACCAAATTAAATGTTAGTGATACGTTGACGTTTTTTGCATCTTTTTTCGTGCAACCACCTCCCATTACAAACCTTGGTGATACTATTACGAATCACGTTAATATTACTCCAGTTGCAAATGATGAAACACCAAATGATAACTCTTCGATCACGCGACAGGTTCTGGTGGGATCTTTCGATCCAAATGATAAGTCTCAACTGGACGGAGGCAGCGTTTCTTCCAATTTCATTCTTTCGGGCGGATATTTACAATACATGATACGCTTCCAGAATACAGGCACTGATACAGCCTTTCACGTACGGGTAACAGATACCCTGGATTCCCGGTTGGACTGGAGTTCACTCCAAATTCTCTCTTCTAGTCATCCAGCTATTGTTTCTCTAGAGAATGGCAATCAGCTTACATGTGATTTCAGAGATATTAATTTGGTAGACAGTAATAAGAACGAATCGTTCAGCCACGGTTTTATTGTCTATAAAATAAAACCCAAAACTGCGGCCCCATCACAAATTATTCATAATAGAGCAGCTGTTTACTTTGACTACAATGAACCAGTAATCACAAACGATGCTCCTACTGTCATTCAGAGTGACGCAACTGTCTTACCTGTAAGTTTGCTGGAATTTACAGGAGAAAAAGTCGGGGATAAAGTGAATTTATCCTGGAGAATAGGTGGTTCGCATTCATTTAGCCATTTTGATATACAAAGAAGCACGGATGGAGTTGGTTTCGTTAGCATTGGCTCTCGTATTTTAACCAATGCGACGGAATATAATTGGATAGATATACTTACATCAAATAATGGCGACGGCGTTTATTACAGGTTAAAAATGGTAGACTTCGATGGCAAATTTTCTTACAGTAAAATTTTGTCTCTTAAGTTTCAAACTAACACTGAGGACGTTTTCGTTTTCCCGAACCCATCTACTGTTAATGCCTTCGTTTCATTTACTAGTAAAAAAGCTGGATTAATTACATTACAAGTGGCTGACGCGTCGAGCAGAGTACTTTTCACAAAAGCTATACAAGTGGAGAAGGGGAAAAATTCAATTGAGTTGAATACCATTTGGGCTAGTTCGCCAGGAACGTACTTTATCAGAATAATCCAAAATGGCGAATCTTATAAAACGAAGTTTATTATTCAGTAGCCATAATTGTATGTAGTTCTATAGCATTTTTGGCCTTTTTAGTTTATTAACTGGTAAGAGAAATGACGGCTCCATAGGTTGCTGTCTTCTGATGGTTATTTTCAATACAAACAATTTTGAGCCCTATGGGTTTTTAATATTCGGTGCGGCCAGGCGAACTGGTGCTGTGATAGTTGCTTTGGACACGGTAGTACCAACTGTGGTTAAAAATCTGGCACTTACTCCGTATCCTTGGACTCAATTCCGGACGACATTTATGCGAAGGCTGGGTAAAAAATAATACATTATGAAACGGCTTATTTTGCTGGCTATATTAATGGTGCCAGTAGTACTGTATTGTCAACCGGTTCCCACCAGCGTAAAACTGTCGGGTTTCTCATCCAAAGAAGGCTTTATGATTTATAGCAATGATTATTTTGGTGAGCATTCTTCCCCATTAACGTTTACGAATAGCAATGAAAAACAATTTACTATTGAATTTCCCACTCTATTTTATAAAACTGATTTTTCAGGAGCACCTATTTATATTTTACCAGGTGAAAAAATGACTATTCAAAAGGCAGGCAATTCATTTGTGAGCGAAGTCGGTAATGAAATCAGAAATAATGAGCTTGCCTTACTTAAAAATTTAGTCGCCAAACTTGGGCCGATATACGGAGTCGGGACTCCCGATAACATTCCTATTCCTGTGAAATATTTCAGTGAAAAGGATAAGAAAAGATTGAAGCAGTATGGAAAGTATTTACGGCCCCCTGCTGCATCACTGGAACAAAGAGATACATCATTATATCATATATATATCTTGAGAGAAAAACATTCATAGATGAATACGCAGTGCAAAAAAAGATCTCCACATTTTTTAGAGAATATATCACCAACTATATTTTTTATTCCTACCTGGATAACGCTCTATCGGGTTACCTCGCGACAAATAAGGAAATTGATCCACTTCTTGAAAGACAGATCGGACTGGCAACATTAGCAGATCAGCAAAACGAGCTATTAATTATAGATAAATACCGATCCTTTTTAAACACCTACAACCTGTATTTGTCTGGCGATTCATCCCAAGGTCATGGCAATTACAAAAGCCAATTGGAATCAGCTTTGAAAAACTTTGGCGGGAACTCAAAGGAATACCTGAGTTATATCATTGCAAAAAATGCAATCCGAAAAGGAGATCAAAATTTGACCACCTTACTGAATATCTTTCGCTCTATTTGCAAAAACGAACGCTATTTGCAACGCATCAATGAGGATGAAGCACTATTAAATCTTGAAAAATATGGCAGTGGCTCTGACGAACTGATTTCTCTGAACATGGAAAAGACTAGCCTGCAAAATTTAGTTAAGGCCACTGGTGCAAAAATTGTCTTTGTTGATTTTTGGGCTGGTTGGTGCGTTCCCTGCATGAAAGAATTGAAATATTCAAGCGAACTGGCAAAAAATTTCAGTAATGACAGGCGGATCAAGTTTATGTTTATCTCGATGGATTATTCCTTGCCCGTCTGGAAAAAGTCGGTTGACTCATTTAATGGGTTAATGACACCGGATAACAGCTATTTATTGTTAAAAGGATTTTCCTCCAACTTTGCTATTAAATATCACATTCAAGCCATTCCAAGGTACCTCGTCATCAATTCAAACGGTGAGATTCTAAATTTGGACGCGCCACGTCCCAGTGATCACAAGATTATTGCCTATCTAAATTCTTTTTTGAATAATTAAAACTTTTAAAATATTTCATGGCTTTCTATTGGTATAAACAAGCCGATTCCATGGATTGGGGCGTTTCATGCGTTTACCCAGAGTTGTGTTTTAAACTTCAGAAATTTAAAATTTCACGTGGAGATAAGCATGGGGTCACGTTTAGGCGTAGGCTTCCTCATTCTTGACGAGGCGTTCTTGAGCCTGATAACGGTAAGTGGAGCAACAGCGCCTTATTTTGGTGCGCTTCGCTGGACTCTTTTAAAAAAGAACTTCTATGCGAAGCGATAATCTCCAAAAAGGAAAGCAAAGCGTCAACTCTGTTGGTAACAGTGAAGAAGAAGTCTTTAACCAGTTGTTCCGGAAGTACTTCCCTCCCCTCACCTGGTTTGCCCAAAGTATTGTAGGAGACCTGGAATCCGCCAAAGACTTGGTGGAAGACAGCTTTGTGAAGTTCTGGGAGCGCCGCGAGATACTTTCAAGACCTGGAAATATCAAGTCCTATCTATACACCAGCGTCCACCATACCTGTATCGATTTTCTCAGAAAACAAAAACGCATATCCTTGCATCAATCACAAATAACACTTTTGCAGGAAAGCGAAGAAAGACCGGTCTTCTATCAAATCATCGCTGCGGAAACCTTGAATGAAATCATTACAGCGCTAAACTATTTGCCACCCAAATGCAGTCTCGTTTTTAAAATGTACTATTTGCAGGGAAAAACCTTAGATAAAATTGCATCGGAACTTCGACTTTCAGTTTCTACTATCAAAAGCCAAAAGGGACGAGCGTTAAACCTTCTTAAAAAGCGACTTTCAGGCTTAACTCTGATTTCAGTGTTGTTGATCCGATTACTATTATGGAACTAAATATCGACCAAACAGCCTTCTAAGCATTAGGTGACTGGTTTTAATCCAGTCCGGATCACAAACATCTACTAGGGGTACTACGATCCGCCGGAAAAAGAGCTAATTTCCAAAAGGAAAATCGAAAATTATAAACCAGATGAACGATGTCAAAGATTGACATCAAGGCAGCAAAGTGTGAGCTTTAATAAGAACCCAATTGAATCAGACACAGAACCTTGGTTATAATCCTATTCTTCTGCTATGAAGCTCTGCCAAAGTAAATTCATTAATCTATCCAATTCACCATTTACTCAGGCCCTGCAACCAACAATCTTAAAAGAAAAATTTGCGTGTCTATATACACATTGATTAAAACAGTATTCAAGTATGTTGGTAGGGCTTTGTTTCTTTTGAGTTTGGATTATTTCGCAGATAATGACATCAGACCAACTGTCATCCGTAAATTGAGTATTATCAAAGAAGTTAATATGCTTTTTAGTAGATATAATGAAGACGAAATCAGAAATCATTGTAGACAAACTATTGAATCTTTAGAAATATGGCTAAGGACCATCATTGATAAGGAAATGAGGGAACGCTACGGACCTGATTACCTAGACGCTATCCATGCAGGTAGCCCATTACTATCAGTTAAGCTGGTAACCGAAATCAAACAAAAACAACAGGCAGAGCCACACAGATTTCAAAGATTGATTGATGCAGCATTCTTAGAAGACGCAATAAAGATAATTTGCCATCCTAATTTGTGGGTTCTATTTCAGCCTTATTTTCAGTTTGGCTTTCCAAATGGTGTAGCCGAATTAAGGGCAACATTAACCAAACTTCAAATGCCTCGCAATCATCTTTCGCATGCTAACCCAATTTCCCATCGGCAAGCTGAACAAATCATCTGCTACTCACATGATATTGTTGAATCCATAAAAGAAAGGTTTACACAACTAAACATGCAAAATCAGTTCAATGTTCCAATGTTTAGAAGATTCAGAGATTCCTTTGGCAACGAAAGGCATTTTAGTGATGACAGCAGATTAGCCAGACGGATAAGTTTCCGGGTTGATCCGAGATTTCATTTGAGACCCGGAGATACGCTTGTTCTGGAAGTAGAAGTAGATGCGACATGGGAAGCACATGGTTATAATCTAGTCTGGCGAATTGTAACTCCCTTTGGTAACGTAGGGCAAGGCAATAGGCTGTCAATCCCCATCACGAATCAGAATGTGTCGAGAACCTTTACAATCGAGTGCCTGGTACGCTCCAATAAAGACTGGCATAAATACCCAGAGTATGATGATAGACTACAGGTCGGCTATATGGTTTTGCCTCCATTAGGTAGCTGATGAAACTTTATAAAGCACTGACTTTAAGCTTAAGAGTTAAGCGCTGATCTAATTCAAGAACGGCTTCCCGAATCCGTATTAATACCGTACTTTAAAATTGTAAGAAGGCCTATTTTGTAGCATTGCATAATAAATATTGAAATTCTTATAATTCTGCTTCAACTATGGAAAACAGCTTCATTCTAATAATTACAGATGACTCAGTTGAAAACAAACTTAAAGAAGAGATATTAAAGTCATTTGGCTCGAAAAGAAAACAAATCTTTTCAAAAATATTTAGTGCTGCACTTGGAAGCATTCCATGGGTTGGTGGCTTTCTAAGTGCTATGTCCGATTATAAAGCTGAGCAAGGACAGGTCAAAGGCAATGAATTATACCTTCAATGGTTACTAGAGCATAGCACAAAAATTAAATATCTTGCTGAAACCTTATCTCAAACAATTAGCCGCCTAAACGAATTTCCTGATGAGGTAAACGACCGCCTGGAAAGCGAAGAATATTTACAGCTAGTTAGAAAAGCATTTCGTTCATGGGATCAGGCAGACACCACCGAAAAACAAGATTTTATTCGAAAATTGATAACTAATGCAGGCGCATATAGACTGGTACCGGATGATCTCATAAGGCTATTTATGGACTGGATCAATTTATACCACGAAGCTCATTTTGCGGTAATTAAAAGCATATTTCAGTCGCCAGGTTGCACACGTTTTAATATCTGGAGCCAACTGAATGGTACAGACGTAAGAGAAGACTCATTGGAAGCAGATCTTTTTAAATTGCTTATCCGGGACTTAAGCACAGGTAGTGTAATTAGACAGCATAGAGAAACTGATTACTATGGGAGTTTTGTTAAGAAACAAGTTAAAAAAACAACTTCACCTAGCCGAACCATGAAATCAGCTTTTGATGATCAGGATAGATATGAATTGACTGAACTCGGTCAGCAGTTTGTTCACTATACCATGAATGAAGTTGTACCAAGAATTACATAGAGCAATTATATTGCACTTTCTAAGTGTGCTTTAAATCACTAATAAGGACAATTTTAATAAAGCACAAGAAATAAACTAAAGCGATTGTACTCAAAACAAGAACTTGTGAAACTTTTTCTATCGAACACTCTTATATTTTTCGGCTATACAGATAACATATTGATCATCCTATCAAACACCCTTGAAAATATTGCAGTTTTAACCTGTAAAAAAAAGCGCTAATAGATGCAAAGGAATTCCTTTGATTTAAGGTTTCATTTTCCGAAAAGTTGCGTCAACTGAGTGCGGACAACCCTTAAGTTTCTTCTATGGTTGCAGCTGTTAGTAGTGAAATCTCTCCAATCCGAGGTTCCGCGTTATCTGCGTAAATAATCCAACGTAATGGAAAATTAAAGGAAGTTAGGTCATTGGCGAGTCGAATAGTTTCGTATCGGCTGCGAGTGCCAGGTAAAACAGGATCAAATCGGGAGGGCCCATATTTTTTTATGACATTATGAATGATATGTTGGACATCAACTACTTCTCTGACCGTATTTTCTCCATAAATTACCTTCATTCCAGGTTTATCTTTGGCATTTTCCCAATCGTCTGCTTTGTAAAGTATAGCTTGATCGATCTCTAGATAATAATTGACATAATTTGCAAAGATTTTTCCCTCATTGCGAATGGCCACTTTTAGCATGTATTCAGTCCATGTTTTAGGCTCTCTTTTTTGCCACGCCATAGACACCATCGGACCACCACTGATTGGGTCTTTTTCAATTCTGAGTTTTTTCTCGAGTACAAACTCCAATGTAAGTAGAGGTGTCTTAAGCCTGCTCATTACATCTCTTATCTCATAATCCTCCATGGCCACACTCTCAAAATTGTAACGTTTGTAATATCGTTTATCCGCTGCCTGATGCGCCGTTCCACTCTGTGGAATGTCAAGCACGTAGACTACTTTCTCACTGCCATCTATTGTGACTGGTGTTATCGTCACTCCATCTATTTTTGGCTGTATATTACTGTTGATTACTTGCTCGAGCCACTCCCGCGTAAACTCGCTCCTGTCAACAGGATCTAGTTTTTCGGGCAGATGTCGTTTACCAGGGCTTGCAAACTCGCGTATACCATAGATAATAGTTCCCCCAGCTGAATTGGCCATCGCTGAAATATCTTTCGAAACCTCTTTTTTCCGGCTATCGGTTTTTTGTAAGGCATCGCCAGCCTTATAGTCTAAATGAAGGCTTTCTTCAATACCCTCGTTAATGAAGCTTTGTATCGCTTCCATATTCCAGACTTTGGACATAATAAACAAGCTTTTTTTATTTGAACCAAATTGCTATATCAATTCGTTATAAGCGAAAATAAAAACTTTGAATCCCTCCTCAACTTCCATATCAGTGACTTCCAAACATATGAAATCAATTTACTAAAGTAAAAGAGTCTCTAAGCCATTTTTCGAATGTTAGAGTAAAGCG
>JBJMLU010000001.1:0-56689 GCA_045805145.1 Flavisolibacter sp. | reverse complement strand
TCATTGCGAGCGCAGCGACCGGGTGCGCTAAAGCTATAGCGGTGGCGCAAGCAATCTCCTTGCAAACGAAGTGAGCATCAGCTCTAAAACTGCCTCTTAGTACAAATAAAAACCAGTAACGCGGTCCAAAAACTCTTCCCCCAAAAAAGCTCGTCCCAAAAAAAACTACTCCCCAAAAAAACTACTCGCCTAAACAATAAACGACCTTCCACAAGAACACACTATTCCCCAACATTGTCTTCGCCGCAGGCTACCACCCAGAAAAGCCATCAGCCAACAGCCATCAGCTATCAGCTCTCATGGCTCTCAGCTTGCATTAATCACGCTTCCTGTCCAATCCACACAGCCCCTCCAATGCTGTCTCTTTGAGCTCCGGTAACGGAGGAAAGAACATTGTATTCCTGCCGCCAGCGCAATACACCAATCAATGCCATCACGAGTGCTTCTTTATATTGAACCAGTTTTTCTTCAGGCACCACCACTTCAATATTCAGAGGACTTAATTCTTTTGAAAGCTCCCTGATCAAAAAATGATTGAAAGCACCCCCTCCGGTGATCAATAATTTATTGCTTTGCGATGAAAGCAGATCCCAGGGGCAATGGACCATTGAATTTTTTATCTGTACTACAATGTGATCGGCATAAGTTCTCAAAGCATCTTCAGTAGACAGTCCGGATTTATTTATCAATGGAAACACTTTATCTGTTCCAAAGCTATTGGCCAGTGATTTGGGTGGCGGCTCCTGATAATAGGACAATGCGTTCAACTGATTCAAAAGAGCAGGATTGGTTTTTCCCGATGCTGCCATCTTCCCTCCCTCATCGTACAACTTTCCCGATTTGGCACAAAGCAAGTCGAGCACACGATTGGCAGCACAAACGTCGAAGGCTCTTATCCAACCCTCATGGTTAAACGAAATATTGGCAATGCCACCGAGGTTCAGGAAAATGGCATAGTCGCCCAGAAGTAATTTTTCTCCGATCGGAACAATGGGAGCGCCCTGTCCACCGAAGGCAAGATCCATGGCCCGAAGATCGCTTACAACAGGAAGTCCGGTGGTAGCGGCGAGGGCGGCTCCGTCACCCAGTTGTGCTGTCATTTTTCTGGAAGGAACATGAAATGTGGTATGGCCATGCGATGAAATGAGCCCGACCTGGTATTGTATCTTCTGTTCTTCGGTGAACCGCAACACCTGTTGTCCGAGGTAATGTCCATAATCAACATGGAGCAATTGATAATCCAGGGCATTGAGATGAACAGCGGACTGCAATCGTGATCTCCATTCTTCAGAATAAGCATAACAGTCTGCGGCCCTGATCTCATAAGACCAGCGTCCCGGCTGCTCCTGTAATTCGGCAAACACAATGTCCAGTCCATCCAGAGAACTTCCGCTCATCAAACCAATGACGCGATACACCATCTTGTTCCAATTTATGCGAAGATATTAGAAGTCGTCAGTCTTCAGGCGACACACGTCAGATGCAAGACGGTGGTCTTCATTGAAAACAAAATCACAACCCAACCTCCGCGTTCCTTTGCGTTCTTTGCGTTTTAATTTCCTTCTCTGTCTGTTTCTCTCTCCTCTCCCAATTCCCAATTCCAAATTCCAAATTCCCCTCAATACCTTATTACCTTATTACCCCAATACCTAATATTCCTCCATCATTCTTAGCTTTGGCACAATGGTCATCAATCTTAGTAAGGAACATTCTTTGGTCAGCAACTGGGTAGCCGAATTGCGCGATGTACAGATACAATCGGACCGGATGCGATTCCGGCGCAACCTGGAAAGAATTGGCGAGGTAGCTGCTTTCGAGATCAGCCGGAAGCTGCCCTATGTTGAGAAAGAAATACAAACACCCCTGGGAACAGCTATTTGTGAAGTATTGGAAGAACAACCCATTCTCACCACAATTCTGCGCGCCGGACTTGCGCTTCATCAGGGACTGCTTTCCTATTTTGACAAGGCCGATAATGCCTTCGTGTCTGCGTATCGAAAACATCATCCCGATGGGACCTTCGATATTGCTTTGGAATACCTTTCCTGTCCGGAGATCGATAATCGTATTCTAATTATTTCTGATCCCATGCTCGCTACCGGGTCTTCACTGGTAAAAACCATCCAGTATCTGAAAGAAGAAGGAAATCCCAAAGCCATTCATATCGTCACTGCCATTGCCTGCACCGTGGGGATTGAATATCTAAGGCGCGAAGTTCCTGAAGCCATCATCTGGTGTGCAGCCATAGATGATGAACTGACTGCCAAAGGATATATTGTTCCAGGACTGGGTGATGCAGGTGATTTGGCCTATGGTGCAAAAATTCAATCTTAAGGTTTTTTTTCTTTGCCGGACGGGGCTTTATTTGTAATTTCCCTACCTAACTGGCCCCAGATGAGAAAACTTACCTGCACCTGTCTGATCCTAATCGTTGCTCTGTGCAGCCGTGCCCAGGATCCTAACTTCTCCCAATTTTTTGTTTCGCCTCTAACGCTCAATCCGGCACTTACCGGAAAATTTGATGGGGTGTTTCGGGTAGCAGGCAATTACCGCGATCAGTGGCCAACAATCAATAATGCATTTACTACATACACCGTTTCTGTGGACGGAGCTATTTTGAAAAACAGGATTCCGGAGTTCGACCAGTTTGGTGTGGGCGTGATGGCCTTCTCCGACAAGAGTGGAAACGGCGTATTGCAGAATAATTATCTTGCTCTTTCTACAGCCTATCACAAAGCGCTGGATGAAAATGGCTACAACCAGATTGGACTGGGTTTCCAGGGAACCTATGTCAACAAAAGGCTGGATGTGACGAAGGTGAAATTTGAAGACCAGCTCACAGCAAACGGATTCACAGGAGTAACAAGCGAACTCTTTACGCAAGACGACCTGAATGTTTCTTATTTTGATATGAACCTTGGTTTCCTGTACAATGGAACTTCCAATGGTACGAATAATTTTTACCTCGGTGCTTCCATGTATCATGTGAACCGTCCGAAGGAATCATTCAAGGGAGGCAATTACCTTCTCGATCCTCGTCTCACATTTCAGGCAGGCGGTATGTTGCCTGTGGGCGAATACAATGCTGTTCATTTCAGTGCCATTCATAGCCGCCAGGCAAATGCGGTGAATACACAAATTGGCGGAGCGTATATGCTGGGAGTAAATCAGGACGAAAGCAATCCCACTAATTTATATATAGGAAGCTGGTTTCGTTTTGGCGATGCCATCATTCCTTATGTAGGGCTCGAGTTTGGAGAATTCCGCATCGGTGCTACTTATGACATCAATGTATCCAGCCTGAAACCTGCATCCAACATGAGGGGCGGTGCAGAATTTTCTCTGATCTACATCAAGAAGCCCAACGACCCCAACGCGAAAAAACTTAATTGTCCCAAATTCTAATTTTCATTTCATTCTCCCAAATTGCGCTAACATGATTGTTAAGGGCAATTGTTTCTTCATTCACTCGTTTTATAGCTGTGAAGAGACTTCTTTTCATTATAGCTTTTTCTTGCCAATTCTTTTCCCAGGCACAAGAATGTGAAACAATCGACTTTCTAAACGAAGTCAAAAAAATTCACAAGTGGCAAGATTCTTTGCTTTACACGGAAGGGTTACAGAAAAGTACGATTGAAAACATGACTTTGGAATTAACTAAGGATGTAATCAGGATGTACAAAGGTTTAAGTGACGGCAGCCTACGGCCCATTGATTCCATAATCTTTACCAAAGAAGAAAAAGCTTTTATCCGAGTACAACTCCAAAACCAAAAAGGAAGAATCTGGGACAGTCATTTGTTTGAAAAATCTCTTCTAGTAAACCTGGATTCCATTCGGCAATCTGCATCCGAGCATAGGAAGATCGTAAGAAAAGGGGAGAGAGAACCTGTTACTGATTTCTTAAGTGGAGAAACTCTGAAAGTTGACCCGCTGACATCGGTATATAGCTTTTCACGACCCATTTTTATTCGGAATTACTCTATTTGTTTTTTTTGTTATGAAGTATACGATGCACATTTTGACTGTTGTGAATATAGTCAGCTCTCTATTTATAAATGGATAGATGGCATGTGGAGGTTCGTCAATTGGATCTTTATCAATGAAAGCGGATAGATTTCGAATTCTATGAGTTCGAACGTTGCGTGAATAAGGAAGTAATAAAGATGACGCAACGTCCCAATTTCGCCAACGGCGCAGTTAGGAGACGTTGCCAACAATGGTCAGAAGTGGCATTTATGCTATTTTCTTTTTTCCTCACATCCCACATCTCACATCCCACATCTCTCAATTGCAATACCGATCAAAAACTTCCAGTTGTTCAACAAAAATTCATCTGCTTCCATCCAGCGGGAGAGCGGCCAGTGTGCTGCAATCTTCAGATGTGCTGTGCGCTTACAAATGGTTTCAAATTCCTGCGGGTTCAGCAAACCAATTTTTTTATAGTTGGAAGTTTCAAAATGATGCACCCATGGATCTTCACTGACGCCGAGATAAAATTCTGCGAGCTTTTCAAAAGAATTGATCACAAGTTTTTCAAATTGCATTTTATACTGGCCCGACAAATGAAGGGTGGAACTGAAAAATTTTCCCCACCAGAACATGGTCCGGATAAAAAAAATACTGTTTGATGATGTCGTTCTCGGATAATCCAGAATGAGCCAGGGCAGTCCCAGATAATTTTCTCCCCGTGAAATCTTTGCGGGCGTGCTGAAAATATCAAGCTCATTTAATTCCCTGCTGTGCACAAATGACAACTGCTGTTGCTGGACGGTCTCCAGGAGATTTTTCATTTTCTCCAAAACCCTATTCTTCGTTAAAATAATCTCCGCATCCAGCATCATGTCTTCCTCTGCCGGCGAAAAATGTATTTTTGGCCATTCCATCATTAAAATTATCAATTCGAAAAGCACCTTGCTGAAAAGACTCGATATATTGATCATGAAGGCCTTCTTTGGCCCCTTTATCGCCACTTTTTTCATCACGCTCCTGGTGTTGATCATGCAATTCTTCTGGCTCTGGGTGGATGATTTTGTGGGAAAGGGCCTGAGCACCAGCATCCTTCTGGAATTTATCTGGTACCAGAGCGCCGTACTGGTTCCACTTGCCCTTCCACTTGCGGTGCTGCTTTCTTCCATCATGACCTTTGGCAATATGGGTGAGAGTTACGAACTGGTGGCCATCAAGTCGGCGGGTATTTCGCTGCTCCGTTTCATGATGCCCCTGATGATGCTGACTATTCTGATCTGTGGCATTGCCTTTACATTTTCCAACAACATCATTCCCGTTGCCAACCTCAAATCAAGAACCCTTCTGGCAGATATCGTTGGCGCCAAGCCTTCCTTCGATTTGCAGGAAGGCGTGTTCTACGATAAGATCCCCGGCTTTTCCATCAAGGTGGGAAAGAAAGTGAATGACAGCGTGATCAAGGACATCATCATTTACGAACAGACCAATGCCCTGCAGGATAATTTTATTATCGCCAGCGATGGTGTCATGCGTTCTTCCGCCAACAAAAGATACCTCGAATTTGTTTTAAAGAATGGATGGCGGTATGAAGAAAGAGGCAACTCTCCCAACACCGATTTTGTACGACTTGGATTCAGAGAATATAAAAGGCAGTTCGATATCAGTTCGCTGGGACTTCAGCAGCGTACATCGGATTCGGTGAACAAGAGCAATGCACGCATGCTCAGCATGCGACAGCTAACCGTAGCCATTGATTCCATCCGGAAGACCAATGCCATGATTGGAGAAAGGGTAAAGAGAGAAGTGCTTCAGCCGCTCTATTTTACAGGTTATATCGACAGCAATTGGGCAAGGGATCCGTCTGCTGCGGCCGTCAAAAACTTTGACCAGGTGATTCCGGACAGCTTGAAAAGTATGGTGAACCAGAAGCTTCTCAATAAATTGAGCAATGTGCGCATCAGCAGCGAGATCATGTCCACCCAGTATTATGAGGAGGAGAAGAATCTGCGCAGGCATCAGATTGAATGGGAAAGAAAGATTTCACTATCAGCTGCCTGCCTGGTGATGTTCCTGATTGGTGCACCACTGGGATCTATTATCAGAAAAGGAGGACTGGGAAGTCCGCTGATCTTTGCCATTGTATTTTTCATGGTCTTTTATTTTACCAGCACCACCGGAGAAAAGTTTGCAAAAGAAGGTTCCTGGAATGTATTTGTAGGTATGTGGTTCTCCACCTTCGTACTTCTTCCCATTGGTATATTTCTGATCTTTAAAGCCATGAGGGATTCGCAACTGTTCAACAAAGAATTTTACTACCGCGCCTGGGAAAAATTTATCAATTCGCGCAAGCCGAAAACAGAACTAAGAGCCTAGAGCAAGAGAGAGGAAATATATTAACGACTAAGTCCGCTCTTCGCTCTCAATTTTGGCTCCCGCACTCTTTCTCACTCTGATTCTCCACGTAGTACTTAATTTTATAAAAATATTTTTATGGCACCCTTTACACGAAGAGATTTTTTAATCAACTCGGGCAAGGCCGGCCTGGGTGTCTATGTAGGCCAGGCCGTGTTGACTTCCTGCAATGCTACCAAAAATGTTTCCGGAAATGGAGGACATACGGGTTTTCAGCAAACACCTTTGCCTTACAGCTACAACGCGCTCAATGAAGCCATCGACGGAACCACTATGGAAATTCATTATAGCAAACATGCTGCTGCTTATGCCACCAATCTTCAAAATGCAGCACGAAATGAAAACGTAGATACCAGCAAGCCCCTGGAAGATGTATTGCGAAAGATCTCAAAATATTCTGTAGCCATGCGCAACAATGGTGGTGGTCATTACAATCATGAACTTTTTTGGAAGTCCATGGCGCCTGCGTCTGACGCGAAACCGTCAGGAAACCTGGCAACAGCCATTGATGCAGGCTTTGGTTCTTTCGATGCATTCAAGACGCAGTTCACAGATGCAGGAAAAAGCCGTTTCGGCAGCGGCTGGGCATGGCTGTATCTGGATGGTGATAAAAAATTAAAGATCGGTTCCACTGCCAACCAGGACAATCCACTGATGGATGTTTCCGAGATCAAAGGATTTCCTATGCTGGGACTCGATGTTTGGGAACATGCTTATTACCTGCGCTATCAAAACAAGCGGCCCGACTATATCAACAACTGGTGGAAGGTGGTGAACTGGAAATTTATCGAAGACAGGTTTCATGCGGCGTGAATGGTGATGGTGAATGGTGAATGGTGAATGGTCAATGGTGAATAGTGAATAGTGAATAGTCAATAGTCAATAGTGAATGGTGAATGGTCAAATAGTGAATAGTGAATGGTGAATGGTGAATGGGGGAGAGGTGAGAGAAGAAGATTCGATTAAAATTCAGTTTGAATATTTGTGGTAGGATAGGGAGCTTGGATTAATTTGCGCCAATGACGGAACTGAGTGGCGCACAAAAGGAAAGACAGAACAACCTGGGCTTGCAAAGAACGGTGGCTATTGCTTCGTCTGTACTGCTGATCGCTAAATTCATTGCTTATTATCTTACTCATTCCGTTTCCGTTCTCACAGATGCGCTGGAAAGCATCGTCAATGTAGTGGCGGGATTTATTGGCTTGTACAGTCTTTATGTTGCAGCCAAGCCACGCGATATGGATCATCCTTATGGTCATGGCAAAGCGGAATTTGTTTCCGCAGCCGTAGAAGGCACTTTGGTTCTTTCAGCAGGCGTTCTCATTATTTTCAATGCGGTTAAAGATCTGATCTATCCCGTGATCATTCATGAATTGACCACGGGCATTTACCTGGTTGCCGGCTCAGGAATTGCCAACTGGCTTTTGGGAGCACTTTGTTTGAACCAGGGAAAGAAAAACAATTCCATGGCGCTCATGGCCAGCGGACGTCATTTGCAAACTGATACCTATTCCACATTGGGCATCATCGTCGGTCTCTTTCTTATTTCTTATACGCACTATTTGTGGATAGATGGAATAGTGGCCATCTGTTTTGGTTTGTTTATCATTTATACCGGATACAAGATCATTCGTGTTTCGCTGGCGGGCATCATGGACGAAGCAGACATGATTTTACTGGAGAAAATGGTGGACGTTTTGAACCGCAACCGTCATGAGAACTGGATTGACCTGCACAATCTCCGCGTAATCAAATATGGAAATGTATTGCACCTCGACTGCCATATGACGGTTCCCTGGTATTTGAATATCAATCAGGCACACCACGAAATTGACGAACTGGCAAAACTGATTCGTTCTAATTTTGGTGAAACCCTTGAATTATTTGTTCACAGTGATGGATGCTTGTATTTTCAGTGCTCTATCTGCAACAAGGCCGATTGCCCGGTGAGACAACATGATTTTAAAAAACGAATTCAGTGGACTCTCGATAATGCACTGCAGAATGAGAAACATAGTTTGAGAGATGGTTGATGATGGTGGGTATAAAGGTATTGGGGTATTAAGGTATTAAGTGGAATTGGGAATTGGGAATTAGGAATTGGGAAGAGAACAGTTTTCTATGAGTCAGTCTGTGATATCCATGATACAGTTCTCCGCGAAAGCGTCTGCGCTCTCTTTTCTTTGCGGTGAAATTTCTAAAAGGCAAAAAAATGAAAACAAGAACGATTTGGAAAAGCGGTCATGCTTTTGATAGTTTTCAAAACGAAGCAAAGATTAGTATTGATGCCACCAATGGGTTTGGTCCAAAAGCATTATTGCTTAGCGGACTGGCAGGTTGTTCGGGTATTGACGTAGTGGAGTTGCTGGAGAAAATGCGTGTACCTTTTGCGGGACTGGAAATAGAAGTGGCTGCGGAACAAAACGAAGACCATCCGAAAGTTTTTAAGGACATTCACATAAATTACATCGTCAAAACAGAAGAAGAAAACAGGGAAAAAATTAAGAAAGCCATCGATCTCTCTTTGAACAAGTATTGTGGAGTATCAGCCATGCTCAAAAAAAATTCCCCGATTCATTATATCATCACCATTCAATCCGATTCATTATAACATGCTTTCAAGAAAAGCACAATACGCTTTCAGAGCGCTTACACATCTGGTGAATAAGTATGAGGAGGGCCCGGTCCTGATCTCAGAGATTGCGCGCAGAAAACGCATTCCTCTGAAATTCCTGGAAAACATCCTGCTTGAATTAAAAAAGGCCGGGGTCCTGGACAGCAAGAAAGGAAAGGGTGGAGGCTATTATATCAAGGCCGATCCCGCACGCACCACCATTGCTTCCGTGATCCGGGTGGTGGACGGTCCTATTGCCATGTTGCCCTGCGTGAGCCTGAATTTTTATGAACGTTGTAAAAACTGCGATGAAAAAAACTGTGGCCTCCACAACATCATGGAAAATGTAAGAGATGCCACCCTGTTGGTACTCGAAAAGCGCACCCTCTCGGATTTGGCTACCGGGAAGGAGAAATGAGACCACAACCGTCAACCGCCATTCAAAGACGGCAGCCCTCACGAGTTTCACAGATTAAGAAAGGATTTCATGGGACTGATAATTTCATAGAAACCTGCTCTCTCCCCAATTCCTAATTCCTAATTCCCAATTCCCAATTCCATCTAATCCTTTTAATATCCCCAACCCCTTAGCCTACCAATTTGGTAGGATATTGTCTTTGTGCTAATTTCACTGTATTAAATCATTTAAAACAACAACCATATGTCTTTACGTCTTGGAGATAAAGCGCCCAATTTCAGGGCGCAGACTACGGAAGGAGAAATAGACTTTTATGAATTCCTCGGCGACAGCTGGGGCGTGCTTTTTTCTCACCCTGCCGACTATACGCCTGTATGTACCACTGAATTGGGAAGAACTGCACTGCTGAAGGAAGAATTTGCCAAACGAAATGTAAAAGTATTGGCCGTGAGTGTGGATCCACTCGACAAACACCGGGGATGGGTAACCGATATTAATGAAACACAAAATTGCACCGTAGATTTTCCGCTTATTGCCGATGAAGACAGACAAGTGGCTAACCTCTACGATATGATCCATCCCAATGCTTCTGCTACAGCTACTGTTCGATCACTTTTTGTGATTGGACCGGACAAGACCATAAAACTTACCATCACTTATCCCGCTTCTACCGGAAGAAATTTTCAGGAAATTCTGCGCGTTATCGATTCACTTCAGCTTACTTCAAAACATAGTCTGGCCACACCAGCTAACTGGCAACAAGGTGAAGATGTGATCGTAGTTCCTGCGGTATCAACAGAAGATGCCATCAAGAGATTTCCGAAAGGTGTAAAAGTGGTGAAACCATATCTGCGTTATACGCCGGTTCCTGAGGAGCAATGATCTTTTTGCCTGCCTTTCTGATAAATCCCTTGCTTTGCGGGGGATTTATTTTTTAGGGAAGTCAAAGATCAATTCTGAAAAGAAAAAGGGACAAGCTGGTAGTTAAGAACGATATGTTATAGTGGTGCGGACAAACAGAGTAAGAATGAAAAAGAAATGCTGGAAACAACCATCTCATTTTGTTTCTCGCCTTTCTTTTTATTAATCATTATCATTTTTTCCATTTGTTCAATTGATTCAATGCAGCCCTGAGATCTTTTGGCAGAGGAGCTTCCAGTGTCAACTCTTCTCCCTTCACCGATTTCAACCTGAGCATTGAAGCATGCAGGGCCAGCCGGTTCAGCAGCGGGCGTTCCTCTTCTTCTTTTTGAGATTGCTTGTACTTATTTTTTAACTGGGAAATAAAAAACGGCTTTCCATCACCATAGAGGTCATCGCAAACAATGGGATGCCCAATAAATTTCATGTGCACGCGAATCTGGTGTGTCCGTCCTGTAAGAATCCTGAATTGCATGTGAGAAAAAAGCCGAAAGCTGTCCAGCACTTCATATTCGGTAATACTTTCTTTTCCTTTCTTGTACACCGTCATGATTCCTTTTTTTGACGGATGTTCTGCAATGGGTTGATTCACCACGCCCGATCTTTCGAAGGGGGTGCCTAATACCAATCCCTGGTAGATCTTTGTCGTTTCTCTGTTTTCAAACTGAAGTGAAAAAAATCTATGAGCCGATTCATTGCGCGCAAAGATCAGAATGCCGCTGGTCTCTTTGTCCAGCCGGTGCACGGTGAACACTTCTCCATATCTTTTCTGCAAGATTTGTCTTAAAGAGGTTTGTTTTCCCTCCCTGTCTGGTATGGTCAGCACGCCCGCTGGCTTGTTGATCGCCACCAGGTCTTCATCTTCAAAAACAATTTGTTCTTCGATATTAATACTCGCCTGCATGAAATAAAGTTGATCATTGATAATCCCTTCTCAAAGCTCGCCGCTCGCCGCTCTCAGCCAAAAGCCAAAAGCCTTCTTCTTTTTCATCCTTTTCCTTTTCTAAAAAATTTCAGATCCCTCACTTCTTTTTCAGAGAGAAAACGCCATTTGCCTCTTTGCACATTTTTTTTGGTGAGCCCTGCAAAACGTACGCGGTCCAGACCTTTCACATCATAGCCAAAATGTTCAAAGATGCGGCGAACAATGCGGTTGTGACCACTATGCAATTCTATTCCAATCTGTGTTTTGTCTGCATTGTCGGCATAAGCAAGAACGTCTACATGCGCCACACCATCTTCGAGGTTCACACCTTTTAATATCTCGTCGAAATGAGTTTTGGCCAGAGGCTTATCAAGCGTTACAGCATAGAGCTTTTTGATCTCATTACTTGGATGGGTGAGCATCTGTGAGAGCTCTCCGTCGTTGGTCAACAGAAGAACGCCGGAAGTATTGCGATCGAGCCGGCCAACCGGATAAACCCTTTCTTCCGTGGCGTTTCGGATCAGGTCGAGCACCGTTTTTCTTTGCTGCGGATCGTCGGTGGTTGTTAAATAGTCCTTTGGTTTATTCAAAAGGATATAAACCAGGTTCTTTACAGGATGAATTTTTTTGCCCGATACAGTCACCGAATCGGTGGAGGCAATTTTGTGCCCCGGCTCGGTGACCAGGGCATTATTTACTTTCACCTTTCCCTGCTTGATCAACTCCACTGCCTCTCTGCGGGAACAAAGCCCACAATGGGCAATGTATTTATTGAGCGGCATTTGTTCCTGCTTTTCCACTTTCTTGATAAGCGGGGCCTTCACTACAGAGGCTTGTTTTTTTCGTTCTTCTATGTTGTCGGATCTTTCTTTCTTCCATTGTCTTTTTTCCTGTCTTAATGCTTCTTTCTTGGCTGCTCCTTTCTTTTGTCCGGAGAAGAATTTCTCAAAACCTGATTGTTTCTTCATTCTACAAAAATAAATCAGGCTGTCGAGAGGACAGCCTGCATATTGAAAGGCGGATGTGAATTGTCTGACTAAAACAAACAAAACCCTATTTTGTTTCCGGCTTACGCTCTTTTCGGAGCGATTGCATTTTTTGGATCTGCTCCTGGGTCAGGATCGTTTTCATTTGCTCCTGCTGTTCTTTTCTCAGCGATTGCATCTTTTCTTTTTTCTGATCCTGGCTTAGTGATTTGTCATTGCGGATGGACTCAATCTGGCTCCTGGAATTGCTTCTGATCTGCGCCAGCTTGTCCTGTTGTTCCTGAGAAAGGTTCAACTGTTTGGCGAAATCATTTTTTCCATGGAAGGCTTGTCCATTCTTTCCTTTTTTATCACCCTTCGACTTCCAGTCAGCCTTGTTCTTATCCATTTGCTGTCTTTGGGCCGGAGTTAGGATGGATTGCATTTGCTCGCGGTATTTTTGATGAAGCTCCTTTCTTTTCGTCTGAAGCTGGTCGCCGGTGAGCGATTGAGTTTTCAGCGACTGCATTTCCTGGTGCTCCTGCTCGTGCATGGCTTTGAACTTTGCTTTCTGGTCGGCAGTGAGGTTCAGATTTTTCATCATTTCATGGCCTCCTTTATGATGCCTTGCTGAATCACCTGTGCTTTGTGCCTGTGCAACTCCTGCAAAGAGAACCAATGCGAGCGCTCCTGATAGTATTTTTTTCATAGTATAAGTCATTTTTTAAACTGACAGATAACAGACCGGTAATGAGAAAGTAGGTTTAAGGAGGCATGGTTAATTATGGTTAATGAAGAGGGAAAGTTAAGCGCACAGGAAGAAGGACGGGAGGTTTTCGCTGAGAGGGGTTTCTCGCGAAGACACAAAGGTTTAAAGACGCTAAGTGTTCGCTACGCTCACCAGATTTATATTTTCCTGTATTTTGAAAAGTCTATAAAATTTAGTTTCAAATTCCTTAGGTGAGCCCTTACTTCATGATTATAATGAAGTTTGCTAGCAGGAAGAATCTTAGAATGACGGAAAAAAATTCTTTGTCCCGCATTTGCGGGAAGAAATCCTCAGTGCGATTAATTTTAAAGGAGATCAGTTAAACATCGATGCGCGCGTACTTGGCATGGCTCTCGATGAATTCCCTTCTGGGAGCCACTTCATCGCCCATGAGCATGCTGAAAACCCGGTCGGCTTCTGCAGCGCTTTCAATGGTTACCTGTTTGAGGGTGCGGGTATTGGGATTCATGGTGGTTTCCCAAAGTTGTTCAGAGTTCATTTCTCCCAATCCTTTATAACGCTGAATATTTACACTATCAGGATTGGCGCCACCCAGTCTTTCAACCAATGCCTTTCTTTGTTCTTCATTGTAAGCATAGGCCTGTTCCTTTCCTTTTCTTACAAGGTAAAGCGGGGGCTGGGCCAGGTACACGTAACCCTGTTCTACCAGTTCCTTCATATAACGATAAATAAAAGTAAGGATCAGGGTAGCGATATGGCTTCCATCCACATCGGCATCGGTCATGATAATGAGTTTGTGGTAGCGCAGCTTCACAATGTTCAAAGCCTTTGGATCGTCGGTTGTGCCAACGGTAACACCCAGAGCCGTGTACATATTTCTGATTTCTTCGTTTTCGTAGATCTTGTGCTCCATGGCCTTTTCCACGTTAAGGATCTTTCCCCGGAGCGGAAGGATCGCCTGAAAGCTGCGGTCACGGCCTTGCTTGGCGGTTCCGCCAGCTGAATCTCCCTCAACCAGGAACAGCTCGCAGCGATTCGGATCGCGATCCGAACAGTCGGCAAGTTTGCCTGGAAGTCCGCCACCGCTCAATACACTTTTACGCTGCACCATTTCACGGGCCTTTCTTGCGGCGGCCCTTGCCTGGGCGGCCAGGATCACTTTGTTGATGATGTTCTTGGCCTCGCGTGGATTTTCTTCCAGATAGGCTTCAAGTGCTTTTGATACCGTGGTATCTACCACTCCCATCACTTCGTTATTTCCGAGCTTGGTTTTCGTTTGTCCTTCAAACTGCGGCTCTGGAACTTTTACAGAAATGATGGCGCTGAGTCCTTCACGGAAATCATCACCCTCGATAGTAACCTTGGCTTTTTCAAATAAGCCATTTTTATCACCATAGGATTTAAATACACGCGTCAGTGCGCGGCGGAAACCGGCTACGTGGGTTCCTCCCTCGATGGTGTTGATGTTGTTAACGTATGAATAAATGTGTTCGTTGAAACCGTCGTTGTACATCGTGGCTACTTCCACCGCCACATTTGTTTTCTCATCACGGCCGTCTACATAAAGCACTTTTGGCAGCAGAGAATTTCTTCCGGCATTCTTGTCCAGCATTTCTACAAACTCCACGATGCCGCCTTCACTGTAAAAAATCTTGGTATAATTCAATCCGCTTTCTTCATCCTTTTCCCTCATGTCGTTCATGGTAATAGAGATGCCGCGATTGAGATAAGCCAGTTCACGCAGCCGGCTTTCCAAAATGTCTTTATTGTAGTCAGAGGTGATGAAGATGGTATCATCGGGCCAGAAATGAACCTTGGTCCCGGTTCTTTCGCTTGCTCCGATTTCGCGAACAGGATATTGTGGAATTCCTATGCGATATTCCTGCTCGAAAATTTTTCCATCCCTTTGAACGGTGACGTGGAGCCTGGTGCTTAGTGCATTCACGCAGCTCACACCCACACCGTGTAAACCACCGGAAACCTTATAACTATCTTTGTCAAATTTTCCACCGGCATGCAAAACCGTCATCACCACTTCCAGTGCACTTCTCTTTTCCTTGGTATGCATGGCAGTAGGAATGCCACGGCCATCGTCTTCTACTGAAATGGAATTGTCTTCATGAATCGTTACTAAAATATTCTTGCACCATCCGGCAAGGGCTTCGTCTATGGAATTGTCTACTACCTCGTAAACGAGGTGGTGAAGTCCTTTCACACCCACATCGCCTATATACATGGCAGGACGCTTGCGAACGGCTTCCAGACCTTCAAGGACCTGGATCGAATCTGCTCCATAACTAGGCATTACCGTGGGGGAAGAATTGGTAACCAGGGTATCTAAAATATCACTCATTTTTTGGCTAAAATTTGCGCACCGGAACGGTGCTGGTCCATTCTTGCAAATGTACCGAAAAAGCCCTGCCCGGCCAAGGTAAAAGACGTTAAAAACAACCAGGATTTTTTTATGATTTTCCTTGATTACCAGGATAAAGGATTAAAGAGCTTGCCGCGATATTTCACTGCAGTTCCAACCTGGAATATCAGGATTTTCCAACATTGCCATGAAGACCAAATCAATGTTTGAATAATCCCTTTTAATTCCACCATCATTCCTGATTCCAAACTTAGAACTCCGACTGGCTCTGAACTCTGAAGTCCGAACTCCGAACTCTGAACTCCGAACTCTGAACTCCGAACTCCCGACTGCCCAATAATTAGTATATTCAACTGAAGGTATTTTCCTGCATCAGAACCATGCATGGCATATGAAGAAAAACGCATTCGATGTGGTTTGTTTCGGAGAAGTGCTCTGGGACTTACTTCCCTCAGGTGCCCTTCCAGGAGGAGCTCCCATGAATGTGGCTTATCACCTCAAAAAGCTTGGACTGGAACCAGCACTCATTTCAAGAACAGGGATGGATTCAAGGGGCGATGAATTGTTGAATATCCTTGAAAGAAATCAGTTGGCAATTGATTTTATTCAGCGCGACCCGGAGCACCTCACAGGTATTGTGGAAGCCACCATTCAATCCAAACATGAAGTGCGTTCCGAGATCATTGAACCGGTTGCCTGGGATTTTATTGAAACCAGAAAAAATTTTCAGGACCTGGTGAGCGCTTCATCTTTTTTTATTTTCGGAAGCCTCGCTGCCAGAAATGAAGTATCAAGAAAGACACTGATGGAACTCCTTGATGCCGCTCCAAAAAAAGTGCTCGACATCAACCTTCGTCCACCGCATTTTACAAAAGACCTGGCGGACCGTCTGCTGCATTCTGCCGATCTGCTCAAACTCAATGAACATGAACTTCCGCTGATTGCCTCCTGGTATTCAAATCTGCTGAAGGAAGAAGACCAGCTAAGATTTCTCCAGGATAATTTTTCCATTCCCTGCATTCTTCTCACAAAAGGAAAAGCCGGCGCACTCGTGTGCAGTGGGGGAAAAATCAGTTCTCATCCGGGCTATCAGGTAAAAGTTGCAGATACTGTGGGAAGTGGTGATGCTTTCCTTGCAGCTTTTCTTTTTGGAATGAACAAAGGCGATGATTTTGCAAAGGCCCTTGCCTTTGCGAATGCCCTGGGAGCCTTCATTGCTTCAAAAAAAGGCGCCTGCCCCGACTATGAATTAAAAGAAGTGATTGCCTTCATGGAAAAACCCTCGCTGGAAAAAACCACTCCCTGACTTACATAATTTCCATCGAAAGAAATCAATTTTCAATAACCTTCCCCATTGCCTCATTCACCATTCACCATTCACCTCCTTACCATTCGCGATCGACGATCTGCATAGAAATATTTCGGGTGATAAACACAGTGCCATTGCGGGTTTCCTGTTGCCGCGATACCAGCCTTTGCACCACATCGGAAATGGAAAAGATCAGTCTTCCAGTTGGCAGAATGATCTGGATGGACCCTTCCTGTGTAACCACTTTTACCGGAGCGCTTTCTTTGTCTTCTCCCACAATGGAGATGAGGGCTGTATAGGAAGAACCTTTGTGTTCAAAAGAAATGTCGAAGACTCTTGACATAAGTAGCAATCGTTGAGGCAAGGTAAAAACAACGCCAATGAACTCTAGAAAAAATTATGCCGATAGGGGAAAATGTACATGGAGAAAGACCAGGGAAACAGGCTGTGGAAAAACTGAGATTCCCCTATATTAAATTTTATGACGCCCACATCGCGCCATTGAACCGGTCTTGACGGGCGTTCACTATTTCATCAGGTTCAATACTCCATCATTATTGGGCCGATGAAAGCCAAACCTTACAAACTATTTACTTTCTCCGCCATCAACTGCCGAACGATCTTTTCAAGTTCGTGGATGCGTTTTTCCAATTCAGGAAGGTTGCGGAATACAGCCTGGCTACGAAGTGCGCTGGTATAATCGGCCGCAGGAGACCCGGTAACGGCAGAATAAGGTTCCTTCATGGACTTGCTCACACCGCTTTGTGCATTGATCTTGGAGCCATCAGCAATCTGGATATGTCCCACCAGTCCTGCCTGTCCTCCGATCATTACATTCTTTCCAATCTTGGTGGATCCGGAGACGCCTGCCTGTGCGGCGATCACCGTGCTTTCACCCACTTCCACATTGTGCGCGATCTGAATGAGGTTATCGAGTTTCGCTCCGTTTCGAATACAGGTGGAGCCCATGGTAGCGCGGTCGATGGTGGTATTGGCCCCGATCTCCACATTGTCTTCGATGACTACATTACCGATCTGAGGGACTTTTTTGAATGAACCATCCGACTGCGGGGCAAATCCAAATCCGTCGGAACCTACTACAGTACCGGCATGGATTACCACGTGGTTACGGAGCACGCAATCGTGATAAATTTTTACTCCGGGATGGATGATGCAATCTTCCCCGATGATCACATTGTCGCCGATGAAAGAATTGGGAAAGACCTTGGTGTTGGCGCCGATGTGAACATTCTCGCCGATATATGAAAAAGCGCCTACAAAAACATCTTTTTCCAGTTTTGCCGAAGGCGCAATGAAGCTGGGTTGTTGAATGCCTTTCATTTGCTGGGTCACCATTTCCTGGTATTTTCCCAGCAGCTGGGCAAAAGCGGAGTAAGCATCGGCCACCCTGATCAGGGTAGGCTTTACTGCCTGTCTCAGTTCGTATGATTGATTGATGATCGCGATGGATGCATTGGTGGAATAGAGGTATTCTTCATATTTCGGATTAGCCAGGAAGGTGAGCTGCCCCCGTTCTGCCTCTTCGATCTTTCCAAAAGAAGAAACGGTTACATCTGCATCTCCTTCTATTTTTCCGTTCAGTAGGATAGAAATTTGCGCGGCTGTAAACTCCATATAATAGTTTGGTTCTTCAAATCACGATCACGAATAGAACGGCTTTTTACAGCCTTTTATTCTCATCTAAGGTAGCAAAGGTAATATTTTTTGACAGGGGAGGAGACCTGTTGGTGGATCAATGCGTTGTCTACCTTGGAGATATCCGATACCGATCCGTCCTTGAACAACACCCGGATGTGTTCATCCAATGGGTTGTAGGTAGTGTTCACTGCTTCTCCGGTAAATACAAAGTACCTTGCTTCTTCGTCTGAAATCCGTAGTTTTTCGGCTGTTTCTCTACGGCAGGCATCTACCAACCTGGCGTCGAAAGGTTCGGCCTGGAAACGGACCTTGAGCAATTTTCTTTCTACCAGTCCCCTGCACAATCTTGACAAAATTTTATCAAAATGACCACACCAGTTTTTGATGGTGCACATAACATCGGTATCATCCAGCTGCGTAAATTTTTCAAGGTGCCGGATAAAATTGTCGTCGGGCTGGTGCTCTTTTAAAAAGAAATTCAGGTTGTGTGAAGCCGCTTCCAGCTCAATTCCATTTTCAATGAGCTCTCTGGCTCTTTCAATGATGCGGACCAGCATTTTTTCTGCTGCCATCACCGTTTTGTGAAGATAGACCTGCCAGTACATCAGCCTTCGTGAGACCAAGAATTTTTCGACCGTGTAAATGGCTTTGTCTTCAATCATCAATTGCCCTTCGTGCACCACCAACATCTTCAGGATCCGGTCGTAACCGATCGCTCCTTCCACAACTCCGGTAAAAAATGAATCCCTGGTGAGATAGTCCATCCGGTCCACATCCAGTTGCCCCGACACCAATTGGTGCAGGAAGGGCTTTGGATAAACGCCACTAAAAATATCAATGGCCGTTTGAAGACTTCCACCGAACTGCTCGTTGAGCAATTGGAGGATCAAGGTGGAAATATCTTCATGATGCACACCTTTTATCAGTTTTCGTTCAAGAGCATGAGAGTAAGGACCATGGCCGATGTCATGAAGCAGAATGGCGATGCGTGCGCCCCGCTCTTCTTCGCGGTTGATGTCTACATTTTTATTTCTGAGCTCATTGAGTGCGAGTCCCATGAGATGATAAGCCCCCAGGGAATGATGCAGGCGCGTGTGAACTGCGCCTGGATAAACCAGGGAAGCAAAGGCCATTTGGTGAATGCGACGAAGCCGTTGGTACCAGGGATGTGAAATGATCTCAAAAATCAAAGGATCATCAATGGTAATAAAACCATAAACCGGATCGTTGATGATCTTTCTTGCCGAAGTTTGCATGCTTTCTGTTTTCTTACTCTCTAGATTTTTTGGGAACCGGAAGCCTTTTCTCCATTCTTTTCGTATTCAATAAACTCAGGTCTCTTCCGCTCCCCGACAATACAAGCCGGCAAGGTACTGCAACTAAGCGTATGGGCAGAGACATAGAAAGGAAGGACGTAAATTGCTTAGCTTAGTTGGTAGAGGGGGAGATGTGAGATGTGGGATGAGAGATGAGAGATGAGAGATGAGAGATGAGAGATGAGAGATGAGAGCGGAGAGTTCTATTAACTTGCGATGACCGGTGTTTGAGGACTGAGGACTTTAAAATGACGGTCGCCGGTGGTTGGCTGATGGTTGACCTGAAAAGACGAATTTTTAAAACAACAAATTATGGCCCTGGCGAAAATACTTTGGGTGGACGATGAAATTGAAAGCCTGCAGTCGCAGAAAATTTTTTTGGAGAACAAGGGATATGATGTGCATACCCTCACCAATGGATTTGATGCGATCGATTATATCAAGGAAAATTTTGTAGACGTAGTGCTCATTGATGAAACCATGCCTGGAATCACCGGATTGGAAACCCTTGCCAAGATCAAGGAACATAATTCGCAGATTCCGGTGGTGCTCATCACCAAGAATGAGACGGAGAACCTGATGGATGATGCTATCGGTAGCCAGATCTCCGATTATCTGATCAAGCCCGTGAATCCGAACCAGGTTTTGCTTTCCTTGAAAAAAATTATCGACAACCGCCGGTTGGTGGCGGAGAAAACCACAACGGCGTATCAGCAGCAGTTCCGCAATCTGTTTATGGCTTTAAACAGCAATCCCAATCATTATGAATGGATGGGAATCTATAAGGAATTGGTTCATTGGGAACTTAGTCTGCAGCGAAGCGATAGCCCTGAGATGCAGGAAGTATTTCAGACGCAGAAGAATGAAGCCAACACCGAGTTTTTTAAATTCATTTCCCGCAACTATAGCTCCTGGTTGAAAGAAAAGGCAAAGGACAAACCTATTATGTCGCATACGCTTGTCCGTGAGAAGCTCATGCCGCAGGTAGAAAAAGGTGTTTCAACGTTTTTCCTTCTCATCGACAACCTTCGCTTCGATCAGTGGAGGGCCATTCAGCCCATTTTCTCCGAAAATTTCCGCATTCTGGAGGAGGACAGTTTTTACAGCATCCTTCCTACCGCAACGCACTACGCACGCAATGCCATCTTTGCAGGCATGCTTCCGATCGATATTGAAAAGAAGTTTCCGCAGCAATGGAAAAACGATGATGATGAAGGGGGCAAGAATTTAAATGAAGAAGAATTTTTCAGAACTCAGCTCAGGACCCTCGGTAAATCAGATCTCCGTGCATCTTACACCAAGGTTGTAAATAATCAGGCGGGTCTCGACCTTGTCAACAATATTCATAATCTTTTGTCGAATGACCTGAATGTGATCGTCTATAATTTTGTAGACATGCTCAGTCATGCCCGTACAGAAATGGAAGTGCTCAAGGAGTTGGCAGGCGACGAGGTGAGCTACCGGAGCGTGACTGCCTCGTGGTTTGAACATTCATCCCTGCACCAGGCATTGAAGCGGATTGCTGACAAGAATATAAAGATTGTACTGGCAACCGACCATGGAAGTGTGCGGGTGAAGACACCGGTAAAAGTGATCGGAGACAAACAAACCACCACCAACCTCCGGTACAAGCACGGAAGGAACCTCAATTATGATCCCAGGGAGGTGCTCGCTTTCCGTGATCCAAAGGAAGCAGGATTACCTTCACCCACCATCAATTCCTCTTACATCTTTGGTGGCGAGGATGTGTTTCTATGTTATCCCAACAACTACAATCACTACGTAAATTATTATCGGAATACTTTTCAGCATGGTGGCGTGAGCCTCGAAGAAATGATCGTGCCTGTGGTGACCATGGTCAGTAAATAATTGTAGCCGCGGTCAATTCCATCGATTGCAATGAGGTTAACCAACAGTAAAGAATGTTAGAATTAAGGAAATAAGAAAAATCTTTGTCCCGCATTTTGCGGGATGAAACCGCTCTGCGAAAACCTCCGCTTCCTTCTTTCTCCGCGGTTAAAACCTCAATGCCTAATTTTGCACACATGAAATACACGCAGACAACCCTGGACAAGATTGAGAAGCTAATCGGGGAATCCGGATACATCATCCGTTATGAACGGGGAAGTTTTCAAAGCGGATTCTGTATTCTTGAAGACAGGAAGGTGGTGGTGCTCAATAAATTTCTCCCGCTCGAAGGCCGCATCAATACCCTGATTGACCTTCTTCCCCAATTGAAAATAGACGTGGAAGCCCTGACGCCTGAGAGCAAAAAAGTTTTTGACGACGTCATGGCAAGGTATCATGCTGAGGGAAGAAATGAAGAAAAGCTTTGAGCTGCGGGTTGTGAGCTTTGAGAAGTTGGGAGTATAAAAGGATAGAAACGGGAAGTGTAGTCACTTATTCTGTATTAATATTCTTGCAGGAAAAATTCGCTCGGGAATCTTCGAACTAAAAAACTGCAAACCACAAACTATAAACCAGAAACCCTCCTTGGCCTATCCCGCAATAAAAATCAATTTTCTTGGATCGGGCACCAGCAGTGGTGTTCCCATGATTGCCTGCGACTGCAACGTATGCACATCTCCCGATAAAAAAGACAAGCGGTTGCGCAGCAGCATACTGGTAGAATCGGAAAACACGGTGCTGGTAGTGGACACCACGCCTGATTTCCGGTACCAGATGTTGCGTGCAGAAGTGCGACACCTCGATGCCGTTTTATTTACCCATCCGCACAAGGATCATATCGCAGGACTCGATGATGTGCGGGCCTATAATTTTTTCCAGGAACAGGCCATGCAAGTGTATGCCAACCAGATGACCATTGACGGGTTGATGCGCGAATTTGCCTATGCATTTGCCGACAAAAAATATCCGGGTGTGCCTCAACTCGAACTCAATAGTATCGGACTCGAAGCATTTTCCATTGGCGATATTCCTATATTGCCCATCATGGTTTGGCACATGAAGATGCCTGTGTTTGGATTTCGCTTTGGATCTTTTACCTATATCACGGATGCCAACCGGATTGATGACAGCGAAAAAGAAAAGATCAGGGGAAGCAAGGTGATTGTGGTGAATGCCTTGAGAAAAGAAAAACATATTTCGCATTACAACCTGCATGAAGCCATCCAACTCGTTGAGGAACTTCAAATTCCCGAAGCTTATTTCACGCATATTTCCCACCAGCTCGGAAGACATCAGGAAGTGGAATCACGTCTGCCGCCCGGTATACACTTGGCTTATGATGGATTGATCATTGAAATGGAAAGAGAAGGCTTTTAGCTTTTAGCTGGAGAAAATTTCCTCAGTTATTCTTTTTCTCTTCTACCAACTATCAACTATCAACTTCTCCTCTTCCCTTTTCAGAACAATTGAATTAATTTAGCGATTTAAAATCCTTCCGATGAATTTCGAGACCTCTGAGATAACACAACAGGTAGCGCAAACGGCCCGTGACTTTGCCCAACAGCATATAAAGCCCCACGTAATGGAGTGGGACGAAAGTCAGGAGTTTCCCCTTCATATTTTCAAGAAAATGGGCGAGCTAGGGCTCATGGGCGTGCTGGTTCCCGAACAATATGGCGGTGCTGGACTTTCCTATTTTGAATATAAAACCATCATCGAAGAAATCGCCAGAGTAGATGGATCTATTGGCCTTAGTGTGGCTGCACATAATTCATTGTGCACAGGACATATACTGCTGTTTGCAAACGAAGAACAAAAGAAAAAATATCTACCCAAACTCGCTACTGCCGAATGGTTGGGTGCGTGGGGACTCACCGAGCCCAATACCGGCAGCGATGCCGGCAACATGAAGTGCACTGCTACCAAAGACGGAAAGAACTGGATCATCAATGGTACAAAAAACTGGATCACTCATGGAAAGAGTGGCGACGTGGCGGTAGTGATTTGCAGAACAGGTGAACCCAGGGCAAAAAATAATGCAACGGCCTTTGTTGTACAAAGAGGGACTCCGGGATTCAGTGCAGGAAAAAAAGAAAACAAACTGGGCATGCGCGCCTCCGAGACTGCTGAAATGATTTTCGAAAACTGTGTGATTCCCGATGCCAATCGTCTCGGTGAGGTTGGAGATGGTTTTAAGCAGGCTATGAAGGTGCTTGATGGAGGAAGAATCTCGATCGCTTCCCTTTCCTTGGGAATTGCACGAGGCGCTTATGAAGCAGCACTTCATTATGCGCAGGAGCGTCACCAGTTCGATAAACCTATTTCTTCTTTCCAGGGTATTTCTTTCAAGTTGGCTGATATGGCAACTGAATTCAAGGCAGCGGAACTGCTGACACTTGAAGCCTGCGACCTCAAGGAAAAAGGCGGAGCAGTTACCAAGGTTGCAGCCATGGCGAAATACTATGCCAGTGAAGTAGCTGTGAAGACAGCCAATGATGCTGTCCAGATTTTTGGCGGCTATGGATACACAAAAGATTTTCCTGTTGAAAAATTTTACCGCGATGCCAAACTCTGTACCATCGGTGAAGGGACTTCCGAAATCCAAAAACTGGTGATCTCCAGGGAAATATTAAGAGGGTAGTTGATAGTTGGTGGTTGGTAGTTGATAGAAGAGAGAAAGGCAAAGCTATAAACCAGCAAAAGCAATTCCGTTGTAATTTTGTTGTATGAATCAGATAAAGTATTTGATCTATGCTTGTTTGATTTTGATCTGTTCTTCGCTTTTTCTTTTTCTTTTTCATACACTTTCCGTAAATGAATGGGTGAAGGACCAGCCAACTATTATTGACATTGACCCTGTTCACAATAATTTAGCTACGGCCCCTGCTTCCAGGGGACAACTTATTTTTCAACAAAACTGTGGCTCCTGTCATGCGTTCAATAAAGTCATAACCGGTCCTGCTTTAAGTGGTGTGCAAGAGCGTGGACCATGGACTGACAGCAAAGAACTGGTTCGATGGATAAAAAACCCGGCAGTTTATATTCCTACCACAGAATATACGAGGGGTTTGCAAAAGACTTATGGAATCATTATGCCTTCCTTTCCGCAGCTAAGCAAAGAAGATATCCTGGCGATTCTTGATTATTTACAAACTTCTTCCGTTCACAGTTATTGATAATTAGAGAGAACAACCACAGACAAAAGAGCGCTGAGGCTTTCAAAGAGAGGGTTTCATCCCGCAAAATGCGGGACAAAGGACGAAGGGTTCGCTTCGCCCAGTAAGAATTTCACAGCAAAAGACGTATTGCAGCTGAGGGCTCGCAGAATTATGTAGCTTATTTATTTAAAGAATGAGACCAAATATTTTATTTAGAAAACGAAATTATACACCTGAATTTCAAAGTAGCGTAGGCAGTTAAAAAACTAAAATCTTAAAAAGCTTAAGTGAGCGAACCGTTCGTCCTTCGCGTTCTTTGCGTCTTTGCGAGAAACCCCTCTGCGAAAACCTCAGCGCTCTCCTTTCTCTGCGCTAAAAAAAATTCCGCCAACTATAAACTACCAACAGCTAACAGCCAACAGCTAACAGCTTCCCTCATTTCAATTCCTGCATCTGCACCAGCTTATAATAATATCCTTTCTTTTCCATGAGCTGGTCGTGGTTGCCTCTTTCCACAACTTCTCCCTTTTGCAATACGATGATCTCGTGCGCGTGACGGATCGTGGAAAGACGGTGGGCAATGACAATGGAGGTTCTGTTCTGCATCATATTGTTGATAGCATCCTGTACCAGTCTTTCGCTTTCTGTGTCGAGCGAAGATGTGGCTTCATCTAGAATTAGAATCGGCGGATTTTTGATCACCGCTCTTGCAATGGTGAGTCTTTGTCTTTCTCCTCCGCTCAATTTAGCACCGCGGTCGCCGATATTGGTGGCAAATGATGCTTCTTTTTTTGTGATGAAATTCCAGGCATTGGCCACCTTCGCTGCTTCTTCAATTTCTTCTGATGATGCATCCTGCTTACCAAGGCGGATATTATTTTCAATGGAATCATTAAACAGGATGGGCTCCTGTGTTACAATGCTGATCTGGTTACGCACGGAACGCAACGAATACTCCTTGATGTTCACGCCATCTATGAGCAGTTCTCCGCCGCTTACATCATGAAAGCGGGGAACCAGGTCGGCAAGAGTGGATTTGCCAGCACCGGAAGATCCAACCAGTGCAACTGTTTTTCCTTTTTCAATCGTCAGGTTGATGTTGTGCAGCACTTCGGTACCGTCGTAAGAAAAAGAAACATTACGCAGCTCTATGCTTTTATTGAACTGTTGGAGTTTTCTTCCGTTCTCATTATCGTCAATGGTACTTTCTGTTTTAAGGATCTCCTCAATCCTTCCGATGGCAGCACTTCCCTTTCGCATATTGCTGAATGAAGTGCTCAGAGTTTTTGTAGGATTGATCATGTTGTAGAATACGCCCAGATAAGTCAGCAAAAGTGAACCTGTAAGACCATATTGCTCGCTCAGTACCAGCAGTCCGCCAAAATAAAGAATGGCTGCAAAAATGATCACGCCCAACAACTCGGAAAGAGGAGAAGCCATGTCGCGCCGATAACCAATCTTGTTTTTTACATGCAGCATATTCTCATTGTTCCTGAAAAAACGATTCTTGAGCAGCGATTCCGAATTGAAGGCTTTGATCACTCTTAATCCGGAAAGTGTTTCGTCGAGAATGGAAACAGATTCCGAATAGTGAATGGCCACATCCAGCGACTGCTTTTTCAATGAACGTGTAACACGGCCGATAACAAATGCAACTATTGGAATACACAACAGAACAAAAAGAGTGAGTTGAAGACTGATGATCAATAATGCGATCAGGGTAATAATGATGGTGAGCGGATCACGCACCCAGCCTTCCAGTGTGCCGATCACCGATCCTTCCACTTCGCCTACATCATTGGTCATGCGGCTGATGACATCGCCCTTTTTTTTCTCTGTGAAGTATCCAATAGGAAGATGAAGAATTTTTTCATAGAGTTCGTCGCGAAGGCGGTTGACAATTTTATTTTTTAAAGGATTAAGTACATAGTAAGCGAGGTAGAGAAAGAGATTTTTCAGGAAAACAGATATCACAATAAAAATGCAGATCACCGAGAGCGTGCTGGGTTTACCTCTTTGTGCAATGCTGTCACTGATCACACCGCGGATAAAGACCACGGTTTGATTCGTTGAACCTCCGGTGAACCCGGTAGCGCCGGGTTTGTCGCCATTAAAGATCATTTCCAAAAAAGGAAAGAGCATGCCCAGCGATACCAGTGAAAAGACAATGGACAAAACGATAAACAGGATATAGAGAATGGCTTCCGATTTGTACTGGCTGATGTACTTAAAAACCCGGGCGTATTTCTTCATTGATGGACTTCACGGTGTTGGAAGGCGCAAAGTAACTAATTTTACCCTGTTATTGGTTAAGGTGTTGGTTTTGAGGTATTGGGTGGTATTGGGTATTGGGTGGAATTGGGAATTTGGAATTAGGGAGAGAACAAGGTTTCTATGAAATTATCAATCCGGCAAATCCTTTGAATCAATCCCCGCCCGAACGTACCGTTTGGTACGGGCAGGCGTGTCATCCAATTTTAATCTGTGAAATCCGTGATATATGCAGGAAGGAAAAAGACAAAAACAAATTGCGGGACTGATCCAGGAAGAAATCAATTCTATTTTTCAAAGAATGGGACTGAGTATTGTCGATGGGGCGATGGTGTCCATTTCTTCGGTGAAGATTACCCCGGATCTCCTGGAAGCGAGGATTTACCTGAGCATATTTAATGCCGCCGATAAGAAATCCATGCTGAAGAAAATAGAGGAAAGATCCTGGGAAGTAAAAAAGGAACTGGCATCCAGGGTAAAGCACCAGCTGCGGCGCATTCCGGAATTGAAGTTTTTCCTCGACGATACCCTTGACCAGGTTTTTAAAATGGAAGAACTATTCAAAAATATTAAGGAAGACGATAAACCAAAAGATGATTAGGTCTTTCTTACTCCCGGTTCTTTAACGACGAAAACAAAAAATCAACTATCAACCACCTACTATCAACTACTCAAATTGAATTTTCTTTTCGCCTGGCGCTATTTCAAAGCAAAGAAAACCACCAATGCCATCAACATCATTTCGTGGATCAGCATTGTAGCTATTACCATTGGTACGGCTTCGCTGATTCTGGTGCTCAGCGTTTTCAATGGATTTGAAGGACTGGTGAAATCGCTGTATTCTTCTTTTTATCCCGACATCCGGATCTCACCTTCCTCAGGAAAACAGATCGTGCTCACTCCCGAACAATTACAGAAAATTCGTTCAGTAAAAGGAGTGAGCAACCTTTCACTGGTTGTGGAAGAAAGAGCCCTGTTGCAGAACAAAGCCAGTGAAGAAGACTCTCTCGACTATCAATCCGTGATCTATTTAAAAGGAGTCGACAGCAATTATACTTCCGTTACTGAGGTTGCCGGTCATATGATTGAAGGAGATTTCAAAACCGGTGACGCCGATCATCCTTTGCTTGTGTTGGGTGCTGGAATTGAAAATGCAGTAGGTGTGGAAGCCGATAGAAATATTCGGCCACTGGCGGTGTACATGCCACGAAAAGGTGAAGTGAACCTGATGGACCCTTTCAGCTCTCTTAGTTCGGAGTCGGTGAATACTTCCGGTTCATTTGTGATCCAGCAGGATTTTGACAACAAGTATGCGATTACCAACCTGGGTTTTGTAAAAAAAATGCTGGGCATGGATGAAAATGCATACAGTGCAGCGGAATTGGCGGAGACCAGGGGTATGGATGTAGATGCAACGCGTGACCAGCTCAGACAGGTGTTAGGTCCTGCCTATCTGGTTCAGGACCGTTTTGAGCAAAACGTAAGCCTCTATTCGGTGATGCGTGTGGAGAAATGGATCATTTATGCTATTCTCTCTCTAATATTAACAGTGGCTGCATTCAACATGGTGGGCGCACTCACGATGTTGGTCCTTGAAAAGAAACAGGACATCAGTGTGCTTCAGGCCCTCGGTGCAAGTCAGAATTTTATTCAGCGTGTTTTTCTAAGCGAAGGAATGTTGCTCGCTTTTATTGGAGGGGGAGCAGGCATGCTCATGGCATTAACGTTGGCCGAGTTGCAGTTAAAGTACAAGTTGATCCCACTGAGAGGAAGCACTTTTATGATCGACTATTTTCCGGTGAAAATGGTTCCTTCAGATTTCCTGTTAGTAGGAGTTACAGTGCTTGTCATTGCACTCGTTGCATCCTGGATGCCTGCCCGCAAAGCAGCCATGCAGCAATTTGCTCTAAGGGAAGAATGAGAAGGAGAAGCTGTTAGCTGTTGGCTAAGAGCTGCTGGCTCAGTGCAGTAGCCTGCGGCGACAACAATGTTATTTATAGTTGCAGGGTGAAGGAGTTGATTTAAGATCGAGGGGATTGCTTCGCTACGCTCGCAATGACGTTCATAGGTTTCGAAGTTTACTTTAATTATTAAAGTGGTTACTAAAGGTTTCGGGCAAATTTTAAAGGAGAAGGGGAAAGGCATTCAATTAAAGTTTAAGACAAATTCATGGCTTAAGACATGCACTCGAATTAGGATAAACTCCGAAACCCGTAAACGTCATTGCGAGCGCAGCGAAGCAATCCCCTCGATTTTAAGTCAACTCGTTTACCTTGTAACTATAAATAACATTGTTGTCGCCGCAGGCTACTGCACTGAGCTAGCAGCTCTTAGCCAACAGCTAACAGCTCTCAATAATCCCCCAGCGTTTCCGGAATTTGTTGCAAGGCTGTTTTTAATTGTTCGTCGTTGGGAGCAACACCATGCCAGTTGTGATCGTTCTCCATAAAATCGACGCCCTTACCCATGATGGTGCGCATGATGATGGCAATGGGCTTTCCTTTCCCCACCAGCGATTTGGCTTCAGTTAGTGTGTGGATCACTTCTTCGATATCATTGCCATTCATCTCCAGTGTATGCCATCCAAAGGATTCAAATTTTTCGCGAATATTGCCGAGATCGTTCACCTTGTACGTTGGTCCATCAATCTGTTGACCATTCCAATCCACAGTGGAAACCAGATTATCTACATTGTGATTGGGTGCGAACATGATCGCTTCCCAATTCTGTCCCTCTTGTAACTCCCCGTCGCCATGTAGAGAAAAGACCACGTTCTGCTCATTGTTTAATTTCTTAGCAAGCGCTACTCCTATTGCTGCACTCATGCCCTGACCAAGCGAGCCGGTGGAGATGCGAATCCCCGGAAGTCCTTCGTGTGTAGTAGGATGTCCTTGCAATCTTGAATTGATTTTTCGGAAAGTAGCCAGTTCCTTAAGATCAAAATAACCCGAACGTGCCAGCGAAGAATAATATACGGGGGATATATGGCCGTTAGAGAGAATAAAGACATCTTCTTCTCTTGCATTCATGTCGAAGGGTTGGGGATTGTGCTTCATGATTTTAAAGAAGAGGGCGGTAAAAAAATCTGCACATCCCAGTGATCCTCCTGGATGACCGCTTTGTGCGCCGTGTACCATGCGTAAACAATCTCTTCTGATCTGGGAGGCGATATCGGGTAGCGTTGGCATAAAAATTTTGTGTTTTATTAAACTTTTTAATTGGCCTGGAATCTCAATCAAATGCGTTGCAAATGTGCAACCTTTTTTAATTTAAACTCGAATCTCTTCGACTCATTACCTTTGAAAGACCAAAACTTAATAATAAGGCAATTAAAAAGTTGAAAAACTTAACCAATGAAGCCTATTTTTGCTACCCAAAATCCTGCTGAATGGTGAATGTGTTCATGACTGGCGCTGTTTCTTTTGTTATTACTTTTCTGGCCATACCGGCAATAATGAGAGTAGCGCAGGAAAAAAAATTGTATGACTTGCCCGATGCACGCAAGCTTCATACACAACCGATTGCTTCATTGGGTGGAGTAGGGATTTTTATTGGGTTCTTTCTCGCCACCTTGCTCACGATTTCCAACAAACAAAATCCGGAGTTCCAGTTCTTTTTTGCTTCTGCTATCGTTATTTTTTTTCTGGGACTGAAAGATGACATCCTCATCATATCTGCTGCAAAAAAATTTATCGGACAACTGGCTGCTGCCGCCATCATTATTCATCTCGGTAATGTGAAGATCGACAGCATGCATGGTTTTATGGGAATAGAAAAACTACCCGACGTTGCCGCTTACCTGATCTCTTATATCACCATCATCGTGGTGGTGAATGCTTATAACCTTATTGATGGTGTGGACGGACTCGCCGGAAGCCTCGGCGTTCTTACCATGTCGGTTTTCGGAAGCTATTTTCTTTTTGTAGACCAGCCACTGTATGCTCTGTTATCATTTGCCATGGCAGGAAGCCTGCTTGCTTTCCTGGTGTTTAATTTTCACCCGGCAAAAATTTTCATGGGCGATTCGGGCTCCCTTCTTTTGGGCTTGATGAACGCTATTCTGGTGATCAAGTTCATTACAGTAGCTGATTCACCTGCGCTCAAAACACATCTTGATTCCAGCGTGGCCATTGGTTTTTCAATACTTATCGTGCCCCTGCTGGATACCTTAAGGGTGTTCAGTATCCGCATTTCAAAAGGACGATCACCTTTTTCCCCCGATCGTAATCATATCCATCACTTGCTCCTCGACAGGGGACTGCATCATGGATATGTAACTATTTCCTGCCTCGGGCTGAACCTTTGTTTTATTGCCATGGCCTACTATGGACGTTCACTCGGTTCTACGGTTCTGATCTGCATTATGACGGCGGTATCCTTTTCATTGGTTGGCGCATTGAGGCTAGTAAAGAAAGTTCCGCGCAAACTGGTAGTGGCCCGTTCAACGCAACATGCTGTTGAAACTTCTATACAGCCGTCTACAAAGGTTGTGGCCCTTAAAAGCGAAGTGGCCGTAGCCGAACAATGAGATGGTGAATGGTCAATGGTGAATGGTCAATTCTTAGAGAGAAGAAGTTCTCCGGTAATAGGAAGAGATGTAGAAGTGTGTTCCAATAAAAACCTGTCCAAAAGCTAATTATCATTCCCGAAAAATTCACTATTCATTATTCACTTCTCACCATTCCCGTTCTTTATTAGATTTGCGCTACTAAATTGAAAGCCATGTCTGCAGAAGATCTTTCCCTTACCATGGAAATAGCTGAGGACTCGATGAAAAAAGCAATAGGCCACCTGGAGGCTGAACTGGCGAAAGTAAGAGCCGGCAAGGCTAATCCGCAGATGCTGGATGGAATTACAGTTGATTATTATGGTTCACCAACGCCTATCAACCAGGTAGGAAATATTAGTGTAATGGATGCACGCACCATCAGCATTCAGCCCTGGGAAAAAAACATGCTGCAGCCCATTGAACGAGCCATCATTGCCGCCAACATCGGCATTAATCCGCAAAATGATGGAAACCTGATCCGGCTGTTTCTTCCCCCGCTCACCGAAGAAAGAAGAAAAGACCTGGTAAAGAGAGCACAGTCGGAAGGCGAACATTCCAAGGTAGCCATTCGCAATATCCGCCGCGATGCCATTGAGAGCATCAAGAAGTCACAGAAGAATGGATTGAGTGAAGACGCAGCCAAAGACGCCGAAGCAGACATCCAGGCAATCACAGATCGTTATATCAGTTTGGTAGATAAGCACCTCGCCAGCAAGGAAAAGGATATTATGGCGGTGTGAGCGGAGAGTTGTGGGCTACGAGAGCGAGAAGCTGATAGCTATTGGCTGATGGCTCTCCAATGTCGTAGCCTGCGGCGGGAATCGGGTTGGTTATAGGATGTTTAAAGCGAAGTGTTTTACGGGTTCGTGATTGTTTTTGTAAGGGTTCATTACGAATAAGTGCCGGATTTACGAATTGATGATTTCACAGCAACATTGTTGTCTCCCAATTCCTGATCACGGATAGCACTGATTAAAAAGGATTCGGGGATTGATGATTTCATAGAAATCTGTTCTCTCCCTAATTCCCAATTCCGAATTCCACGTTAATACCTTAATACCTTAATACCTCAATACCTTAATACCCTCAAACCAACAAATGAATCGTTTACATGAAATATCCACGAAGGCACCGAAGGAGCTGGATAAAAAACAGAAGAAGGAAGAAACAGCCAAACTGCTGGAAGAGTTGAATGGGTTGCAGGAGCTTTTGTATGCTGAATCGAAGCATGCAGTGCTTGTAATCCTTCAGGGTTTGGATGCCAGCGGAAAAGACGGCGCGATCGACAAGGTGTTTGGAGAATTGAATCCTCAGGGTATTTCGGTGAAATCATTTAAAGCGCCCACGGATGAAGAGAAGTCGCATGATTTTTTGTGGAGGATACATCCTCATTCACCCGTCAAAGGAATGATACAGATATTCAATCGCAGTCATTACGAAGATGTGCTGATCACCAGGGTTCATGAGTGGTGCGATGACGCATGCGCAAGGAGACGATTTAAAGCCATCAATGATTTCGAAGAGCTGCTGTCTACCGACAATGCCACACTGATCTTCAAATTTTATCTGCATGTTTCTCCCGAAGAACAACAGGACCGGTTCAAAGAAAGGCTGGACGATCCTACCAAGGGATGGAAATACAACGAAAATGATTACAAGGAAGCCAAGCTTTGGGATCAATACATGAAAATGTATGAAGATGTTTTTGAGAACTGCAGTCGAATACCCTGGACCATCGTTCCTTCAGATCAGAACTGGTATAAAGAATACCTCATCTCCAAAACAATTGTGGAGGCCCTGCGCTCACTCGATATGAAATATCCACAGCCACGAAAATCGTAAAATTAAATTCCACGAATGGCTTAACTTAAGGACAAAACCAAAGCCATGGGATTTGTAAAAGAATTTAAAGAGTTTGCTCTGAAAGGAAATGTCATAGACCTCGCCATTGCTGTTATCATTGGCGCTGCTTTCGGAGCCATCATCACCTCACTGGTAGAAGACGTGATCACTCCGCTGCTTCTTACACCCGCACTCCGGATGGCACACGCAGAAAACATCGATCAATTGGCCTGGGGAACGGTGAAATATGGTAAGTTCCTGGCTGCTGTTTTAAAATTCCTGTTGGTGGCCCTGGTGCTCTTTCTCATTATCAAAGGAATTAACCGGATGAACCGAAGAAAGGCTGAACAAGCAACTGCACCCAAACCGCCTGAATATTCCCTTTCCGAAAAATTGCTGATGGAAATCAGGGACGCGGTGAAAAGGTGAAAGGTGAATGGTGAATGGTGAATGATCGCCATCTGGCGTTTATAGTCTGGTTTTGCCGCTTTTGTTGGTTGCTGGTCTTCCCTTATTTTTGCCTGTCCCGTCGCACTGATCGGCGGGATTTATTTTGTTCTAAATTTTCGTTGTGACCTACCAGATTAAATTACCCCAGTTTGAAGGACCTTTTGACCTCCTGCTTTTTTTTATCGAAAGGGATGAACTGGATATTTATAATATTCCCATCACGCGGATCATTAATGACTTCCTGAAATTTATTCATAGTGGCGAAGCCCTGAATATTGAATTATCAAGCGAGTTCATTCTGTTCATCTCAACACTGATGCGAATAAAGGCAAGGATGCTGCTCCCCCGGAAGGAACTCGATGCTCAAGGCAATGAAATTGATCCGCGTCAGGAACTGGTGGACAAAATTTTAGAGTATAAAAAATACAAGGAAGCTGCAGCCCGCATGGCAGAACTGGAAGCCGATCGCATGCTGATGATCAGGCGTGGCAACATCCAGAAAGAACTATTGCAGATTGGTGAAGAAGCCAGTGAAGGCACTGAAGTGCAGACCATCACCATGTTCAAATTAATGAAGGCTTTTGAACGTGTGATGCAGCGTTACCAGGACCGGTTCAACAAGCCAGTGCATACCGTGGTGCGATACAATTATACCATGGAACAAAGCAAGACTGATATGATCTCGATGGCCCAAAGCGAACGCACACTTTCCTTTGAAAAGATTTTCGAAAGAGTAGAGAACCGCGTGCACGCCATCTTCATGTTCCTCTCTATGCTGGAACTGGTGCAGGGAAAATTTTTACGCCTCCTGACCGGTGAAGGCCGGAATAATTTTATTATCGAATACAATGAAGTCCAGGAAGGACTCACCGACGAAGAACATATGAGGCTGTTGTAGTGAATGGTGAATGGTGAATACAGAGTCGTCAGACGGCAGTTGGCGGAAGGGAGAGAGGTCAATAGTGAATTAAAGATTCCTTGTTCTGTTGCAATCAGGGTTAGCGCAGTTAACCTTCAGAAATCACAAAATGGATGGGCTGGGAATGATAAGAACGTACGGTTTTGCCGTTGACCGTGCCAGGCGTCCATTTGGGTCCTGACTTAACCACCCTTACTGCACCGGCTGCAAGACCGTAACCGGGATCATTTAAAGCATGTATATCGCTAATGCTCCCATCCTTTTCCACTAAAAAACGAATTACAACTATATAAGTTCCGGCGGGCATTCTTTTTCTTGCCGCACGTTCAATGACAGGCTGGAGTTCTTTTTCCAGCTGCTTTTTCCATAGCGTTGCATCCACAGATGCCTCTACTTCCGATTTTTCGAATACAATAGATGTATCATTATCCGTCTTTGCAGCCTGGGATTGCGGAAGTGTATCTGTTGAATAAGAAGATCGCGGAAGATTGAGATGGTTGGCGGAAACGGGCCCTGACCGAAAAGAGAATAACCAGATGCAGGAAATACAAACAGGGGCAAGGAATAAATTTATACGCATAGCTATTTTTGGTTGAAGCCAAGATAATCATTCCTGATAATTTTTTCAACAGCGATAGATTTTATTTTATATGATGATGAATGGTGAAAAGTGAATAGTGAATAGTGAATGCAGAACACCGAGTAGTATGGCAGGATTTAAAAAATCCAAAAGCTTTCTCATTCCATTCATTTACTATACCTAAGTCACGTCAGTGGCCATCCCGCTAATCCCATTCACTACTCACTATTCACTATTCACCATTCACCATTCACCATTCGCCATTCCATCAGTCAAAAATCCAGAGGAGGACAGGCTTCTTTGAGGATTTAATGAGGGGAGAAATTTTTTTCAGGAAGGAGGGCGAGACCATGGGACATCCGTTGCTTTGACAGATGTCGGTCTTTACTTCTTTTTCCGGAACACAATCGTGCGCGTGCAATACTATAAAACGTTGGAATGCGTTGCTGTTGCTGCTGTCGAGCCCATACAATTTAAAAGCCGGTCCGAAAATTCCTAAATAAGGATAACCGATCCTGTATTTTCCCAGAGAGGAACAACCGCATCCGCGCTCATTACCATACTTTCTTCCCTCAAGCCAATAATGATTGCATCCACCATGACTCACCAATCCTTCATTGCTGATGCTGTCCTTATGAAGGTCAAGAACAAAAAAACGGTTATGTCCTGATGGGAGACTCATGTCTACCAGAAAACAAAAATCTTCGCAATAGCCATTCTTCCGAATAAAATTTTTGGCCAGACTTTCTTTTGCACTCAATTTCCCGGGCAAACGGGATGCAACAACCGGTTTTTTCGAAATGATGCGATTGTTGTGAAATGGTACAGTCCTGTTTTTTTGAGAACCAAAAAGCAGGACCAGGCCGGCCATGGCAATGACCAGCAAAATGATGTTGGCTATATTTTTCATAACCGGAGTTCACGGCTATGATGCGATTGAAGGTTTGTTCCATAAGGAAATGGAAAATATTTTCCTGGCAAATTGATATTGTGGAACTGTAGCTATGAAGTCTAAGCCGTCAGCTGCGAGATAAAACCATAAATCATAAACTCTCTAGTCTATTCCAAATGCGAACAGCAGATAGGATCCATTCATTGAAGCCATGCCCATTGCCATGATCATGAATGCATATTCGCCCTTGGGCAACGGTTTGTCAACAACCAGTTCATAATATCCGCTCCTGATCTTTTTTACACTCAGCGTGTACTTGATACTTTCCTTTTTTGGTTTGCCAAGTAATTTCATTCCGGAATAACTTTGCATGATCAACTCTCTTTTGTCCTTAGAAACCTCCAGACTATAAAGCGAAGTGGTTTGAGAAGGATCCATCAGCATGGATGATGCACTTTCCATATTCATTGAGTTGCCTGTGGAGGACGCATTCATGCCACTGGCTTTGATCGCCGAATCAGCTTCCGGTGTCATCTCACTTCCTCCACCAAAAAATACAAAGTATAAATGTTCATTTTGTTTCAGCCGCACTGGAGAAGACTTGCCTTCGATAGTTGCACCATTAGTGCCTCCACCCAATCCATGTGAAGACTGAATGCTGGATGTTTCTTTTTCCAGTCGCAATAACTTACTACTATCCCTGTTAAGAAAATAGATTTCATTGATGTATTCAGGAGTGGGATAAGAAACTGTTTTGGTTTGAGCTCCTGCATATAAAAAAAGATTAGCAGCAATCAGAAGAAAAATATATTTCATGACTTGGTTTTTTTAGGTTGTTTGCCGAATGTCCATCCTACAAAAAGTTGAACAACATTGTTCTTGGGATTTATATCCGGGATAAAGCTGGGCATGGCACCGGGGTTGGAATAGTTTTCCGATTTGTACATTTCACCCAGGCTTACGTTGTAGCGTACTCCCAGTATCAGGCCGGACACCGGATGTATTTCCCCGCCAATCGCATAGCCATAGTCGAAACGGTTGTACGCGTCCATAGCGGATGAATTACCGGTTGCACCTGCACTGCTTTCATTGCTGCTGTCCACTTTTGCATTCAGAAGGATAGCCATCTGTGCTCCGAACTGGATTTGTACAAATTTGGTGAGGTTGATGCACATTAGCTGCGGGAAAAGGATGTAGTCCAGGTCTACATTTCCGGTATTGACACTGGTCTTGTAATTATATCCCTGCCTGGAAAAAAGTAATTCGGTTCGAAATCCCATAACGCCTGTGGAAGGCGGCGCTAAATATCCACCCACAACAAAACCTGTCTGGCTACTGCTGTTGATAGAAGAAGCGTTGGTTACATTGGCGAAGTTGAGGCCTCCCTTGATGCCCAACTGGGCGTGCAGATACCAGGGAAGAACAAGTATCCATGCGAACATGATTTTTTTCATATCGTTTGTTTTTTATAATGTGATTTAATCTTTCAACCGTTTAACAGTCATTTTAAAATAGATTGGGCCCGATTCACTTCCTACCTGCTGAATGATTTGTTCTCCGTCTTTTGTTTGCCAGGATGCCGACAGCGGGAATGCGGGTATGTAAGCAAGCATTGGTATGGTACCAACCGAATTTTGCTTAATTCTTGATCCGGGAGGCGGAGGACAGTTGTATTTGAAGGTGGTAAAAACCGCGGTGCGCGGGGTAAATTCGATTTCAATGGTGCCGTATGGTTTTTTTGGCGGTTGTGCTGGATTCAGCCTGATCATCCTTGTATCAACGATGTGTATGAGCCCTGTATTTTCCTCGGAGTTTAGTATGGTAACGTCACAATGGTTATAAAGAAGACGTTCGAAATTATTTTCTATGTCAATTATTTTGGGTGTTTCATCTTCCATCGATACCACAAAACTTCCTTCATCCGCGTAGACCATATTGCCGGCCCAGGCCTGCATGGAACTACCCTTCATTCTGGAAATCATTTTTACTTCATAGGCTTTGTCATATACAAGGATCTTGCATTCCCTTTTCAGAGTTCTGGTTTCTCCTTCCGCGATGCCAGAAGCAGCGCCTTCAATTGTTAGCGTAACCGAAACGGGGTTCTCTGCCGGCACTTGCGCCGGTGCCGAATAGGTTACATACCTGTCCAGCAAAGGCCAAAGTGCATCATCAACGGTGCCAAAGGAAGAATTGCCGCCTGGTATGCCATTTACAGACCAGGTCCTCGGATTGGAAGCCTTAGGACCATATATGCCGAGGATCACTTCCGCCCTTTGTCCTTTTTCAGGTTCTCCTATGGGCGTGGGAAACAGAAACAACCGCACTTTTTTTGAGACCTTTAACCTTACTTTTTCTGGCGACAGGTGATAGGACCAGTTCATAGCCCAGGTAGAAAAATGGCTGATCAAACCGGAAATCGTTTTGGTCACCGTGTCCAGTTTTATTTTTTCCAATCCGTACCACACACCTTTTTCGTCCTGACTGGCAATACCAACAAGCGCGGGACTTCCGCCCTCCACATCTTTTGATGCATAGTGAAAGATCAATTGCACGGGTTGTTGGAAATTGATTCCGGAAGGTTCAATACTGTAACCATTTCCTATGCCGTCTCTCGAAGTGTTTGTGATGGGTTGGATACTGATCTGAGTTTTGGAATTGAAAGCGCCTTCGGGAAAGATCAATTCTATCCTGTTATCAGAAGAGGCAAGCGATCCTCCCTGTTTACCAATGATTTTCGCTGACCTTTCACCGTTAGGTATTCCCACTTCGGTTGGTGCATATATGATGGAACTGTCCATTGCCAGACTGTCTGTTATATTCGAGTTTGTCTGCCCGTGGATGGCATTGAAAAAAAACAATCCAATGAAGCCGATATATTTTTTCATAAATCAAGAATAATTTTATTCGATCTCATTTTCGGGAAAGGACATCGTCATTATAACTAACCGTGAGCGTCTGTGGACTGGTATTATTTTTATCGTAGCCCATTCCAACAAAAGCGATCTTTATTTTTCTTCCATCAGAATAATGGAAAAGCAGGGAATTGTTCTTTACCTCATAGGTGCCTGAACCGGGATTGAGTGCATTGTTGATGCAATCGATGTATTCGTGGTACATCACGGAAACAGCCCCTTCATCTGTAAATTTTCCGTCGGCGCTGAAATGAATCGTGGGTGTTTTGCCGGTTTCATTGCCCAAAATATCCTTACTGCTGAATACATAGGTTCCATTGAACCTGGCACCATCGGCAGCGGGAATTTTTATAAATACGTGATCGGTTTTATTTTTTGTCACAATCAGTTTTCCTTTTTCCATTCTCAGAGGAATGTCGCCATAGGGCATTTTGAGAACGCCTGCTCCGTTGGTAAAACGGTAGGTACCCCAGTCCCGCCTGTTGTTTTCAGCTGCGATCCAGGTATTTAGTTCGTCCAGGCCTTCGATGGGAAACTTCGTTCCAAAGAAGGCCTGACCATTGGAGAAAAAAATAGCATGGGTTCCTTTCAGTTCTACTCCCAGCATAGCACCTCGGTTTGGCAGGCCTACATTCAGGGTAACCCCTTCCCAAACACCTTCGATGCCCTGGCCGGCAGCGACACCTGCTTTTACAGGCAGATCCTTCCAGTCGGCAAATTGCAGCGAGAACAAGAAGTTCTCGATGTCCCTGTAATAGTTTAACCGGTCGGAAGGATAATAGGAGGAAAGCTTGCACTTGTCCCTGCTTTTGACGATGGCAATGCGTTCGAAACGGTCATTGATCTTCATCACAAAGACGTCAAGCCCGTATTCAGGTGGGTAGTCGCCACCGCCTGCTCTTATACCACCACTGCAGCGAATGTATTCCCAGCCTCTAAAAGATTTTTTTGCAGGCTGTATAGTATAGTTGCCCCCACTTGCTTCATACATTTTGGTGGCGGACAACATCGTAACGGCATCATCATAACTTTTCTGCAGCGCTTGTTCCAGACTTCCGGAAAAATTCAGAGATTGCAAGATTCTTATTTCAAGGAATTCGTTCTGTTGGAGATCAGCAGGACTGAGTATTTCTGCATTTGAATATTTTTTTAAGGTCCAGCCGTTCGGAGTTTTGTACATCACTGATCCGAATTTTTCTGTCTGAATATTGCTTTGATCTTTTGTTGCTGCCTGATTCTGTATTCCTTCAGGTTCTTTGGGACTATCAGATTTTGCAGGAGTAGCAGTAGAAGCCCCGACCTTTTTAAAATAATTGTAAGGATAATCGCTCCACATGTAATACTTCCCGTCCTGGTGAAGGTTCAGATACGGACCTGCGTCCCATTTATTGGGTCCGATATACCAGTCGAGTGTAGCGGGTTTGTCCAGGAGATTTTTTTCATCCTTGATCGTAGTCCCATATCCCCCTTTTCTTTTTTTTGGAACCAGAGAAAGCGTTTTGCCGTTGGTAGTATACTCACCTTCAGTTTCTGTATAGTACATGATTCCGTTTGCGCTGCCGAAAAATTTATAGACATATTTGTTGTCCGCTCTGAACTCATATTCTTCCATCGTGCTCACATCCGCGCTTCTCACAAAGGCACCGGAAGGAGAAACATAGTTGGCGATGGAAACGTCCTGCGTACTCCAGACACCAATGATGGAATTCGTTGTTCCCGTTTCCTGCCTGTCTGTTTTTTGATTGGCGACGGGTGCGGATGAATCCAATTTTATATTTTCCAGTAAAGCATCAACCAGCGGGATGTACGACTGGTCATTCAGATTGGCCATAATGGAAAAATTTTTTCCGAAGCCCGTAAATACAGTCAGAAAAACATAGAACTGAATACTGTCCTGTTGTACAATAGCCGCTCCGGTCGTTGACTTCCATCCATCTGAATTGGTGGATTCTTCCTTTTTGGGATCTGCATCAGCCGCCGGATAACGCGATAGAATTACTTCTTTCCACTTGTCTTTAAAATCTTTTTCGGAGCTGCCTGAACTGGCGGAACTGGTGTACAAGGCAATGACGCAGAAGCTCCCTTTTTTCTCTTCGATAAGCGAATAGATTACTGCCTGCTCCTTGGTATCTTTTTTAAAGTTTTTAGGCGCTGTGTATCGGGCGATATCAAATGTTTCTTTCTGGCCAAGGACAGATGTAGTAATAAACAAAACCAGAAGGAAGCAGAAATTTTTTTTCATAACCCCAGTTTAAAAGAATTATTTTTTATACAGAATATCATTGTTGAAACTTAAAGTGAGAGAAGGGGGACCCGGATTCTTTTTGTCGAAGCCTTCGCCCTTAAACACTATTTGAAGTTTTCTTCCATCACTGTAATGGAAAATCATGGTGTAATTTTTTATTTCGTAAGTACCATTTCCGGTACTATGGGCTATATTGAATTCATCAGGGCTGGTGGTTTGATGATTAAGAATATTCAATGCTCCTTCGTCAACAAATTTTCCGTCAGGAGTAAAACTGATCAGGGATGAAATTTTTCCAGAATCGTCAGCAAATCCATAACTGCCATTGATCATCGCGCCATCAATCGAGGGAACAGGTTCATACACATGTTCAGTGTTCTGTGTAGTGATCAAGAGGTTTTTCCCGGAAATTTTTAAAGGAAAATTTCCATTGCCCATGTTAATGCTGCCCACACCATTGTTTAAGCGATAAATTCCCCAGTCGTGCGTATTTTTTTCTGCAAGCAACCAGGTATTTTTTTCTGCAAAACCTTCAGTAGGAAATTTGCTTCCAAAGAAAACTTGCCCATTGGGAAAAAAAATAACGAAGCTGCCACTGAGTCCGTTGGCACCGAGCCTCAGGCCCTGATACATACCTTTCAAGGGTGTGCTCGGAACTACTGTCGAAATGGAGTCCTTCCAGTCATCGAATTCAACGCTATAATATAATTCTTCGATGGGTTCACTGTAATAACCGTTGTTGTAAGGACTGTAATCGGCCCCCTCGATATTGCTCAGACCTACTGTTGCAAAGCGCTCAATTCGTCCGTTGACCTGAATTACAAACAGATGGATGTAGTATTTGTCATAACCCAGTTCACTCTGGTCCTGTATGCTCTTCACTGTTCCTTCACACCTTATATAGTTCCATCCCTTGTAGGATGTTTTTTTCGTCAGCGTAAAATAAGGAGGTGTAAATGGCGAAACAAGTTGAAACTGTTGTAGTGCATCATTCCAGCTTTGAGCGAGGGCTTCTTCTATGGTGCCTGAAAAATTCTTTGCAGGCAGGATCCTGGTTTCAAGATAACGGTTGGGAGGAAGATCCTTTGGGGTAAAGGCAATAGCGTCGCTGAAACGTTCCATCTTCCAGCCGGCAATAGGTTGAAAATGCATCTTTCCAAAACTATTTTCATCAGAAGCCTTCGAAGAAGCGACAACACCGGTGCCCGCTGATACTTTCGATGAATTTGACTGGGATCGATTTGCAGCTTCAGCAGATGTTTCATTTTTTTCCAATTGCATAGTTTCCAGAAATTCATCTACTGTTGGTAGGTAGGCTGTATCATTGGTGGTACAAGTAACAGTCAATAATTTTCCAAAACCACTGAACACCGAGACCACGAAGAGACAATCGGCATCTTCGATCTTCACGAGTGACCCTGCGGCTATTATTTTCCATCCGTCAGCTGTTGTTTTTTTTTCTAGAACAGGACGGGCTGTTACCTTGTATCTTTCCACAGCCAGCTTTTTCCATTGACTCATGAAATCTTTTACGGCGTCTCCCTGGCTCTTCATAGAAGGATAAAGAAGCAGAGCACAAAAAGAATTTTTCGTTTCATCGAGATGCGTGAGTGACAGGACCCCGTTCAACATTTCCTTTTTCCATTGCTGCGGCGGTATATACCGTGCAATGTCAAAATATTCGGATTGTGCGTTTACACAAAAGCAATTGAAAACAACAACCAGGAACAACATTGTTCTTTTCATGTTTACAGTTTTTAGCTCGGTTTTCAGCAGATATTAATTCGTACTCAGTCGGTAATTATTCATCGGGTTATGGAAATACCGGGATTGGCTTTCAGGCTTGCGGAGATTGCGCTTCCAGAAAGCAAAATATCAGCTGGATACCTGTAGTTGAAATTTTTTTCATCCTTGTTTATTTATCGATCAAGCCTTTTAGTGTTTTAAAGTCCAGGTGATCTTCAATCTGTTTGCTGAAGTATTTGCCCGCTGCATTGTTATCCCATCTCCAGTAAACGATCAGGAACTGGGGGATATATTTCGGAAGCTTCGGATCGAAATAATCCGGATTCAGGCGAACGAACTCCTGTCCTCCTCTTTCCGCGGTACTGAAGTCCTTGAAGCTGGTTAGATTATCAATTATCGCCGGCATGTTCAATTCAGCTTCTGACCGGTTGGCGAGATAGTCCTGGGCAGCCTTGATTTTAGCTTCATAATCTTTTTTTACTTTGGCCAGAGTTTGATCTTTTTGTTCCTGGCTGCTCCTATAATTTTTCAGGAAGTTTTCCCTGGCCGCGGCCAATCTTTCGGGTTTTGTTCTTTTTTCAATTGCATCCCATTGTTTTCTTTTATACGCTTCTTCGTCCTCATTGCTTCGAACGATGATATATTGTTCCAGGTTGGCGTAGTTTTTATTAAACTCGAATTCGTTCCATTTCAGCATCGCTCTAAGGAAGATTTTCCGTGTAACCGGAACATAAGGTGATTGGCCATCGCGTGTCAGGATAGAGGCAAGGGAATAGGCTATGCCCGTATTGGAATTGCTGTTGTGTATGCCCCTGTACAGTGCAGTGCCATTCAATTCGCCTGCCCTTGGTGTCAGCAGGTAGGTGGGCTGTTTGTTAATGGTATAATAACTTACGCGTTCCGCGAACCAGTTTAGCTGATTGGCCCACACATAGAGCCAGGTGCCGGTTTCGCCACCCAGCTCTAGCAGATTTTCGTTTTTATTGCAGTAATAACATAAAAACATGGATGTAAACTGAAAAGGCACGCCCGCATTTTTCACAAGCTCATGCCCTGAAATGGACCGGTACCAGTTTGCTTCAATACCGAGAGGCTCGGGATAAGCAGCATGAACGATTTGCTGCATTTTGTCGATCCGCTTGTTTACCTGCGGGAACTGGCTTTTTGGAAAACTCGTGTCCGGAAAAGTGTTGGCATCCGAAGTTTTTTTCCAGCTTCCTTTGACAGACATCAAACTGGAGTCATCGCAGGCCTGCTGGGCAAGCGCTCTGCATGGCAGATGCAGGAACCAAAAGAGCGACAGAACGGGGAAGAGTACACGCATAAATTATTTATTCGGGATGGGTTTTTGGGCGAAGTGAAAAACAATGCGAACCTTTACGTTGGTTTTCGATTCCGGGATGAAGTCAAACAAGGGTTTAGTTATTAAATTCTCTCCTGAGTCAAATTCAAACACTCCGTTTTTCTCCTCATAAGGCAGGTCCGTATAAGGATGTATGAGGGCGTCTTTTTCAAGAATGCCGTTTAGTTGAGGAATGTGGGCGTCATTTATATGCAGGTGTTGGTCTGGTTTTTTTTCGGTTTCAGAAGTCGGCAAATCCCCGTATCCATATTTCGAACGTTCAATGGAAACGGTAGTTGACAGGAACAGCTTCGCCGGCTCAAGGATATCGTCAAAGGGTGAAACCGGAAGCCAAACAGAATAGTGTGAATAGGAACTCTTGGCAATGGTTTGAAGTCTTGCCTGGTTCTGGGTAAAGCCATCATAGTCGGCATTCCACTCTTCCGTTGTGGTGGTATTTTCAAAGGAATCACCTTCGCCCCTGTCTTTTATCAGTGATTTTCTTTTATCCTTGATGAAAACGTGGATAGGTATGGAGTTGGTGGTAAGTTGATAGTCGATGGGTCCACCTGTCTTTACTGGTTTCATGTGCCGCCAATCTGTAATGTTGCCCTCCATCAAGGCTGTTTTTATCTGCTCCGCATTCATTTCAGGTAAATAGCCCGGTGAGGAAAAATTGAGTTCAACCTTTCCGGTATATTTCCGGTCTATAGACCATGTTACTTCACTTCCGTCATCCGCATCACCCTTTTCGCTTCCATTCCCTTTGACCGTCAATTCCCAACTGACGAACCAGCTTTTCTGGGGCGGAGGCGTGGGCTTTTTAGGCTTTGCGGGAGGGACCCAAAAAATTTTGGAGCCTGTAGGCTTCTTCTGCGAAAACACGGTAAATGAACAAAGAATGGAGAACAGAAAAAAGGTGATGATATTTTTCATGACTCTGAGTTTACTGGTTTGTTTTCATTTGGATCATTGGATTTGTGGTTTGCTCTAAACCCGATTCTTTTTTTATTTGTCTATCAGGGCTTGCATCTGCTCTACCGGGAAATTTTCTTCCAAATGCTTTTTGAAATTCTGCGCCGCTCTATTCCCATCCCATTCCCAGTACAGAACCAGGAACTGGGGAGCATACTTTGGTAGTTTCAGATCGAAATAATTTTTGTTCAACACAACGATCATCCTTCCTCCTTTTTCTTCTGTCGAGAATCCTTTGAACAATTCATGATAGTCCTCTGTTACAATGGCCGGCTGTTCCAATCCTTTTTCATCCAGGCCAATCCATGCATGATCGATGGCTTTGATCTTTGCATCGAAATAGGCTGCAGTTTGCTGCAGCATCTCATTCTTGCGCATCTGGTCTGTTTTATAATCCTTCATGTAGTTAATCCTTGCCTGCGCCTGCCTCTCCGGTCGAAATGATTTGATATAAGCATCTGCTCTTTTTTGTTTTACCTGTTCTTCTTCCGCATCGGAACGAACAGGCATTTTACCCTGCGCGTCCAGCTCTCTTTTTTTATCAGCTTCCAGGTTTTCTTTCATAGCTTGAAGGAACTGAAGCCGGTTAACAGCCGCATAGGGCAGTTGATTCTTCCGGGTGAAAAGCACGGCTTTACATTTTCCCCTGTTGGAAGATGGTTCATATAGAGCAAGTCCTTTCCATTCACCTATTTTTTTGGCAAGCAAATAAGCCGTCTGCCCTCCAATGGTGATCCATAATTTGTCCGACTGATCACTGATCAACCACCCAAAACTGTTGGCATGCACATAGGCCCAGGTACCTGTTTCGGACCCGATCATTAATTTGTGCAGATTGGGATTGCAATACCAGGCCTCGTACAAAGAATTGAACTGGTAGGGTACCGGTCCGTTTTCAACAAGACTGCTTCCGCGGATCGCCCGGTACCATTTTGCCTGCATGCCTACGGGTTCGGGGTAGGCTTGCTGAAAGAGCGCTGCGATTTTATCAATTCTTTTGAGCACCTGCTGATATTGACTCTTTGGAAAGGATTTTTCCGGGCCTACAATATTGTCTTCAGCAGTCACCCATTTGCCTTTGGTTTTCATGATGGATGCAGTATCGCAGTCCTGAGCACATAGGAACGTGCACGCGAAACAGACAACGGACAATATCATTGCTGGCTTTTTCATCGACCGGATTTATAGATTTTTACATTCTTGTTTTGCTGTACATCGGGTGCTGGTCCGAGCATGCCTTTGAAAGGTCCTTCATTGAAATTGCATCCTGAGTTGATTCCGAAGGAATAACCTGCACTCACGCTTTCACCTTTTTTCACAACACCTGCTGCATTTGCACCTCCGCCAGCTTTTGCATTAAAACTCAATCCGGCGTCCGAAAACCCATTATTTCCATCAAACGTGATGAATAGCGATTCATCTGCCCCTATACTTACGCCTCCCTTTATCGGTCCCATTTTACCACCCAGTTCCAGTTTTACGCCGATGCCCAGGCTAAGGGTTGATTGTTTTGTTTTGAAGTCTTTTTCATAACTGAATACAAGTCCTTCTCCTCCACTGAAAGAAAACTTATCGCAGGTTAGCTGCAGTTTTCCCACAACAAAGGGAATGGTCAGATCCAGCGGACAATCAATTTCCTTGATGTCAATGGAGTCGGCTGTTGCCTGAGAGGGGGTAAACTGACAGGGTTTGATCACCTCTGTATGATCTATCTTACCCAGCATGAGAAGAAATTGCAAAACAAGCGGGTAAAAAGATTGAGCACGAAAATGATCATCGCCCAGCGGATGATAACTGAGGTAACTCCAATAAATCAGTTGATCAAAATATTTTCTGAAAACGTTTTGATTTTTCTCCTGCCATTCTTCAGTAAGCAGTGCAAACTGCGGAAGATATTTATTACCCAGATCATTTATTTCCCTGCATCTCTTTTCCTCGTCGATGCAACAACTAACATTGCCTTCGCCGCAGCATTGGGGTTTTTCACGATCAGAATATGATTTTTCAATTCGCCTCCGTTCTACGGAGTATTCGTTCTTTAACTTTTCTACTGCCGCAAAATAATTCTTGTCAACTCTTGAAAGCACATCATGGAGTTCTTTGCTGAAATCCGAGAGCAGATCCCTTGCCATGATCCCACATAATTCATAGAAAGGCTGCGCCATAAACTCGCCCTTTTGTTTAATCCTGCCAGACATGCTAGCCATGCGGGCGTACATGTTTTGTCCTAATTCCCCGGCTTTGCTTCCATATGTGTTTACCAGTTTGGAAATCATTTCACGAAAGGCTGTTTGTTCTGCCTCTGCTTGTGCTGCTCCTTCAACATTGGTGCATTGTGCCGGTAGCTTGTATTTATACTGATTGAAATATTCCGGAACCTTTACCCTGGGCCTCACCATGGTAGCCATCGACTCCGTTCTTATTTTCCTGAGTTTTAATTCGGCAGGTTTGCTGTATGCCGATGAAAGAGATTTTTCAAAATAGTCAGCGGCTTTTTCCTTGTTACCTTTTGTTACTTCAATTTGTCCTGCCGTATTGTTGGCTTCTGCGTTGTCAGGGTCTGATTTTAAACAGCGGCCTAGATAATACATCGCGGTATCCGTTTCTCCCAGTCCGGCATAAGCCTGTCCAATATTGTTCAACACCATTGCATCATCGGGATAGAATTGGGCCACGTATTTCAGGATCGGAATGCTAAATTGTTCCATACCGCTCATATTCAAAATGGCAGCGCAGTTATTCAGCAGCAAACCATCGTCGGGCCTGAGAACTGCTGCTTTTACGATCAGCATCAATGCTTCTTCCCTGTAGTTGGTATACCATCCGTCAATGGCAAGATTTTCCATCTGCAGACCATCATTTCCCAATTTTTTGGAAATGGTTTGAATCGAGGCGGCAATTCCTGCTGGCATTTTTTTGGTCAGTTGCGTCAGTGTTTCATTAAGGAAACTAACCAGCTGTGATCTATTCAACGGTTTTTTGGGAAGAGAGGCGATAAGGGTTTCATTCTTTGGTGGGAACTTCCAATTATCGGCATTTCCATAATCATCCCCGTCGGAAAAGCTTGTAGCGATCACGCCATTTTGTTGTTTGTAGCGTGGATCATTCTTCATTTTTTGCAGGATGTCCTGCTGCTGTTTCAGCATTTTATCCAGTTCAGCCTTTGAAGGTGGCTGCGCCGCTACAATCGAGGATAGTATCAGGGAGAAAAGCAAAGCAGAAGTCCGTTTCATAAAAAAATTTTAGCAGCGCTCTTATTGTACCAGTGTAATTCGCGGGAACCGTTCTATAAAAGTTGATCTCGCCTTTTTGCTAATGCCCGAGTCGCCGGTGATGAGCAGCTTATTGAATGCAGGCATGCGCGGAAGCAGCAACATCAGCTTATCGATGCTTTTATCGGTAATGGAGGTGTAAGAAAGGTCCAGTTGTTTCAAAGCGGTCATTTGCTGCAGGTATGGAATGGTTAAGTCGGTGACGCTTGTATAGGAAAGGTTTAATATTTCCATTTGGGTAAGCGATGTCAAACTGCTCATGCCCTTGTCTGAAATATTCCAGGCGGTGAGATCCATCTCTTTCAGATTTTTCAAAGCTGATAGTTGCGACAGGCCGGCATCGTCCACCCATTTGCAGTAATAAAGCCGAAGCACTTCCAGAGAGCCGAGGGAAGCGACTACAGTCATGCTGTTGTTGGTGAGCGCACGATAATCCGGACGAATTTTTACAAAAGGACCGGTATTCAGGCATTCGAGGTGTTTGAGATTTTTAAGGGGTGCCAGGTGTGCGATACCGGCATCGTTGATGTCTGCACGCAATAATAATTTTTCCAGGTGTACCAACGGTTCCAGGTGTATCATGCTGTCGTTGGATAAAGAAGAAGGCTGATTGATGTCTCCAATATTTGAAAAACTGATAATGGTCCTTGCTTCATAGCTGGCCAGACTAAAATCCTTGTTATTGAGATCACTCAAATTGATGGAAGGGAAGTAGGTAATATTTGCCGGATTCACTCTTCTCCACCAGTTGTATGAATTGGCGAGTGCGGCTGGCACATAATTTAATTTGGGAAGGCTCTTCGCTGGAATCGGCCTCGGTGTAGGCAAAGGCTGGGCGTTTGTAAAATACACCAGGCAGAAACTTACGGTACACAGAAAGATTTTTTTCATGATCCATCATTTATTTCAACGTTCATGGCTACGCGCTTTATTCAATTGCAGCGTCTTTTCATTTGCTTGGCCTTATAAATTGCTCCATCAGCATTTGTCTTTTCGCCAGGTGAGCCTTACACGGCAACCGCCGATAATGGCCGGCCATGCCTTCCAGGAATAATTCAGGCCCGTATGCACGCCCAGGATTTTGGCCTTGCCAAAGCCAATCCCACGGCTCTTGTCAATTGTTACTACAGCAACCTGTTTGGTCGAGGAAAATCCATCCTGCATTTCGAGCCCCACTTCGGCATTGCCCAATAAGGGCACAGAAATTTTTTTCCACCAGTTGATGATATTATTGGTGGCAGGGTCACGGCCCGGTTGGAGAATGAACTCGATCACATTTTTATCCACTACATTGTATTCGACCGAAAAAGCAATCTCGTCGCAGTCATCACCGGTAAGCAACACACCTGTGGCAGTGGAAGGAACAACAGGAAAGGGATAGATCTGGCGGGAGAACTGCATGTCTGTCGTAGACAGGTTGGTATTGTTGGTAAACATGCTGTGGTCGGTCACCAGCTCGGGTGGAAAGAAATAATGCATGATGGAAAGACGGTCGTACGCTGAAAAATTGGTGCTGGTGGTGTCGAAGGCGGCAAAAATATTGAAGTCGACTTTTTCCTTACTCCAGAAATTGGGTGAGCCGCCAAAATAGGCATACACTTTACTCTTATCCCATGGAATTCCTGCGGCTGGCGATTGATGTTCGTGAATATATCCCAACACATGACCAAATTCATGTACGATCACGCGACGAAATTCCTCTTCAGTGGTGTTATTGTCGAACCATCCGAAGTTAACGGTTTGGCTTCCCGTAGTGTTCGTGAGAACGTCTCTTCCAACCATGGACCAGCTGGTATTATCAGGCATAAAGCCCACTTTCACCTGCGCGTCCTTTACGTCGTCTACAAATTGAAATTTTATATTGGCAAAACTTTCCCAAACCTTCGCATAAATTTTTACTTTGGAAATAATAACCGGTGTTGTTTGCCCTGGAAAGAATCCAACTGTGATTATGTCTCCCGGCGACCACATTTTTTCCTTGACCACAACCAAACCCTGAGTTACCGTCCCAATTGTTTCCAACTCACCATTTGGTTTTAGTTTCGGAATCACCACGGGTCCTTTAAGCGGTGGCCGGACGGGCAAGGACTTTGTGCTGATTTTGTCCAAACAGATATGGACATGTGAAAAGTCATAGGATGGCTGGATCACCTTTCGCTCCTTAAGTCTGTCATTATCTGTTTTACTTGCGATGAGTGGCTTTTGAAGCGGCTTTTGTGCGAAAGCACCGGTCGATACCAGCAAGACCCATGAAAGAAAAATTCTTGTCAGCATAATTTGTTTTTATTTAATGGAGGCAACTGATCTAATGGGTTTTCTTTTTCAGGGAGATCTGGTTTCCGTTAATGAACATTTGTTTTTGAACCTTCACATTTTTCCCACCTACGTGTAAAGTGTTCGGCAGAAGAAAAAATGCATTCTGTTTGGCTGTACACATACCTACCTGGCAGTTTGATTAATGAATAGCAGGAATGTTTGAATTTATTTTTTTCGGTCACCAGACGTTGGTATATCAATAGACGCCATCCTTATAATTGTTCGCGGGATTGGGATCTGGTGTGCCGCTGTACGCGTAAGCGCCTACTTTATTTCCGTATTTTGATTTGGTGAAACTGAATTGAACTGTAATATTTTGTCCTACTGCCATGTTCCCAAGATTGAAAATCACGTAACCTGCAAAAGCCGACGAGCCGCCGGAAGACCTGTAAACGGTTGCATTGGCAGGCTTTGATACCACGTTCACTTCCACTGGTACCACTACGGTCACCATCACCTGGTTGGCATCATCATCATTTTCGTTGTGTATCGTAATGCTGCAAAGAAGCACGGAGTCCTGGCGTGCGGAAGTTAATTCCGTGGGTGTTCCCGGGTCTGCAGAAAGAACAGCCTGGCGATTAATAGGCCTTTTGAATGAAGGAGGAACAGCAATCGTTACTGCACTCACACTTACATCCGCCTGGGCTCTTGCCTGCGCCATGCTGGAAAATACAAGGCACATACCCAAAATAACTAAGAAAATTTGTCTCATAACAGTTGTTTGAGATTTGAAGGTAGAATGCTGAACTACCCACAACAATAGAACGATAGTTATATGGGTGAATGGTGAATGGTCAATGGTGAATGAGGGAAGTGAATAGTGAATAGTGGAATGGTCAATGGTGAATGGTGAATAGGATTGAGAGTTATAGGGAAATCAGGAAGAGAGGGATAGTAGGTGAATGGGAAATGCGAAGCTTTCATAAAAAAGCTACTATAAGGAACAAAGAAAATGAAGAGAAATCTTTTTTAATTCAAATAGAAGGTCTCAAGGCTGAATGGAATTTCAGCTCCGTTACTATCGCGTTGTATTTTGTTGGCCTATTCTTTTACGATCTCCGATCTTCCACTCACCCATTCACTATTCACTATTCACCATTCACCATTGACCATTGACCATTGACCATTCACCATCCGCCATTCACAATCCTTTTTCTCGATTTCCGTAAGCGCGATTGATCGCTTCTGTACGGTTTTGGACATGGAGCTTTTCGTAAATATTGTGAATGTGCTGTCGCACAGTGCCCGTTGATATGGACAGGCGGATCGATATTTCCTTGTATAAAAGACCCTTTGACAGGAGCTGTAGCACTTCATTCTCGCGCGCGCTGAGCACTTCCACTTCCACCTTGTTTTTTTCCTGATCGCGGAACATGGTCACGAGTTTGCGGGCAATATTGGCGCTCATGGGTGATCCGCCTTCATGGAGTTCCTTAATTGCTTCGATGAGTTGAACCAGGCCCGTACTTTTCAAAAGATAACCTGAAGCGCCGGCTTTGAGGGCCTCAAATACTTTTTCGTCATTCTCATACACGGTGAACATCATGAACTGTGTGCGTAAGGCTTTTGATTTTAGCTGCCTGATACATTCAATCCCATTCATATCAGGAAGGCTGATATCCATGATCACTATGTCGGGAACACGGCGGGGGATTTCATACAAAGCCTCCTCAGCGGTTTTGAAGGTATCGAGCACATTAAATTCCGAATTCATGGAAATGAATTGAAATAAGGTCTCTCTCACTTCATCGAGGTCTTCAACTATCATCATGCTAATACTCATGCGGCTTGTCTAAAGTAAGTTCCTGAAGCGAAGCTGGCAATATAACAAAAGTTATAAGCCCAGAGGCGCTCTTAATTCAACTGTTGTTCCTTTCTTATTGGTCAGTTCCACGAGGCCGCCGATCTCGTTCATTCTTTTGCGCATATTTGTGAGGCCATTGCTGAAAGGACGCGCAGTGGATTGGTCGAGGCCCACACCATCGTCATGGATGATGATATCCAGGTGTTCTCCAGCCTGAATTGTAATCTGTACTTCATTTGCCTGCGCATGTTTTACCACGTTGTGCAGGCTTTCTTTTACGGAAAGAAAAATATTTCTGCGGTATTCGCCACTCAAAAAAACAGGAGCAAATATTTCGTCGCACTCAATGGTGCAGTTAATTCCGCTTTGCGAAAGATATTCCATTGCATATGCCCGCGTGTATGCAACCAGGTCGCTGAGTGAATCATTTCTTTCATTCAGTGCCCAAACAATTTCTCCCATTTTGTCGATCATTTCATCGGCATATTGCCTGATCTTTCCAATATCCTCTTCAATGGAACGCTTTTGTTGTTTTTTTATCCCGATCATTTCGCTGAGAAATTTTATCCGGGAAAGTCCGGCGCCCAGGTCATCATGCATGTCTGTAGCAATCCTGGTCCTTTCTTTTTCAACGATCTGTTTTTTTTCCAGCACATATTTTTGGCGGGTCAGTTTCTGGCGGTAGTATATTCTGATTACCACAGCGGTAAAACAAAGGAGCGCCAGTATCGAAACACTGATGAACCACCAGGATTTCCACCAGGGAAGCAAAATGGTAAAAGGATAATTCAGGTATTGGCTATTGTATAACCCCTCGGGAAAATCAGCCCTCACACTCAATTTGTATTTGCCTGGAGAAAGATTGATAAAATTGAAAGTGGCACTGTTTGAAGGCAGGCTCCAGCCCGTGTTATTGCTTCCTTCAAGCCGGTAGCTAAACCGGATGGATTTTTCATCTGCAAAAGAAGGAGCTGCTAAACTGAATGTGAAATTATTTTCATCGTGAGGGAATTCTTTCTTTGAACCATTATACAGGTTATTATTCACCAGTAGTGAACTCAGAATAATTTGAGGAGGCGGAGCCGCAGGAAAAAAAGCAGGTGGCGCTACCCGCAACAAAGAACCTTCACGGGTCAGTGCCCAAACAATATGGTTTTGACCGAGGATGATCTTATAAATCGACTGGAAATAGTTATTGTTTTTGCTCACATTCCCGATGATGTATTTTCCATTCCTTAGAAAAATCTTATCGAGGCCAGTCTGCGTGCCCACCCAAATGGTGTTATTGTCTCCGCATTTGAGGGTGTAGGCAAAATTATCTGTCAGTCCATTGTGTGTCGTGTACTGCGTTACAACTGTCAACCTACCCTTCTTCAGTTGAAATTGAAATACACCATGATACCTGGTTCCAACCCATACAAATCCTAAGCTGTCTACAGCTATTGATCTGGGACTCATTTCGGGCAACTCGCTCCGGTATTCGCGGAGCAAGTGCAGATAGTGCGATGGATCTCCTTTGTCCCTTGCAAAGACCATGATATGATTATCGCGGCTCGTAACCCATAAGTTGCCACTGGCATCAAAGCACATTTGGTCAGAAATAATAGGTAGCCTGTATTCCATAACGGCCTTGCCATTTTTCATTACGGAAATAAGACATTCAGCGTCCCTTTGTAATTGCAAAATGATATAGCCGTCGGGATCAACAATACCATTTCCGATGATGAAATTGTGAAGCCCGCTTTGGAGATCAATTCGCGGCTCCTTGTAAGAATCGGGATTGTCTTTGTCACGAATACAGACCATTTCGTTCAAATTACACATATAGAGGCTCTTTCCCCTGGTGTACATGTAAAGTGCCTTTAATTTCGGGGGCGGCAGGTGAAACGAAGTCAATTTGTTCTTATGAAACCGGTACACAGAATTGTCATCGAGATTGAAGAACCAGGTGGTGTCTGATGCCTGGGTCATAGCCGAAATAAATGTGGGACCCTTGTCCGATAAATTCGTAATCAGGCTAATGTCCATGTTTCTAAGTTTGATAATGCCATTTCCATCACAAGCCATCCACATGCATCCTTCCCGGTCTCTTCGCAGATCCACCAGCGTTGTCGTTCCCAGCCCTTGTGCAGCAGAAATGAATTGCGGCGTTTCGCCCGGGACGATTTTAATGATCTGATTTCCTGTATAAAACCATCCGCACCCGGTTGGATCAAAATAAATATTGCCATTTTTAAAGTTGGCCACTGCCTCAAACCCTGCAGGCAATGGACAGAACACAATTCTGCCTTGTATCAATGCGGAGGTATCAAGCATCTTTACGCCCAGCGAAGTGGAAAGCCATACTCTCGACCGCACGTCCGCTGTGATGCATTGAACCTTTTCTCCCACATACACAGAGGAAATCTTTTTGTTTAACCGATCGTAAACGAATAATTGTTGATTCGATACCGGGTTCCAGGGAATCAGAAAGAGCAGATGATTCCATTCGGTGATCTTGTCCAGGTAGATTCCGCTTTTTTTTCCATTGCTGTCTAAAGGCAATAATTGCCTGAAGCAATTATTTTTCAAAACAAACAGTCCTTCATCGGCTGAAGCAAACAACTCTCCGTCCCTGCTTTTGTAAAGCCTGTTGATGACGGGACAAAAATCATCAGCTGTTTTAAAATCACCTAGTTTTCCGCGAATCAGCGTATTGAGTTTTTGGGTATTTGTAGCGATCAGGAAAGAATCCTGACCCAGCTCCGCTACATCATTCACCAGTTCATTCGCCAGTCCATCTTCCTGACTGTAATTGATGAATCTTTTGCCATCATAAATGCTCAGGCCTCCAAAGGTGATGAAGTGCATTCTTCCACTACTGTCTTGCATAATGCTGCGCACCCTGCTGTTGACAAGTCCATCTTTTGGCGTGTAATAAACAAAAGGATATTGTTGTGCAAAGCAACTGGCACAAAAAAAAGAGCATGCAAGAAAAAAAAGCTTTCGTTGCATGCTTAAATGTAAGCGAATTATCGGCAATTGATGAGTTGGGAATTGGGAAAGAGGAATTTAGAATTGGGAGAGAGAGTCAACGCGGAGGACGCGGAGAGAGCGCAGAGGCTTTCGCGGAGTTCAGTCAGATACTGGCTCAGATTATCTTTGGTTTTAGAGCCAGGACAGATTCAACTAGAGATTATTCCAGGCATAACTACGCCTCATTGACAATTATTTTACTCCTTTGTACATTCACTACTCACTATTCACTATTCACCATTCACCATTGACCATTCACCATCTCAGGATTTTTTCTTTTCCATTTCCAGGGCCAGCTTCACCGCGCCATAGGCATTGATGATTCTTCCGCTGGCGGAAAGGGTGGAGAAAGGAATTTTTTTCTGTTCATCACCGGGACAGGCCACGTCTGCATCCAGCCTGGTGCCGGAGCTGTCAATGATCTGAATGACCTGCTGGGGACTTAAATCAGGAAAATAGGAACGAAGGAGCGCAGCAACACCAGTTACAACGGGGCTTGCGAGACTGGTTCCATCGGCGCTCAGGTATCGATTGTCGGTTGCAGTAGAATAGATGTTCATTCCCGGAGCAAAAATGTCGACCCATTTGCTGCTGTAGTTGGAAAAAGAAGCAGCATATCCACCGGATGATTCATCTCCGCTTGCTCCTACGGTGATATAGTTGGATGCTCTGGTGCCATCCAGAAAAACCGGATTGGGATAGAACACATCCTGCGTGATGTCCTTTCCGTCATTTCCAGAACCGTGCACCAGCAATACTCCTTTCGATTGCGCGTAGCGAACCGCATCATCCACAAACTGCTTATAAGGCGAAACAGGTTTTCCAAAGCTCATATTGATGACGCGCGCACCATTGTCCACGGCATAGCGAATGGCCAATGCC